>NZ_JBSEFH010000015.1:0-164741 GCF_053570585.1 Pseudochelatococcus sp. B33 | reverse complement strand
CGGGTACCGCAGCGCATCGCAGGCCACCGGGTACCGCAGCGCATCGCAGGCCACCGGGGACCTCAGCGCATCGCAGGCCACCGGGTACCGCAGCGCATCGCAGGCCACCGGGTACCGCAGCGCATCGCAGGCCACCGGGTACCGCAGCGCATCGCAGGCCACCGGGGACCTCAGCGCATCGCTCGCAACAGGTTACGAAGCCTCCGCAACGGTGGATAGCGGAAACGGCATTGCCATTGCCACGAGCGGCGACGGCAAGGTGCGAGGACTGAAGGACGGTGGCGGGCTGATCCTCGTTCAGCGTGACGACGAAGGCGCGATCATCGATTTCTGGACCGGGATCGTAGGCCGCGATGGCATCGAGCCCGGCGTTTTCTATGTCCTGAAGGATGGCCAGCCGGTGAAGGTCGAGGCGGAAGAAGCCGACGACTGAGCATTATACGGCGGCGCGCGCGCCGCCGCCCTCCCCGGAAATTTAGGATCATCACCATGTCCAACACCAACGACACCGCGCCGGAAACCATCAGCCATTGGGGCGAAGAGCTCGCGCCTGCAGAAAACATGCGCACGGACTCGGAGCTGATCGAGGAAATCCGTGGGCATGTCCGGGACGCGTTCAAGCTGACCTTGAGGCTGGGTCGGCACACCGGCAGTCAGGACCTGAAGACGTTTGCTGCTGATCTGCTCGCGACATTGGCCCCAGTTGGCTTCGCGCTGTTACTGGCGCGCGGCCTTGCCGAGCCCGAGCAGGTTTCCAAGCACTGACGAGGCGCGCCATGCTCCACACCCAGCGCTACGACTTCGACGAAATCCCGATCCTGTCCGCCGACGGCCAGATTGTCGCCTATGCCCTGTTCGACGGGTACGCGGATCTGCGAGTCGAGATCGGGGAAGGCCGTCCGTACATCGCCGGCTTCGACGGTATCGCCGTGTCGACCTGGATAGAGGATCGTCGCACGGGCAGAGCGATGCAGGGCGCGCACAAGGAGCTGAGCAAGGGCGATCCTCTCTACCGCATGATCACGACGGAGATCCTGCGCCGGGAGCGCGCCGGCAAGATCGATTTTCCTCACCCTGACGAGATCGCGGCGGACGCCGCCGCTGACGAAGCCGAAAACGAACGCTCCCACCGTCTCGCGATGGTCGGTTGAGCGGAGGACGAAACCATGGAGACGATTACCCCTTACCAGGCAGCGATTGGCTTCCGCGTGAAGGCGCTGTTCGCTGCCGGCCTCAATCCCTTCGTCGACGAGGCGCGCGCCGTGCAGGAGCTATATGCGGCTGGTCTTGGCCTCGCGCAGTTCCCCGACAAGATCCGCGTGCTGGACGATATCCGCAGGGTCTATGCGGATCTGGCTGCGCCGCGCGAGATGGCGAGGGCCGCGTGAACAAGGATTTTCTGATCGACGCGGACGTACTCGCCGGGTGCAGGGTCGATGCATCTAATCTGGCCCCGACCAAGTACTGCATCGGTGGCAGGACGTTCACGATAGAGCAACTCCTTCTGTTGGATGGGCTCGTCGAGGCACTGAAACCCTTTTGCCAAGAGGCTTCCGAGTGGGGAGACCTCGTACCAGACCAGCACGTTCCAGTCTCTGTCAGGCCGGCTAGGGTCGGCGCCCGATACATCTGCGCCGAATCCAAATTCACAGTCGGCGATCTTCGCCGGGCTCGTGACATCATCCTCAAATTTAAAGGTGCATCATGACACGCAATTTCCGCAAGGGCGACGTTGTCGACGTTCGCACTGTCGTCAAACATCTCGGCGCTGAAGGATATGTCGTTGTCAACATTGGCCATAATGGAACCGCTGTGGAGATCGAAGCCGTATCGCTTGTGTCCCCGCATTTCGAAATCGGCGATCAGGTCGTCCACGAGGCGGATGGCAGTCGGTTCGGCATCGTCCGCGGCGCCTTCGACGACAAGGTGTGGGTTGAGGATGTGACGAACGGCATTTTTTATACCCGCTTCGCACGTGATCTCCGGCTTGCAGTCAATCAGGAGCCGATCGGTACGCCTCCGCCCGCGCCATACATCACCGGCGTCGAGGAGCGCACCGGAGGCGACAATGCCATCGAGCTCTGATGATGCACTGACCGTCATCCTTGGCCTGACCGCGATCCACCTCCCTTTCGCCATTCTCGGCTTCATTGTGCTCCGCGCCATGCTGTGCAGGCGGGGCGGCGCCGATACCTGAAGGTTTTCCCAATGACCGCATCCCTGACGCTCACCGGTTACGAGTTCTGGCAACGCGCGATGGAGACGGGCGAGAAGCCCGATCCTGACAGTGAGCCTCAGTTCGGCCGCTATCGCCTGCCGAGCGGCGGAGGCGCTTATGCGGTTGCCGTCTGGCCGGACGAAGGTGGTATCACCCAGGTGCGCGTCAACAAGCAGACATTCGGTGCCGACGGCGAGGATCGCGAGAAATACCTCGATTTCATCGAGGGGCCTTGGGCGCGTTGCATTGCGGTGTCGAACGACGATTATGAGCATGCGGTGCAAAAGGGCACGTGGCCGGACGGCACGCCGACGCGCTCGCAGATCGTCGGCCGCCACGGCAAGATCGGCCACAACAGCCAGCCCGATGATTTCGAGGTGCTGAAAGGCAATATCGAGGAACTTCTCCGCGAGGCGGACAAGATCGTTGCCGCCGGCGCGGCGGCGGATCAGGGTGCCGCAGACTTTGCCGCGAACCTCAAAAAGCGCCTGACCGTCGCGCAGAGACAGGCTGAGGCCGGGTTCAAGGCTGAGAAGGATCCTATCGACAAGGCGCTCAAAGAGGTCCGGGAGAAGTGGACGCCATGGATTGACGGCGCGAAGGTTCGCGTTTCCCGGATCCGTGATGTTGTCGAGGGACCGTACCTGCGGGCCGAGAAGGCCAAGTCCGCCGCCGAGGCGAAGGCGCGGACGGAAGCGGCCGGCGCGCCGGTCGAAGCCCGTAAGGTGTCCGCCGGCAGCAAGGGCGCAAAGACCGTCCTCAAGACGTACTGGCGGGCCGAGATCGTCGATTACGACGCTGCGCTCCAGGCGCTCAAAGATCACCCCAACGTCCGTGATGCCGTCTCGACGATCGCCAATGCCGCTGCGCGCTCCGCCGCCCGCGTCCCGATCGCCGGCGTGAAGTTCATTTCCGAAGAAAGGGCAGTCTGATGAATGCTGTCACCACCATTGAAAAGCAGACGCCCGTCGACGCCTACCGCGCGCAGGTCCTGCCGCCGGAGAAGCTGCACACGCTCGGCCTGCCGCGCCACGTTAGCCCCGAGCGTTTCGAGCGCAATCTCGCGAACGCGCTCATGCAGAATCCCGACCTGCTGAAATGCGACCCGCGCCTGACATTCCGGGAGGTATCGAAGGCTGCGGCGCTCGGGCTGCTGCTCGACCCGCAGTTGGGCGAGGCATACCTGATCCTCGGTTGGAATGGGAAGGCCGGCCGGCAGGAGCCGCAGCTCCGCGTAGGTTATCGCGGCCTGATGAAGCTCGCGCGTCAGTCCGGCGAGGTGAAGAACCTCTATGCGCATGAGGTAAACCTGAACGACGATTTCAGTTGCACGCTTGGAGACCACAAGAGCCTGCACCACAAGCCAGACGTGTTCGGTGATCGCGGCCCTATCGTGGGCTATTACGCCGTCGTCCTGTTTAGCGACGGCTCATCGGATTTCGAGCCCATGTCCGTCGCCGACATCCACAAGATCAGGGATAGGTCGGATGCGTGGAAGGCTTTCACCGCCGGCAAGATCAAGTCGACGCCGTGGTCTACCGACGACACTGAAATGTCTAAGAAAACGGTTCTTCGTCGCCTGATAAAGCGCTTGCCGCAGTCGCCGGAACTGGCCGACGCGATCCGGATCGAGGATGAGGCGGAATCGGTTGTCGAGGCCCGGCCGGTAGCTGTGTCCGCGCCTCCGCCTCCGCCGCCGTTGCCGAGCACGCCGGAACCGGCAGTCATCGAGCACCAGCCGGGGCCGGGAGTCGCACCCGCCGACTTTGTTGCAGATGGAAGCATCGCGGACAGCAGGGCGGTTGTCACGATCGACGCCGAGATTGACAACCCGGCCCCTGCGGTTGCGGAAACTGTCGATCAGGTTGACGTGGCGGCCGATTCCGTTGCCGACACCGTCTCCCCGGATGAAATCCTGGCCGAGGCCATCGACCATATGGCGCGCTGCCGCACCTCCGACGAGATCGAAACCATCTACGCCGAAAGCGATTGGGAAGCCGAGTTGAGTGGCGCCGACGGTTTCGTCGAGAAGCTGCGCGAGGCAAAAGAGCAGCATCTCGCTCGGGTGACGAAGATTGCTGCGGCGCAGGCTGCGCAGAAGGAAACGACGAAGAAGCCGCCCGCCCCGCCCGCCGATCCCGCGCCGCAGGCATCTCTCCCTCCGCCGGCCGACGCTGGCCCCGAGAAAATCGCTCCGGACGGCGAGGTCAAGGCATACTTTGATGCGTTCCTCCGACGCTGCGCCGACGCCAGGACGATACAGGATGTCGTCGCGATCAAGGCCCATTGGGACGAAACCAGCGTGTGGCGCTTCGAGGTCAACGTCCCCGGCAACATGATCTCCGCGATGAAGCGGGCCTATACCGCCGCTCGCACCCGCGCCGAGAACCCGGAGGGCTGATCGATGGCCCGCCGTCGAACCGAGAGCGATCCGTGCCCGCTGGAGTTCATTCGGGAAGGGAACTGGCTCAAGCCGGCGACGAACTTCGATGCTGAGATGATCGCCCGGTATCCGCACGGCTCGCGCCTGATCGTGTCCGTCACCCAGCCGAAGGACGCTGTCCTGATGCGCCGGTTCCACATGCTCAACAAGAAGGTGGCCGACGCGCTGGGCGAGGATCCCGACATTCTCAAGCGCAAGTTCAAGCGCGCGGTCGGCTACGTGATCGACGTGACCTATTTCGACGGCACGATCGCCCAGGAGCCGCTGTCGCTGGCGGACCTCGATAACGCCGGGCTGATCGCGTTCGTGCAGCAGGTCGAGGAGATCGTCACCACACAGCTCTGCCCCGGATCGACCATCAGGGAGATCATGGACGGCGAATTTGGTGATTGGGCACTGACATGACGAACGCCCCAGCCACCCGTCGCCGACATATCCCCGTGGGTGTGAAGCTCCATGCCGTGTTGCTCCGGCTCGGGTTCACCGATGAGGAAATCCGTGGCGGGATCAATTGGGATCACAACCCGCCGCTTGCCTTGCGCCGGGTCGATCCTGAAACGGGCCTGCTCGTTCCGGAAGCCAACGACCCGCACTTCATCCAACCGCTCCGGAAATCCGGTCACGACACCAAGACCTTCGGCCGGGGCGGCGAGAAACGCATCACGACGGCCGGCGGCGACATCCACGCGATTGCAAAGAGCAAGCGTCTCGCGCGCGGCTCGGCTGAGTTCGATCGCCGCCTGATTGCAAAATCTACCGGCGAAGAGCCGCGACCAGAACGCCGGCGCAAGAGGCGGATTCCATCCCGACCGTTCTCGCAGAGGAAGTCAACATGAGCCTTTTCCCTTGGCTGTCTGATTACAGCACGCATCGCCAAAAGATCGAGGATCAGCAGCGGAAGATCGCCGAGCTGGATCGCGAGAATAACATCCTCGCCGCGGAAGTCCGCGATCTGCGCCAGCGCCTGGAAGGGGCGCGTGACATCATCAGGGCTGCCGCCATCAGTCTCGCCACGTGGGCGGAAAAGGATGCGGAGGCGCCGAGATGAGCCGTCGTCATTTCCGCAAGCCGGCCCGCAACACGATCACCGCTGTGATCCTCGAAGCGGCGAAAACCCAGCAGGTAGAAACGCCCCGCTCCGCGCTGAAAATGCCGAACTGCGAGCCAAGATACAGGAGTTGCAGGCTCATGCAGACTGACGCGACAGGCTCTTTTGACGCATGGTCCCTAAGCGAATACGGACCGGGCCGCATCCACACAAATGACGAGGTCAGGATTTGGCACGCCGCTGTCGCTTGGGCAACAGCACGGGAAAGGGAGAGAGCGGCGCAGAAAGTCGAAGAATACGGCAAGTACAGCACACAATTGGGAGCCTTGGCGCTATCGGGCCGAATTGCCGCCGCCATAAGAGGTAAGGGCGTGCTCCCGCTGTCACCACCCCTCGTTGACGACAGCAAAGCGCCGGGGGCCGGCGGCAAAGCAGTCGGTCTTTCCATCTGGCCCGGATGGGATGCCAGCAACCCGCCGTGGAGCGCCGCTCACCACCAGGACAGTGTTTGCCGGGCTGTGTTCGGGCCGTCATGGTCAATGGAAGACGGGAACACCCTTATATCGTTCATCGAGCGAACATGGGGCGCGACCGACCGGCCCGACCCGCACCCCGACGATCTCGCCGTCGACGAGTTTGCCGCCAGAATGAAGGCGAAGCTCGCGCAGAAGCGGGCGGAGGGCCGCGGCGGTTGGGAGTCTCAGGACATATGCTCGCAGGCCGACCTGTCCCGGATGCTGCGAGAGCACGTCGAGAAGGGCGATCCGGTCGACGTTGTCAACCTCAGCATGATGCTGTCGGCGCGCGGGGAGCGCATCCTGCCGGCCGCCCAGCCAGAACCGCATGCCGATCTGGTAAGATCTGCCGAATCCGTTTGGTCCAAATGGAACGAGGACGATGATGACTTCCGACACATGCATGAGGTGATGGCCGCCTTCGCCGCTGAGTGCGCGGCGGAGTGGAGGCGTAGAGCGGAAGCCGCTGAACGGGCGTACATGGCGACCGTCGCCAGTAGACAGGTATATAGAGAACGCGCCGAAGCCGCCGAACAAGAGCTAACCAAAATACGTGAAGTGTTGCGAGACATAGACTATGCATCTTTACCTGATGACTATCCGGTATCGAAAATCGCACGCGTGCGCATGACGACACTGAACGAAAGAACAAAACAAGGATTGGCAGAAATTGGCAGATACGAAGCTGCCGAACAGGCGCTGGCGGAAGAACGCGAGGTGGCGGCCGGCTTGATGTCGACATTGGAAGCCGTGCGCTCCGAGTTTCGCGTGGAGTACACCAGCGACGGCAGATTTGCCGGGTCGTCCCACGACAGCAGCGCCATCCCGCTCATCATAGGGCTTCTCGACGCCGCCATCCGTGCACGCAAGGGAGGTGAAGAGACCTCATGACACGCCGCTACGCAGCCGACACGTCGGTATCGACAGACAAAAGCATCGCGGAGATCCGCGCCACCTTGCGCCGTTATGGCGCCAAGGAATTCATGCACGTCGAGGGAGAGCATGAGGCCGCTGTCGTGTTCGTGATGAATGACCGGCGCGTCATGTTCCGGCTGCAAATGCCCGATCCCGCCGACTGGGAGTTCACCCATACCCCGACCAAGAACGCCCTTCGCACGGCGGACGCTGCGCTCGCAGCATGGGAACAGGCGTGCCGGTCCAGATGGCGCGCTCTTGCACTCGTCGTCAAGGCGAAGCTGGAGGCAGTTGCGGTCGGCATCGTGACATTCGAGGATGAGTTTCTCGCGAACATCGTCATGCCTGATGGTGCACTCGTATCCGAGCATGTCCGCCCCCGCATCGCATCAGCCTATGAGCACAACGAGATGCAGCCGTTGTTGCCGAATTACAGCAAGGGAGGTGACGGATGACCGCGTCGACCACCACCAGGCGCTTCGCCGCCCGAGAAATCGCCATCGAGTTGGAACGCATCACCGCCACGACGCAAAGGACCTGCGAGCGCTGGATTGCCGCTGGCCGGATGAGCCCCGAGCAAGCACGGCGTAGAATCGCGATCCTCCAGGCTGCTGCCGCGGACTATCGCCGGCTCGCTAACAAGGATCAACACCAGCTTTTCGAGGATGGCCATGCCTGATGCAGCCGAAGTGGCCGTTTTGACCGAGAAGGTAATTGACATCGTGAGCGAAGCCGACGCCAGCACAGCGCTGTCATGCCTGCTGAATGCGCTCCTCGCTGTCAACAACGCCGTGGCCGATAGTCCGGCCGAGGAACGACGCATCGCGGCACAGCTCGCGGAAACCATCATCGAGGGCGCCCAGCTTTATTCCACAGGCGTGTTCGACAGAGAGCAGACGCATTGAGGGGTAGGGGGCGGACTATATGGCTTTGATTGATGAAATGGACCGCTTGCTGAAGATCACCGAGGTGAAGGAGATCGTCGGCATGGGCGCGTCGACGATCTATCGTAAGGTTTCCGATGGCGAGTTCCCGGCGCCGGTCAGGCTCTCCGGCGGGATGTCGCGATGGCGGAGGAGCGACCTTGATCGGTGGATGCGGAGCTTGACCCCGGAGAAAGAGGCGGAGCACGTCTCGGGCCGCTGATGACCTGCTCCAGTGGCATTTGCCCCTCCATGATTAGGTCCGCCCATGCCTGGGCGAGTTCCCTCCGGCGATCGATGTAGGCGGCCCGGTTATACGCCGCCTCAACCTTGTCCTTCGGCGAATGCGCCAGCATCAGGTCGATGACGAAGCGGTCTCCCTTGAAGATCTCGTTCATGATCGTCGAGAAAGTCGCCCGCCACCCGTGCGGCACATGCCGATGGTGATAGCCGGCCCTGTTGAGCAGGTAGCCAATTGCGTTTTCGCTCGCTGGCCGGTGCGCGCGCCTGTCATTCGGAAACAGGTACGGCCCGCGACCGGTGATTTTTCGCAGCACCTTAATCGTCTCGACCGCTTGGCGGGGCAGTGGCACAAGGTGGTCGCGATTCGGGTCATCCTTTTGTACCTTGCGCAGCTTCATTCGCGCTGCCGGCACCTGCCAGATCGGCACCCCATTCCAGTCTACATCGTCCATCTCCGCCCACGGTGTGGTTATCAGCGTGCCTGGGCGGAGAGCAGTGAGCGCGAGCATCCGCAGAGCCAGTTTCGCGATCGGCTTTCCCGGCGTCGCATCGGCCCGCGCAATAATCTCTCGCGCCAGTTTCAGGTCGGTGATAGCCGGCTGCCGGCCCTTGATCAGTGGTCTAAGGGCCTTCTCTACGATGGCGGCTGGGTCGTTCTCACAAATCCCCGAAGCGACGCCGTAAACGAAGACCGCAGACATACGCTGCCGGACTCGCTTGGCCGTTTCGATCGCCGGCCGGTCCTCGATCTTACGCAAGACATCAAGCACCTCCGGCGCGGTGATTGAAGCGATGTAGCGGTCGCCGAGCTCAGGAAAGACGTCCCGCTCAAGCGAGCGCAGGACGTCATAGGCGTGCGTCTCTGTCCAAATGGCGCTGCTCTTCCCATACCACTCCCGCGCGATTGCCTCGAAGGTTAGGGCAGAATCGGGTGGGGCTGGGCGCTTCCGCTTTTCCGCCGACGGGTCTTTGCCCTCCTTGAGCAGCGCCTTCGCCGCATGGCGAGCGTCACGCGCGTCAGCCAGACTGATATCCGGGTATTCTCCTATCGCGAGTTGCTTTTCCCGCCCGTCGAATCGATACCGGAATCGCCAGAGCTTGGCCCCGGCTGGGGAGATAACGAGCGTCAGGCCCCCGCCGTCCGCCATCTTGATCGGCTTTTCACCCGGCTTGGCTTTGCGAATCTGCGCGTCGGTAAGTGCCATGCCCTGTTCCCCTCGATGCCCGCATTTCGTTCTCCAGTGCCCGCAAAGTGCCCGCAAATGTCGTGGGCATAATTTGGAACATGCGGGACGAAATGAGAACGACTGAGAGAAGGTATCTCACGGAACGCGTTGCAGATCAACGGGATTGAGAGCGTGTGATACGAGGCGGGATGAGAACATGGCGGAAGAGGTGGGATTCGAACCCACGAACGGGTTGCCCCGTTGCTGGTTTTCAAGACCAGTGCCTTCAACCACTCGGCCACTCTTCCATACCGTGTCGGCAGTCCGGTGTCGGCTGTCCGCCGCAAACGGGTGCACGGCAAGGCATCGATTCCCCACGCGACACCGTTGCGGCGCGCCGGACCACGAGCCGCGAACGCTAATCCAGCCGGCTGCCGTAATCAAGAGAGCAGGCATGCTAGGCCACACCCGATAACACGGCGCGGCTTGAGTTCAAGCATCAAACCAACAATGAATGCCGCCTTTGGATAAATGGGGTGCGTCAAACAAAGAGATGGCGCGGCGGTACCGATTCGGATTTCTGTCCGCTGCGTTGACGGCCGGAATGGTCGCCCGCCAGCCGCCCTCGCGGTCTGTCCCCCGTTTTGCCGTGCTTCCGGAGAGAAAGGCGCCGCCCGCCGTCGCTGGCGGCAGGCTGCCAACATGTATCCACAAGTATTTCTGGTGGAATAATTCCTATTAGTAAATCATTAAGGTTGATTATTTACGTTAATATCGAGCAAACAAGTTGCAAATATACGTAAATATGCTGTGTTTGTTCATGAATATACCTTGAGATGAGAAATATATACAGAATTGTAATGGACGAATATAGTTTTGGAGGCTTGAATTGAGACTCGATGGCGGATGTATAAGTGTTTCTGTGTCCGTGTTATTGTTTTCAATCACGGCTTCCGGTTTCGCCTGGTCGCAGCGCCCGCCGGCGCTGGAGCGTAACCTGCCGCCTGAAGCGCCGCCGCCGCGCAGCGACATCGCCCCGCCGCCGATCGCGTCCAGCGCCGACGATGCCCCGCTCGGCGTCGACATCCGGGGGGTCAGGCTGTTCGGCCTCAACGGCGAGGTTGCGGCCAACCCGGGCGAGGGTGTCGTCATCGAGGATGTCGAGGGTGTGCCGGCAGTGGCATTGAAACAGGCCCTCGCGCCCTTCATCGGCCGGCCGCTGTCGCAGCAACTGGTCGCCGAGGCACGCACCGCCGTGGTGGCCGCGTTCCGCAGTGTCGGGCGTCCGTTCGTCTCCGTCACGCCGCCGCCGCAGGAGATCACCGGCGGCGTGCTGCAGCTGCAGGTCGTGCCCTACCGATTGGGCGACATCAGGGCGCGCGAGGACGCATCCGGCGTTGCCGGCACGGACGCCGCGAACTCCGGGGACACCGCGGCGGCCCACGCCTCCCGGCTGCGGGCGCGGGCAGGGGAGTTCATCGATGCCGATCATTTGTCGGAGGACATCGACTGGCTCAATCGCTTCCCCTACCGTCAGGTCAACGGCGTGTTCGAACCCGGCTCGCGGCCGGGCGAGACGGATCTGACCCTGAACATCACCCGCCAGAAGCCCTGGCGGATCTACGGCGGCTACTCCAACACCGGCAGCAAGGCGACGGGGTATGACCGCTACTTCGTCGGCTTCTCGGCCGGCATCGAGGCGCTGCACGATCTGACGGTGTCGTACCAGCTCACCGGCAGCGAGAATTTCTGGGGCGCGCCTTCGAAGGGTCGGCTGGCGGGCGACAGGTGGCCGGGATATATCAGCCACGCGGGCCGCATCGCCATCCCCACCCTCGCGCGGCAGAGCATCGAGATCGCGCCCAACTTCGTCGCCACCCGGCAGGAGACGATCGATCGCGTGCTGTCGTTCCGCAACACCACGTTCGAGCTGCCGGTGCTCTACCGCTCGGCCGCGTCGAATATCTGGGCGAACGCGCCCTCGCAACTGGAATTCTACGGCGGCACCTCCCTCAAATGGACCAAGCGCCACACGGCCTATGACACCATCAATCTGGCGCGCGGAGATTCGGCGACGTTCAATCTGCTGCTCGGCCTGTCGCGCTACTGGCGCGGTGAAGACGGCGCGACCAATTCGCTGGATATGCGCGCCGTCTTCAATCCCGGCGGCGGCCTGCCGGGCAACAAGGGGCGGATATGGAGCGCCCAGACCAACGGGCGGGTCGAATCCGTCCATTACATCTATGGCCTGATCGAGTTGAGCCGCAGCACGCCTCTGGGTGCGATTCCGGCGCTCAGGGACTTCAGCCTCAATACAGGCTTCACGGCGCTGATCGGTGGCAAGGCCCTGCCCGATACCGAGCAGCTCTCGCTCGGCGGCGCGTGGGCCACGCGGGGCTATTCCGTCAGCGACGGGGCGGTCGACGCCGGCCTCGTGCTGCGGAACGAGTTGCGGCTGCCGACCTTCTCATTGCTCGACACCATCGGGAAGCGGCCAGCCGGCGGCTCCGGGCCGCGCCTGCAGGACAACCTGTCGCCCTACGTGTTCGTCGATGTCGGATACGGCCACAATTTCAGGAGCGGCTCCCAGACGTCCTCGGAGTGGGCCGGCGAGGATACGACGCTGGTCGGTGCGGGCGCTGCCGTCGACTACCGCATCGCCAGCAATCTGCTCGCCTCGCTGTCGGCGGGATGGGCGCTGAAAAACGGCCCTAGCACCAGGCGCGGCGACTTTGCCGCCAACGCACGCGTCAGCGTCTCCTACTGAGACGGGCGACAAGGGCGGTGTCACCGCTCCGGCTATAGCATCAAACCAAAAAGTGCGCGCACTTTTTGGAAGAATTTGATGCGCCAACAAGTGGACAGAGCAAAATAGCGATTCAGGTTCAATGCATTTTGCTCTGTCGTCCGCTGCGCTATCCGCCGATGCCGAGCGACTTCAGCTTGCGATGCAGGGCGGAGCGCTCCATGCCGATGAACTCCGCCGTGCGCGACACGTTGCCCGAGAAACGGTTGATCTGGGCGACGAGATACTCGCGCTCGAAAATTTCGCGCGCGTCGCGCAGCGTCAGGCTCATCAGCTTCTCGCCGCCGGCGCCCGTGGGCGTGGTCGGCACCAGGGTGCCGATCTCCGCCGGCAGCATCTGCGTCGAGATCACGGTGTCGGGGTCGCCGCTGGAGAGGATCATCAGCCGCTCGATGTTGTTGCGCAGCTGGCGCACGTTCCCGGGCCAGTCGTGCGATTGCAGCACGGCGAGGGCGTCGTCGGCGATGACGCGCCTGGGCAGGCCGGTGGCCTGGGAGATCTGGTCCATGAAGAAGTCGATCAGCTCCGGCACGTCCTCGCGGTGCTCGGCGAGCGATGGCACGCGGATCGGCATCACGCTCAGGCGGTGATAGAGGTCCTCGCGGAAACGGTCCTGGGCGATCTCGTGGGCGAGGTCGCGCCCGGTCGAGGCGATGATGCGCACGTCGACGTGCACGCGCGTGGTGCCGCCGAGGCGCTGGAAGTTCTGGTCGACCAGCACGCGCAGGATGCGGTTCTGCGTCTCGCGCGGCATGTCGGCGACTTCGTCGATGTAGAGCGTGCCGCCGTGGGCCTCCTCCAGCGCGCCGATGCGCCGCGCCCGCCCATCCGCGGCCTCGACGCCGAACAGCTCCTGCTCCATCGTCTCGGGCGTGATGGTCGCGGCGTTGATGACCACGAACGGCGCCGAGGCGCGGTTGGAGGCGTTGTGGATGGTGCGGGCGACGAGCTCCTTGCCGGAGCCGGGCGCGCCCGTGATGAGCACGCGCGCGTTCGTCGGCGCGACGCGCTCCACGACCTGGCGCAGCTGGTTCATGGCGGCGGAATGGCCGACGATGCGGCTCGCCTGGGTGGAGCGGGCGCGCAGGTCCTTCACCTCGCGGCGCAGGCGCGAGGCTTCGAGGGCGCGTTCGGCCACCAGCACGAGGCGGTCCGCCTTGAACGGCTTCTCGATGAAGTCGTAGGCGCCGCGCTTGATGGCCGAGACGGCGGTCTCGATGTTGCCGTGCCCCGAGATCATCACCACCGGCAGCTCGGGGTTGTTCTCCTTGATGATGTCGAGCACCTGCAACCCGTCGAGGCGGCTGCCCTGCAGCCAGATGTCGAGGAAGACGAGATGCGGGCGCCTTGCCTCGATGGCGTTGAGCGCCTCGTCGGAACTGCCGGCGGAGCGGGTGCGATGCCCCTCATCTTCCAGAATGCCGGCCACGAGTTCCCGGATGTCGGCTTCGTCATCGACAATAAGGATATCGGCACTCATGTGCGTGCTCCCGGTTGGCTGTCGCCGATCCCCCGGGAGGGGGCGGCCTCAGGCGGTGGTGGTTTAGAAGATGGCGGGGTCGTGCTCGCGCCCGGTCTGCCGTCGGTGCCCTCCAGGGGCAGCCAGAGCACGACGCGCCCGCCGCGCCCGGCGGGGTTGTCGAGCAGTTGAATGCCGCCGCCGTGGTCCTCGAGAATCTTGCCCACGATGGCGAGGCCGAGGCCCGTGCCGCCCTCGCGGGTGGTCATGTAGGGTTCGAGCAGCCGCTGGCGGTTTTCACGCGGGAAGCCCTTGCCGTTGTCCGTCACCTCGATGACGACGTTGCCGGCCTCCTGCCGCACGCTCACATGCACGGTGCCGGGGCCGCGCTCGGCCTCGGGCACGGCCTTGATGGCCTCGGTGGCGTTCTTGACGATGTTGGTCAGCGCCTGCGACAGCAGACGCCTGTCGAAATGGGCGACGAGGGGGCTGTCCGGCAGCGAATCGGAAAACTGCAGGTCCGGCGATCCGACCCGCATCAGGAACAGGACGTGGCGCACCGTCTCGACGATGTCCTCGTCGGCCTGCGAGGGCTTGGGCATGCGGGCGAAGGAGGAGAATTCGTCCACCATGCGCTTGATGTCGTCCACCTGCCGCACGATGGTCTCGACGCACTGGTCGAACACCTGCCGGTCCTCGGTGATGACCTTGCCGTACTTGCGCCTGATGCGCTCGGCCGAAAGCTGGATGGGGGTGAGCGGGTTCTTGATCTCGTGGGCGATGCGGCGCGCCACATCGGCCCAGGCGGCGGTGCGCTGGGCGGCGACGAGCCCGGTGATGTCGTCGAGCGTGATCACGAAGCCCTTGTGTTCGCCCAGGTCCTGCTCGCTTCTGCCCCGCTCGCTGGTGACGCGCACGTTCAGCATGCGGTCGCGGCCGCCGCGCGACAGCGACACCTGCCCCTGCGACCGGCCCTGGGACGGCTCGCCGGCCGCCCGCCAGCCGTCGGCCGCCGCCGCATTCGCGAGCGCCTCCTCGACGAGATCCGCGATTTCCGGGATCACCTCCGCCACGGGCCGCCCGGCGAGCTGCGCCGCCGGGGTGCCGAGCAGCGCCTCCGCCGAACGGTTGACGATGTTGATGACGCCCTGCGCATCTGTGCCGATGACGCCGGCGGACACGCCCGCCAGCACCGCCTCGGTGAACCGGCGGCGCTGGTCGTTGACCTCGTTCGCCTCCAGCAGGCCGTCGTGCTGGCGGCGCAGCTCGGAGGTCATCTTGTTGAACGTCGTGCCGAGGTGGCCGAGGTCGCCCTCGGTCCTGAGCACCGGCACGCGCACGTAGAAGTTGCCGCTCGCCACCTGATCGGCGGCGTGGATGAGGCGGCGTATCGGCGCCACCAGCCGGTTGGCGAGGCTCAACCCGAACCAGATCGCCGACAGGAGCACGATCAGCGCCACCAGCGCGAACATCGAGGCAAAGGCGATCTGGATGCCGATCTTCTTCTCCTCCAGCGCCTGATAATAGGCGACGCCCACCTCGGCCACGGCGGGGAATTCGACCGCCCGCGGGTCGACCGGGCGCACGACGTAGAGGATCGTCTCTTCCTCCCACGTGAGGCGCAGGATGGAGCGGAACAGATTGCCCGTCTGCGGGATGAGGCAGACCGGATCGTCGGAGTTCGCGGCCTCGATGTCCTCCTGGCTCGGTCCGGGGAGCTGCTCCTTGCTGTCGGCCTCGACACGCTCGATGACCGTGCCGTCGGGCCTCACCAGCATCGCCACGGGGAAGCCGAGGAACATGGCGCGGGAGCGCAGGAACTCCTGAAACAGCTTGCGGTCCGCCCGGTAGAGCACCAGCGCGCGGTTGAGGTCGGCGGCCATGAGGTCGGTTTCGCGTACCAGATTGCGGCACTGGCTCTCCCGATAGGCACCCGCGATCTCGGCCGTGTTGGCGATCAGCGCCTTGAGCGAGTTCGTGAACCAGGGGTCGAGGCCGCGCTCCAGCGTGACGGAGGCGACGAGCGCCACCAGCACCGCCGGGAACGCCGCCACCAGACTGAACAGCGACACGATGCGCACATGGATGCCGGCGCCGGCCGCGCCCGCGCGCCGCGCCCGCACGATGGCCCAGGCTTCCCACAGGACGATGCCGATCAGCACCACCACCAGGATGCCGTTGCCGACGAGCGCCCACAGCACCACCGAGTGGGTGGGCAGGATCGGCGTCAGGCCCGCCAGAATCATGAAGGTGCCGAGCGCCGACGCGAGCGCCAGCACGACGGCGAAGGTGCCGGCCACGCCCGATACCCGCGATCCGCGCCTGCGCTGATTGTCCGCGACCTGTGTCAAAGGCACACCGTTTCCGCATTGTCAAAAGAGGCCGACGCCGCGCTGCCCGGCGGCATAAGCCTTGCCCGACGGCATCTTTGGGCCGCCGCATCATGGCGGTGGGCGATTCGCACGCATGATGCATCCGCACAACAGTGTTGTATGGATACGACAAGCCCGGCGGCGAGTCAGCAGTTTTATCCCGGTGCGGCGATTTTATGCCCTGCTTGTGCCGATGCACCCGCTTGCCGGCGGGGTTTCTGTGCCTCGTGGGCCTCGACCCGCAGCACATGAAAGCGCGTATCGGCGCTGGCGCCTTCCTCGTCAAGCTCCCGCGCCACCCGTTCCAGGCGTTCGAGCGCGATGGCGAAGATCGTCGGATAGCCGGCCTCCCAGGCAGCCGACGTGCGCCAGCCGATCTTGTCGCTGCCCTGGTCGCTGCCTTGGCCGCCGCCGTTGCCGCGCGGCTGGCGCGTGGGCTCGGGCGACTGCACCAGAATGAAGCGCCGCCGGATGCCGCGGACGCTGTCGGCGCGCCACAATCCGTGGGCGGTGGAGCCGGAGCCGGCGAAGAAGTCCATCACCACGTCGCCGTCGCCGGTGACCAGATCCGCGAGATAGGCGATGAGGCCGGAGGGCTTGGGGTAGGGCATGAGGTCCGCCCCGAAGAGCCGGCGCAGCTCGGCCGTGGCGTCCTCGTTGGTGGGCACGCCGTTGGTGCGGTAGGAGAGCAGGCTCGCCGTCTTCTTGCGCGCCGTCGAGAAGGTGACGAGATTGGGCCGGAACGGGGCCTTGCGGATGGTGATGCGCGCGCCCTCGCGCACCAGCGCGTCGAGGGTGTCCTGCGCGTAGCGCCATTCGCCTTCCAGCCGGAAGGCGTCGCGGTTGACCCCGCCCGCGACCTCGACGGGGTCTAGAAGCCGGGTGCGGATGTTGCCCCCTGACATGTCCTGCGCCGGGATGAGGCCGTCGCCGCAGCCGAAGGAGACGGCGCCGGCGGGGAAGGTGAGCACCCTGAGCCCGTTGCCGGCGTTGTTGAACGGGTATTTCTTGCCCTGGGTCACCGTGCCGGCGGCGAACGCCGGCGCCCGGCCGCGGTTGCGGGCGAAGCAGACGATGAACTCGGTGATTCGCCCCATCTGCGCGTCGAGGAACGAGGGCTTCTTCTTGCGCTCCCAGATCAGGTGGCCGCAGAAATTGTCATTGCCGAAAATCTCCCGCCCGAGCTGGGTCAGCGCATCGAGCTCCTCGTCGCCGATGCTGATGAAGATCACGCCGTCCTCGCGCAGCATCTCGCGGGCGAGGAGGAGGCGCGGCGTCATCATCGACAGCCAGGCCGCGTGGGCCGACACCCAGTCCGCTGCACCCGGAATGCGGAAATTGTCCTTGTAGAGCAGCTGGTTGCCTGTGTTGTAGGGCGGGTCGATGTAGATCAGCTTCACCCGTCCGCGCCAGTCCGGCAACAGCAGCTTCAGGGCGTCGAGGTTGTCGCCCTCGATGAGCAGGTTGCCGTCCAGCGCGCCGGCCTCCGCGGCGAGCCTCGCGGAGACGGGCGTGGAGGCTTCCCGCCACGCCTCGTCCTTGCCCGGCCAGATCAGCCCGTATGCCGGCGGCGGCGCAATCGCGGGCTGTGCGGCCCCTGTCTGCGCGGGCGTAATGTCGGGCTGGCGGCTTGTCACCCTGCGGCTGCTCTCGCTGCTCCCCGGATCGATTCCCGGGCGGAATCAAATGAAAACGGCCCCCGGAAACATCCGGAGGCCGTCAGAATATCGTGGCTCCCGCCTTCGGGATATGCATCGGCTTTCGCCTTGCGGCGAGAGACGAGGCATCAACCCTGACGCGCCTTGTAGCGCTTCTGGGTCTTGTTGATGACGTACACGCGGCCCTTGCGACGCACGAGCTGGTTGTCGCGATGACGGGCGCGGAGCGATTTCAGCGAATTGCGAATCTTCATCGAACCGTTCTCCGTCCGGCGCAGCCCAAGGCCTGCCGGTCAAAAATAGATCCGGTCGCCACAGAATCTGCAGCCACCGGAAAACCATGATCATTTCAGATGCGAGTACGTAGCCGCTCCCGCCCGCCGCGTCAATGCCCTGTCCGCGGTTTGCCGGCGATATTTTGCCCGGCCGGCGCTTTGGCGGGCGGGCTTTCTACACCAGCCCGATGGCCTTGAGCGTGTTGTAGGCCTGCAGGATTTCCTGCAGCCGCTCCTCGAACGAGCGGTCGCCGCCATTGGCATCGGGATGGAAGCGCTTCACCAGCAGCTTGTAGCGCGCCTTGATCGTCGCGGCGTCGACGCCGGCGTCGAGGCCGAGCTGGTCGAGCGCCCGGACCGCGGTGCTCGACAGGCGCGGGCGGGCATCGTCGGGCGCGCTGCGCGGCTGCTGCGGGCGAGCGCCGAAGAGCCCGAACGAATCGTCGATCTCGTAGGCGTCCGCGCCCGGTCTGCCGGTCCCTTCGCGCCGGGTGCGCAGCCCCTCGCGCGTTGCCGGGTTCACGCCCATGGCCCATGTCGGCCTGTGGCCAGTGGCCGCGGCCTTCTGATAGGCGGCGACGTCGCTGTCGCTCATGCCGTTGAAGTAATTGTAGGACTGGTTGTAGGCGCGCACGTGCTCCAGGCAGAAATGCCAGTACCGTCCCTCCTGCCCGCGTCCCTTGGGAGCGCGGAAGGTGCCCGGTTCGGTGCATCCCGGATGCTCGCACGTCATCGCCGCCGGGGAACTGGCGTCCTCGGCGCGGCGTGGGTGGGTGCGGATTCGGTCGAAAAGGCGTGAGTTGAGATTCATGAGCGTGCGTTTATGAGACCGTATTTATGGAGAAGGGCTCCTCGCTGGACAAGACCTGATGAAACACGACAATGGCTAATCCGAGGATAACCGAGATCGCGAAAAACGACAGGGGCGACAAACATGACACGGCAAGAAATTTCCGCCGCGAGGACCGGAAGCGACACCAGAGAGACCCGGATCGCCCGGATCCTCGAGGCGGCGCTGCTGCCCGAGGTTCTGGAGATCCGTGATGAATCGCACCGGCACGTCGGGCACGGCGGTTGGCGCGAGGGCGGCGAGACCCACTATGCGATCCGCGTCGTGGCCTCCGCCTTCGCCGGCAGAAGCCGCGTCGACCGGCACCGGCAGGTGAACGCCCTGCTGGCGCAGGAGTTCGCCGCCGGCCTGCACGCGCTGGCGGTGACCGCGCTCACGCCCGAGGAGGCGGCGCGCAAGGCCACCTAGGCGCTTCCCCGCGGACATGCCGTTGCCGCAATGCGGTGGCAGCGATCCGGCATGACCGGACCATTCGGACGGTTCGGGCAAGAGTTGAGTCGGGCAAGAATCGATTCGAGCAAGAATCGGTTTGGACAAGAATCGGTTTGGGCATGGCGCCGGAAGCGGCTATCATGCCGCTCCGTGAACGCAGCAACGGCCAGCCTGGAAATAAGATGACCCGCGGAATGTTCAAGACACTGCGCAGGATGGCGTTTGTCGCTGCGCTGTCGCTCGCCCCGTTGGCGACGCCGGCAAGCGCCGGCCCGGCGCTGCTCGTGGATGCGGCCAATGGCCGCGTCCTGTATGAGGAACAGGCGTCCGATCCCTGGTATCCGGCGTCCGTCACCAAGCTGATGACCACGTATGTCGTGCTGAAGCAGATCCGCGCCGGCAGGCTGTCGCTCGACACGCCGTTCAAGGTGTCGGCCAATGCCGCGAAGACCCAGCCTTCCAAGATGGGCTTCAAGCCGGGCACCGTGCTCACCATCGACAACATCCTGAAGATGATGCTGGTCAAGTCCGCCAACGACCTCGCCGTCGTGCTGGCCGAGGGCGTCGGCGGCAGCGTCGAGGGATTCGCGGCGGCCATGAACGCCGAGGCGCGCCGGCTCGGCATGAACGACAGCAATTTCGTCAATCCGCATGGGCTGATGGACCCGCGCCAGCGCACGACCGCCCGCGACATGGCGATTCTGGCGCGCGCGCTGCTCGCCGACTTTCCGCAGTTCCAGCCCTATTTCGGCATCGGCGGCGTGCAGCTCGGCAAGCAGATCCACCGCAACACGAACGGCCTCATCGGTCGCTATCCCGGTGCCGAGGGCATGAAGACCGGCTTCATCTGCGCCTCGGGCTTCAATGTCGTCGCCACCGCGCGGCGCGGCAACAAGCGGCTGATTGTCGTGCTGCTGGGCGAGCCCAACGCCGCGCGGCGCACCATCCGCGCCGCGGAACTGTTCGACCGCGGCTTTGCCGGACGGCTCTCCGCCTCGCGCCGTGTCGAGGATATCCCCACCGGCAGCCGGTCCGCGCCGCCGAACCTGCGCCAGACGGTCTGCGGGCCCAACCGCAACAATCTCGTCGATGACGACAATCTGGCCACCGCCGCCGCCAGCGCGTCTGCCGACGGGTCGTCCGTCCACTCATTCTTTGCCGGTGAGGCGCAGTGGCGTCCCACGACCGTCGTCGAGGGCGAGAAGCCGGGCACGCTGATCCGGCGTGCCGACATTCCGCCGATTCCCGTGTTCACGGGGCCGGCCAGAGGGGCACCCCAGCAGGCGGCGAGGGAGACGCCGCGAGAGGCGGGGAACGTCGCTGCCGTGCCCGCCGTCGCGCCGTCCCCGGCGGTGACGCCGGCGGCGCCTCCCGTCCCCGAGGCGGCGCAGGCGTTCGTGGCCCCCGAGCCCGCCGACGTCCCGCTCGACGGCGCGGCCCCCATCGCGCTGCAGGGCGCCATCGGGCACGGCACCCCTTCGAAGACCCAGCCGGCACGCCGGAACGTCCATAACACGCCCCTGCCGCCGCCGCGTCCTTGAGGGCACGGGGATCAATGGCGGGCGGAGGGCGGGTTCGCACCTCAGGCTTCAAGGCCATCTTCCATCGTTATCCGGGCGAGGCCTGTTGGCAGGATCGGCCGCGCCGGCAGATCGAGACGACAATGACCCTTTCATCGACATCATCCGCGCCCCGGCCGACGGGCCCTCTCCCACCTTTGCCGCTCGTCGTGATCACCGGCTTTCTCGGCGCCGGCAAGACGACGCTGCTCAACCGGCTCCTGAAGGATCCCGCCCTTGCCGAGACGGTGGTGATCATCAACGAGTTCGGCGAGATCGGCCTCGACCACCTGCTGGTGGAGAGCGCCGACGAGGGGATGTTGCTGCTGGCCTCCGGTTGCCTGTGCTGCTCGATTCGCGGCGATCTGGTCGCCACCCTCGAAGACCTGCTGCGCCGGCGCGACAACGGCCGTATCGCGCCCTTCAAGCGCGTGGTGATCGAGACCACCGGCCTTGCGGATCCGGCCCCGATCCTGCACACGCTCATCTACCATCCCTATCTCGGCCTGCGCTTCGCGCTCGACGGGGTGGTCACGCTCGTGGACGCGGTCAACGGCGCGCATACGCTCGACACCCACCCGGAAGCGGTCAAGCAGGCCGCCGTCGCGGACAGGCTGGTGCTGACCAAGACCGATCTGCTCGCCGGCGATGCGCGGGTGGAGGCCTTGCGCGCCCGCCTGCGCCGCCTCAATCCCGGCGCGCCCGTCCTCGACGCGGCGCAGGGCGAAGCGGCGGCGGCGCGGCTGCTTGACGCCGGGCTCTACGACATCGACGGCAAGATCGCCGACGTGCGCGGCTGGCTGAGCGCCGAGTCGTTCAACGACCCGCACGATCACGATCACGATCATCACCATCACGGCCACCATGATCATGACCACGACCACGACCATCATCACCATGATGTGAACCGGCATGATGCGCGCATCCGCGCGTTCTGCCTCTCGACGCCCGAGGCGATCGGACGCGGCCGGTTCGAGGCGTTTCTCGATCTGCTGCGTTCGGCCCACGGGCCGAATCTGCTGCGCGTCAAGGGTATCGTGAAGCTCGCCGACGACCCCGGCCACCCCGTCGTGGTGCAGGGCGTGCAGCACCTGTTCCACGCGCCCGTGACGCTGCCCGCCTGGCCGGATGGCGATCACACGACGCGGCTGGTGTTCATCCTGCGCGATCTCGACGAGGCCTTCGTGCGCCGGCTATGGAGCGCCTTCACCGGCGAGCCCCGTGTCGACGGTCCGGATGCGGCCGCGCTGACCGACAATCCGCTGGCGCTGAGGCGGTAGAGCAAAATGCATTAAACCTGAATCGCCATTTTGCTCTATCTCTTTGTTTGTGCATCAAATTTGTCCAAAAAGCGGTATCCATTCTTTGGTTTGATGCCCTAGCGGATCAGCCGCGCGCCGCCGCCCGTCTGGCACCGAGCGCGATGGTCCACAGCGTCTTCTGCGCCAGTTCCGGCGCCAGCGCCGCATTGCGGCGGGTGTTCGCGGTGGCCGTTCCCAGCTCGCGGACGATGCGTGTCAGGTCCGCGCCGGTCCACAGCCGCAGGTGGCGCTCGACGGCGGCCTTGCGCTTGAAGTGCAGCGCACGCATGCCCTCCATTGCCGATGAGGGCGTCTCCCCGCCCGCCTCGATGGCGTGGCGGGCGCGGGCAAGCGCGAGGGCGTGGCGCAGCACGAAGCCGAGCAGCACCCCGGCGTCGAAGCCTTCACCCATCAGGCGGGTGAAGGCGTGATCGAGGGCGGGCAGATCGCCGCCGAACGCCGCGTCCACCACCGCATCCACGGCGAGCGCCGAGACATCGCCGACGACGGCGTGCACGTCCGCCAGCGTCACCTCGCTGGCGCCGCGCGCATAGAGCGCGAGCTTGTCGAGTTCCGCCCGGCTCGCCACCCGGTCGGCTCCGAGCAGGGACATGAGCGCCGCCCGCGCGTCGCGCTCGATGGCGAGGCCGTGCTCGCGCATCGTGCTGTCGATCAGGCCGCCGATCTCGCGCGCGCCGTCGGCGTAGCAGGGAATGGCGAGCGCGGTGGGCGAGCGTTCGCAGAGCGTGCGCAGCGGCGACGAACGCTGCAGGTCGCCCGCTTCCACCACGACCACGGCATCCTGCGGCGGGGCGGCGAGCAGCGGCGTGAGCGCGGGCGCGAGGTTGCGGCTGGTGGCGCCGACGCGAATTGCCCGCCGGCCGCCGAAGAGGCCGATGGTGTTCGCTTCATCGAGCAGCCGCAGGGGATCGGCCGCGACCTCGTCGCCATCGAGCCGCACCATCTGGAACGGATCGGCGGGATCGTCGACGGCGCCGTCCGCCAGACGCCTGGCGCGCTCGGAGACGAGGCCTGTGTCCGGGCCGTAGATGAGGAACACGGCCGCTTTGGGATCGGGGCTCGCCAGCACGCGCTCGACGTCGCCCGCCTTGACGGCAACCATCCGGTCAGGGCCCCGCGGCGATCTTGCCGGCGGCGAACTGGGCCGCGAGGCGGGTATGCATCTGATCCGCAAGCGCCTGCGCCACGCGGATCTGCGCATCGCGCGCGGCCCTGAGCGAAGCGAAGCGCTGGGGGGTGCGGTCATAGGCCGACGACGCGACCGCCTCCCCTGCATAGAGCGGCTCGCCGCCGCCCGCCGGCAGCAGGCGGAAATCGGCCCGGCCCGTCAGCAGCGCGGCCTCGGCGTTGCCCGTCGAGGTGTTGACGATGGTCGAGGTCACCGATTCCCGCACCGTCGTCTCCAGCCGGAACTGCTTGGGCGCCTTGTCCGGCGCGCCGCCCGAGAGGCGGTAGGTCAGCTCCGACTGCGTGTAGTAGGCCATGCGGGAGTTGTCGTGATTGCCGGGGTTGATGGTCGCGACCTCGATGCCCGCGAGCTTGTCCTGCACGCGCGTGCCGTCCTGCGACACGCCGTGCAGCGGCCGGAAGCAGCCGCTGAGCGCGGCGGCCAGGATGACGGCGGCCGCAAGCCGGGGCAGAAGGCGGAGATTGTCAGACCACGACATTGACGATCCTCTGCGGGACGATGATGATCTTGCGCACGGGCCGTCCTTCCGCCGCGCGCTGGACGGCGTCGAGCGCCAGAACCGCCGCCTCGATGCTGGCCTCGTCGGCGTCGCGCGCGATTTCGATGTCGGCGCGCTTCTTGCCGTTCACCTGCACGGGCAAGGATATCACATCCTCCACCGTGAGCGCGCGGTCGGCCGCCGGCCACGGCGCCTGCGCCACGAAGCCCTCGTTGCCGAGCGCCGTCCAGCATTCCTCGGCGAGATGCGGCATCATGGGGGCTGAGATCTGCGTCAGGAAGCCCGCTGCCTCGCGCACCGCCGCGACCAGCGCCGGGCTCGCGCCGGCCTTGCGGGCGGGCACCAGTGCATCCTGCAGGGCGTTGGCGAGTTCGTAGATCTGCGCCACGGCGCGGTTGAAGCGCAGACGCTCGATGTCCTCCTCCACGACGATCACGGCGCGGTGGGCGGCCTTGCGCAGCCCGAGCGCCGCCGCCTCGTCACCGACGCCGTCGGTCGCGGAGAGATGCGCCGCCTCCTGCACCAGCCGCCACAGGCGCTGCACGAAGCGGTGCGCGCCCTGCACGCCTTCCTCCGTCCAGATGAAGTCGCGCTCGGGCGGCGAATCGGAGAGCATGAACCAGCGCGCGGTGTCGGCCCCGAACGTGCCGATGATCTCGTCCGGGTCGATGACGTTCTTCTTCGACTTCGACATCTTCTCGATCGAGCCGATCTCGACCGGCTCGCCGGTGCCGATGTGGAAGGCGCGCCGCACGTCGCCCTCGCCGGTCTCGAAACGCACCTGCGCCGGCTCGACCCACGCGCGGCTCGCGTCGCGGTAGGTCTCGTGCACGACCATGCCCTGGGTGAAGAGGCCGGCGAACGGTTCCTTCACTGCCAGATGCCCCGTCGCCGCCATGGCGCGGCTGAAGAAGCGGGAATACAGGAGGTGCAGGATGGCGTGCTCGATGCCGCCGATGTACTGGTCCACCGGCAGCCAGTGGTCGGCGACCGCGGGGTCGGTCGGCGCCGCCTCGTTCCGCGGGTCGGTGAAGCGGACGAAGTACCAGGACGAATCGACGAACGTGTCCATGGTGTCGGTCTCGCGCCGCGCCTGCGCACCACACTGCGGGCAGGCCACGTGCTTCCACGTCGGGTGCCGGTCGAGCGGGTTGCCGGGCATGTCGAAGGTCACGTCCTCGGGCAGCTTCACCGGCAGGTCGCTGTCCGGAACCGGCACCGGGCCGCACGTCTCGCAATGGATGACCGGGATCGGGCAACCCCAGTAGCGCTGGCGCGAGATGCCCCAGTCGCGCAGGCGGAAGTTGACCTTGCGGACAGCGACGGGCGCGCCGCCCCGTATCTCCTTCTCCAGCCGCGCGGCAACCTCCTCCTTGGCCTGCGCGATGGTCAGACCGTCGAGGAAGCGCGAGTTGATCAGCACCCCGTCATCGGTGAAGGCCGTATCGGTGATGACGAAGGTCGCCGGATCGACGCCCGGCGAAAGGAAGCCCGGCGGGCAGACGACGGGCGTGTTGCCGAGCCCGTAGGCGTTGGAGAAGTCGAGGTCGCGCTGGTCGTGCGCCGGGCAGCCGAACACGGCGCCGGTGCCGTAGTCCATGAGCACGAAATTCGCCACATAGACCGGCAGCTTCCAGCCCGAATCGAAGGGATGCAGCACGGAAAGGCCGGTGTCGAAGCCCTTCTTCTCCGCCTTCTCCAGCGCCTCGGCGGCGGTACCCATATGGTGGCATTCGTCGATGAAGGCGGCGAGCGCAGCGTTGTCCGCCGCCAGCGCCTTCGCGAGCGGATGGTCGGCCGAGATGGCGAGGAAGCGCGCGCCGAACAGCGTGTCGGGGCGGGTGGTGTAGACCTCGACCTCGTCGAAGCCCGCCGGCGTGCCGGAGGGATCGAGCGCGAAGCGCAGCGCCAGGCCCTCGGAGCGGCCGATCCAGTTGCGCTGCATGAGGCGCACCTTCTCCGGCCAGCGGTCGAGGGTGTCGAGAGCGGCGTTGAGATCTTCGGCGTAGTCGGTGATCTTCAGGAACCACTGGGTCAGCTCGCGCTGTTCGACGAGCGCGCCCGAGCGCCAGCCGCGCCCGTCGATGACCTGCTCGTTGGCGAGCACGGTATGGTCCACCGGGTCCCAGTTGACCTTGGCGGTCTTGCGGTCGACGAGGCCGGCCTTGAGGAAATCGAGGAACAGCTTCTGCTGGTGCTTGTAATAGGCGGGGTCGCAGGTGGCGAACTCGCGGCTCCAGTCGAGCGACAGGCCCATGGACTGGAGCTGCTTGCGCATCGCGGCGATGTTGGCGTAGGTCCATTGCGCCGGATGGACCTTGTTTTCCATGGCGGCGTTCTCGGCCGGCATGCCGAAGGCGTCCCAGCCCATGGGGTGCAGCACGTTGAAGCCCTTCGCCCGCTTGTAGCGCGCCACCACGTCGCCCATCGTGTAGTTGCGGACATGGCCCATGTGGATGCGCCCCGACGGATACGGAAACATCTCCAGCACGTAATAGGGCGGACGCGCGTCGTCGTTGCGGGTGCGGAAAAGCCCTTTCGCCTCCCAGGCTGCGCGCCACCGGGGCTCGACGTCCTTGGGGTTATACCGTTCCGTATTCGCTTGGTCCGCACTCATGGTCTGCTATCTTGGTCCGACTCTTGGTCTTGCTATCTGGAATCCGCTGTCGCACATCGTAGCGGCCGCCGGGCCGCATGAAAACGCTGCTCCCGCACAATAAGACTTCCGTCTGCGGCGGAAGCGCGGCGCATGTCGCGCAGGACTAGGGCACGAATGGGCGATGCCGTCAACGTGCTGTCAGTGTTCCGCCGCATGCTGGAAGGGCCCGCGGAGCAAATGACGGGGAACCGATGCAGACAGGACACCAATCCGATGAATGACAGGCCGGATGACCTCGCCGCCCATTCGGGCACCGGGCTTGCGGGCAATGGGCATTCGGCGGCCGAGCGCCTCGCTGCGGTGCGGGATGCCATCGCCCGCGCCGCCCGGGAAGAGGGGCGCGATCCCGACGACGTGACCCTGATCGCGGTGTCGAAGACGTTCGGGCCGGAGGCGATTCGGCCCCTGCTCGAAGCGGGCCAGCGCGTGTTCGGCGAGAATCGCGTGCAGGAGGCGAAGGAGAAATGGCCGGCGCTGAAGCGCGACTTTCCCGATGTGCGGCTGCACCTGATCGGGCCGCTGCAGACCAACAAGGTACGCGACGCCGTGACGCTGTTCGACGCCATCCATGCGCTCGACCGCCCTTCGCTGGCAAAGGAGCTGGCCAGGGAATTCGCCAGAGAGCGGGACGGTCGGGGCGGCGCGCCCCTGCCCGATCTGTTCATCCAGATCAACACCGGCGAGGAGCCGCAGAAAGCAGGCGTCACGCCGCAGCTCGCCGATTCCTTCATCCGCGAATGCCGCGAGGAACACGGGCTGGAGATCCGCGGGCTGATGTGCATTCCCCCGGTCGACGAGCCGCCGTCGCCGCATTTCGCGCTGCTGCGCAGGATCGCCGGAAGAAACGGTATCAAGGCGTTGTCCATGGGCATGAGCGGCGATTTCGAACAGGCGGTGATGCTCGGCGCAACCCATGTGCGCGTGGGCTCCGCCCTTTTCGGCGCCCGCCCGCGCGCGGGCTGAAGCGGGGGGCGGGACAGGCCGGGCGTGGCGCGTGTGCAACGAAGTGGCCGGATTGTGACATGCCGGGTTGCGCGGCGCTCAAGCCTATGTTAGGGCACGCCCAATCAACGGGAAAGCGGACCGCGTTCCCGTTCCCACCACAGAGTTTGCAGGCGAGCGGATGTGTGCGGTGACCCTTGCGGGTCTGTTGCGCCATATCCTCTCGATCAACCGGAGAGGGGCCCGTGTCACAAGGCGGATCGATCGTTTCCGGCGTCGCGGGACGCTATGCCACCGCGCTGTTCGAGCTGGCGGCTGAAGAAAAGAACATCGACGCCGTCAGCGCCGACCTCGATCGGTTCGACGCCCTCGTCGCCGAGAGCGCGGATCTGGCGCGGCTCGTGCGGGTGCCGGTGTTCACGGCCGAGCAGCAGCTCGCCGCCATCAGCGCCGTTCTCGACAAGGCCGGCATCGGCGGCCTGGCGGGCAACTTCATCCGGCTCGTCGCCTCCAAGCGCCGTCTCTTCCTCGTTCAGGAGATCATCAAGGCCTACAAGGCGCTCGTGGCCGAGAGCCGCGGCGTCGTGCGCGCCGAGGTGACGCTCGCCGAGGAGCCGTCGGCGAAGGTGCTCGAGGAGATCAGGACGTCTCTTGCGGGCGCCGCGAAGGGTGGCGAGATCGTTCTCGACGTCAAGGTCAACCCCGCCATTCTCGGCGGGATCATCGTCAAGCTCGGCAGTCGCCTGGTCGACGCGAGCCTGCGTTATAAACTCAATTCTATCCGTCTCGCGTTGAAAGAGGTCGGCTGATGAGCATCCGTGCGGCGGAGATTTCCGCAATTCTCAAGGAGCAGATCAAGAACTTCGGTCATGAGGCCGAGGTCACAGAGGTCGGCCAGGTTCTCTCGGTGGGCGACGGCATCGCCCGCGTCTATGGTCTGGACAACGTCCAGGCCGGCGAGACGGTGGTGTTCGAATCGGGCGTGCGCGGCGTGGCGCTCAACCTCGAGACCGACAACGTCGGCGTCGTGGTGTTCGGCAACGACCGCGACATCTCGGAAGGCGAGACCGTCAAGCGCACGGGCTCGATCGTGGACGTTCCGGTCGGCCGTGGCCTGCTCGGCCGCGTCGTGGACGGCCTCGGCAACCCGATCGACGGCAAGGGTCCGATCGAGGCGACGGAGCGCCGCCAGGTCGACGTCAAGGCGCCCGGCATCATTCCGCGCAAGTCGGTGCACGAGCCGATGGCGACGGGCCTCAAGGCCATCGACGCGTTGATCCCGATCGGCCGCGGTCAGCGCGAGCTGATCATCGGCGACCGCCAGACCGGCAAGACCGCCGTGGCGCTCGACACGATCCTCAACCAGAAGCCGATCAACCAGGGTGACGACGAGAAGGCGAAGCTCTACTGCGTCTATGTCGCCGTCGGCCAGAAGCGCTCCACCGTCGCCCAGTTCGTGAAGGTGCTGGAGGAGCACGGCGCGCTCGAATATTCGATCGTCGTCGCCGCGACCGCCTCCGACCCCGCGCCGCTGCAGTACATCGCCCCGTTCGCGGGCGCGGCCATCGGCGAGTATTTCCGTGATAACGGCCTGCATGCCGTGATCGTGTTCGACGACCTGTCGAAACAGGCCGTCGCCTACCGCCAGATGTCGCTGCTGCTGCGCCGTCCGCCCGGACGCGAGGCCTATCCCGGCGACGTGTTCTACCTGCACTCCCGCCTGCTGGAGCGCGCCGCCAAGCTCAACGAGGACAACGGCCTCGGCTCGCTGACGGCGCTGCCGATCATCGAGACGCAGGCCAACGACGTGTCGGCCTACATCCCGACCAACGTGATCTCGATCACCGACGGCCAGATCTTCCTTGAGACGGACCTGTTCTACCAGGGCATTCGCCCGGCGGTGAACGTCGGCCTGTCGGTGTCGCGCGTGGGCTCCTCCGCCCAGACCAAGGCGATGAAGAAGGTTGCCGGCAAGATCAAGGGCGAGCTCGCCCAGTACCGCGAGATGGCGGCGTTCGCCCAGTTCGGCTCGGACCTCGACGCCGCGACCCAGCGCCTGCTGAACCGCGGCGCGCGCCTGACCGAGCTCCTGAAGCAGTCGCAATTCTCGCCGCTCAAGAACGAGGAGCAGGTCGTCGTGATCTATGCCGGCGTCAACGGCTATCTCGACGTCATTCCGGTGGCGAAGGTGCGCGCGTTCGAGGACGGCCTGCTCGCCGCCCTGCGGTCGAAGCATGCCGATATCCTGGAAGACATCCGCGTGACCAAGGACCTCACGGATGCGACGGCCGCCAAGCTGAAGGCCGCGGTCGAAGAGTTCGTCCGCACGTTCAACTGATCGGGTACGGGATCCGGGTCGTGGCCTTGGGCCGCGGCCCGCGAGGGAGACAGGCGCAACCATGCCGAGCTTGAAGGATCTGCGTAACCGCATCGCCTCCGTGAAGGCGACGCAGAAGATCACCAAGGCCATGCAGATGGTGGCTGCGGCGAAGCTTCGCCGCGCCCAGCTCGCGGCCGAGGCCGCGCGGCCCTTCGCCGAGCGGATCGACCGCGTGCTCGCCAACCTGGCCGGGGGCATCGGGCCGGGCGAGGGCGCGCCGCCGCTGATCGCCGGCACGGGCAAGAGCGACGTCCATCTCCTGATCGTCGCCACCGCCGAGCGCGGGCTGTGCGGCGGTTTCAACTCCTCGATCGTGCGTCTGGCGCGCGAGCACATCCAGTCGCTGCTTAGCCAGGGCAAGACGATCAAGATCATCACGGTGGGCAAGAAGGGCGCGGACATCCTGCGCCGCCAGTATGGCGACTATATCATCGAATCCATCGAGCTGCGCGACGTCAAGACGCTGACGTTCGACGTGGCCGACCGGCTCGGCAAGAAGCTGATCGCCGCCTACGAGGCCGGCGAGTTCGACGTCGCGACGCTGTTCTACTCGCAGTTCCGGTCGGTGATCTCGCAGATCCCGACCGCCCAGCAGATCATCCCCGCGCAGCTGCCGGAGCGGACGAAGAACGGCGACGTCGAGGCCGTCTACTCCTATGAGCCGAACGAGGAGGAGATCCTCGAGACGCTGCTGCCGCGCAACGTCTCGGTGCAGGTCTTCCGGGCGCTGCTGGAGAACGCCGCTTCCGAACAGGGCGCGCGCATGTCGGCCATGGACAACGCCACCCGCAACGCGGGTGAGATGATCAGGAAGCAGACGCTGATCTACAACAGGTCGCGTCAGGCGATCATCACCAAGGAACTGATCGAGATCATCTCCGGCGCAGAAGCGATCTGACCGGCGATCCGAGCGGGTGCGCGCGGCGCTCCCGAACAATGGAATCTGGGGCGTTGCCGCGAGAGCCGGCGCCCGTGTGTTGGAAGTATGAGAGGCCCGGACGGGCTCGGACGGAGCTGCACCATGGTTAATGTTTCTTCGGCTAAAAATATCGGCCGCGTCACACAGGTGATCGGCGCGGTTGTCGACGTGCAGTTCGACGGCCAGCTGCCCGAGATCCTGAATGCGCTGGAGACCACCAACCGTGGCCAGCGGCTGGTGCTCGAAGTGGCGCAGCAGCTCGGCGAGAACACTGTCCGCACCATCTCGATGGACACGACCGAGGGTCTGGTGCGCGGCCAGGAGGTGCGGGACACCGGCGGGCCGATCAAGGTGCCGGTGGGCAACGGGACGCTCGGGCGCATCCTCAACGTCATCGGCGAGCCGGTGGACGAGGCCGGTCCGGTGGAGGCGGAGGATTACCGCCCCATCCACCAGCCCGCGCCGAGCTATGCGGAGCAGTCCACGGAAGCGCAGATCCTCGTCACCGGCATCAAGGTCATCGACCTGCTCGCGCCCTATTCGCGCGGCGGCAAGGTCGGCCTGTTCGGCGGCGCGGGCGTCGGCAAGACGGTGCTCATCCAGGAGCTGATCAACAACATCGCCAAGGCGCACGGCGGCTACTCGGTGTTTGCCGGTGTCGGCGAGCGCACCCGCGAGGGTAACGATCTCTACTATGAGATGATCGACTCGAAGGTGAACGTCGATCCCAAGGAAAACAATGGTTCGGCCGTCGGCTCCAAGTGCGCGCTGGTCTACGGCCAGATGAACGAGCCGCCGGGCGCGCGCGCCCGCGTGGCGCTGACCGGCCTTTCCGTCGCCGAGCACTTCCGCGATCAGGGCCAGGACGTGCTGTTCTTCGTCGACAACATCTTCCGCTTCACCCAGGCGGGTTCGGAAGTGTCGGCGCTTCTCGGCCGCATCCCGTCGGCGGTGGGTTATCAGCCGACGCTCGCCACCGACATGGGCGCGCTGCAGGAGCGCATCACCACCACCACCAAGGGCTCGATCACCTCGGTGCAGGCCATCTACGTGCCCGCCGACGACCTGACCGATCCGGCGCCGGCCACCTCGTTCGCCCACCTCGACGCCACCACCGTGCTCTCGCGCGCCATCGCCGAGAAGGGCATCTATCCCGCGGTCGACCCGCTCGACTCCACATCGCGCATCCTGTCGCCCCTGGTCGTGGGCGAGGAGCACTACGGCGTCGCCCGTTCGGTGCAGCAGGTGCTGCAGCGCTACAAGTCCCTGCAGGACATCATCGCCATCCTGGGCATCGACGAGCTGTCCGAAGAGGACAAGCTCACCGTCGCCCGCGCCCGCAAGATCGAGCGCTTCCTGTCGCAGCCGTTCCACGTCGCCGAGGTGTTCACCGGTTCGCCGGGCGTGCTGGTCAGCCTTGAGGACACGATCAAGGGCTTCAAGGGCCTCGTCGAGGGCAAGTACGACCACCTGCCGGAATCGGCCTTCTACATGGTCGGCACCATCGAGCAGGCGGTCGAGAAGGCGCAGAAGCTCTCCACCGAAGCCGCCTGATCCGGGACGGTGCGAGGCTATCGTGATATGGTGGGGCGCGTCCGCGCCCCGCGCGCTGGAGAGAGGTCGGGAGTACCGTCATGACTACCTTTCATGTCGAGCTGGTCTCGCCTGAAAATTTGCTGTTCGCCGGTCAGGCCGAGAGCGCCACGGTGCCTTCCGTCAGCGGCGAGATGACGGTGCTTGCCGGCCATGCGCCGCTGATGGCGGTGCTGAAGCCCGGCGTCGTCACCATCCGTGACGACCAGAAGACCGCGCGCCGCCTGTTCGTGCGCGGCGGCTTCGTCGACGTCAATCCTGCCGGCCTCACCGTGCTGGCCGAATACGCCGTCCCCGTCGAGGAGATCGACGTGGCCTCGGTCGAGGCGCAGATTCGCGATGCCGAAGAGGATATCCGCGATGCCAAGACCATCGAGGAGAAGCAGAAGGCTTCCGACAAGCTGGTGCAACTGCACGACCTGCGCGCCGCCGCCGGGCGGTGACACCTGCCGCATGGCGGTTGCGAAGGCGGCGCTTGCCGCCTTTTTTATTGGGCGGCGCGGGTTTGTGGCGCGGCGGACAGAAAATATGAACCACCGCCGCGCTATCTTCTTGTTTACGCATCAAACTTATCCAAAATGCGGTGCCCACTTTTCGGTTTGATGCTTTAGGGAAAGGGCAGGGATTTGGTGGACGAGAGCGTGCTGGAAAAAGTGTCGAAGCGGTTGAAGCGGCTTGAGCGCCGCCGTTCGGCCGCGCCGCTGCTGCTGGCGGAGCCGGGGCCCGACGCGGACATGCTGCGGCGTCTCATTACGATCGCCATGCGGGTGCCCGACCACGGCAAGCTGGAGCCGTGGCGGTTCATCGTGCTCGCGGGCGACGCCCGCCACGAGGCCGCGCGCCGGCTCGGCGCGGTCTATGACGGCGAAAATCCCGACGAGAGCGCCGACAAGCGCGCCAAGCAGATCGAAAAGACCGCCGCCACGCTGACCGCGGCACCCGTCGCGGTGATCGTCGTCAGCCGGGCGGACCCGGAAGCGCGCAAGCCCGAGTGGGAGCAGATCCTGTCCGCCGGCGCCGCATGCATGAACCTGTTGACCGCGGCGACGCTCGCCGGCTTCGACGGCGTGTGGCTCACCGGCTGGCCGGCCTACAGCGAGGGCGCGAAGCGGGTATTCGGCATCGGGGAGAAGGAGCGCGTGGCCGGCATCGTCCATATCGGCACGGCGAGCGAGGCCCAGAAGGACCGCTCGCGCCCCGACTTCGACGAGAAGGTGACGTTCTGGAAGCCGGGCGCCTGAGCATTGCCGGCCGATTACTCAAGCTGATTACCCTTGCCGAACCGCCCCTGACGTGATTGAAAGCGCGGCAATCCGCCGTTCGGTATCGTATTCCCGCAGGAGCCCAACATGACCACCTTGCCGCCTCCCGTCGATCGCGAGCTCATCGCGCGCCAGGCCGCCCGGATGCTGCTCGAGATCAAGGCGGTGCACTTCAACGCCGAGACGCCCTATATCTTCACCTCCGGCTGGGCGAGCCCGGTCTATATCGACTGCCGCAAGATCATTTCCTACCCGCGCCTGCGCTCGTCGCTGATCGACTTCGCCGCTTCCACCATCGTGCGCGAGATCGGCTACGAGTCGATCGATATCATCGCCGGCGGCGAGACGGCCGGCATTCCCTTCGCCGCCTGGATCGCGGACCGGTTCGAGCTGCCGATGCAGTATATCCGCAAGAAGCCCAAGGGGTTCGGGCGCAACGCCCAGATCGAGGGCGAGGTGAATGTCGGCGCGCGCACGCTGCTCGTCGAGGATCTGGCGACGGACGGCCGCAGCAAGGTCAATTTCGCCGAGGCGCTGCGCACGGCGGGCGCGCAGGTCGATCATTGCTTCGTGCTGTTCTTCTACGATATCTTCCCCCACAGCCGCGAGGTCATGGAGAAGCTCAACGTCAAGCTGCACTACCTCACCACCTGGTGGGACGTGCTGGCCGCGGCCAAGGACAGCGGCCATTTCGACGCCGGCGTGCTGACCGAGGTCGAGGGCTTTTTGAACAAGCCGGCGGAATGGTCGGCCGCGCACGGCGGCATTTCGTCGTTCGGGAGCTAACTTTTTCCCGCGCGGGGATGCGCGGCGTCATAGGCCGCCATCAGCCGCGCCGCGTCGACCTTGGTATAGCCCTGCGTCGTCGAGAGCGAGGCGTGGCCGAGCAGTTCCTGGATGGCGCGCAGATCGCCGCCGCGTGACAGCAGGTGGGTGGCGAAGGAGTGGCGCAGCGCGTGCGGCGTGGCGCTCGCCGGCAGGCCGAGAGCGCCGCGCAGCGACTGCATGGCGAGCTGGACGACGCGCGGCGACAGCGGCCCGCCTTTCTCGCCCCGGAACATCGGCTCGTCCGGCGCGAGCCTGAAGGGGCAACACGCCAGATAATCGGCGACCGCGGCGCTGACTTCGGCCAGCACGGGCACGGAGCGCATCTTGTTGCCCTTGCCGATCACCGTGACGCTGTCGCGCCCGTCGACGGGGGCATCCTGGCGCGCGATCGACAGCGCCTCGCTGATGCGCAGGCCGCAGCCGTAGAGCAGGGCGAACACGGCGGCGTCGCGCGCCAGCACCCATTGCGGCTTGTCCTCGCCGGCGCGCAGATCGGCATCGGTGACGGCGCGCGCCGCCTCGGCGCTCATCGGCTTGGGCAGGGTGCGGTTGACGCGCGGTCCGCGCACGGCGGTGAAGGCGGCCGCCTCGCCGCGCTCGGTGCGTTCCAGATAGCGGGCAAAGGAGCGCAGCCCCGCGAGCTGGCGCATGAGGCTGCGGCTGCCGACCTCGCTGCGCCGCCGTTCCGACAGGAAGGCGCGCAGGTCGGCGGGCCTCAGCGCCACGAGGCTCGCCAGCGACGGCGTCCCGCCGTGGTAGGCGGCGAGAAAGGCGAGGAACTGGCGCGCGTCGCGCTCATAGGCGACGACCGTCTTCGGCGACAGCCTGCGCTCGCTTGCGAGATGCGACAGCCACTCCGCGAAAGCGTCGCGCAGGTCGGGGCTGATGGCGGGGCTGACAGGCGGAATCGGGCTCGCGTCGTTCATGGCGCGATCATAGGCGCGTGCCGCCTAACCGCCGGTAAATCCCTCAGGCCCGGGCGGCCGCCGCCCGCTCGCGGGCTTTGCCCGGACGGCGCAAATCGCGTATGTCGAAGATCATGAACCAGCCCGCGACCCTGCCCCTGTCCGAGACGAGCGATACGCCGGCCCGCGTCGCGGATGTGCTGCTGCCGGTGGCGCTCGACAAGGCGTATTCCTATGCCGTGCCCGAAGGCATGACGCTCGCGGAGGGCGACGTGGTGCTGGTGCCGCTGGCGAAGCGCGAGACGACGGGCGTCGTCTGGACGATGCGTGAGGCGGGCGGCGCGGGCGGCAATCTGCGGCCGGTGATCGGGCGCATCGACGTGCCGCCGTTCAGCAAGCGCTTGCGCGACTTTCTGGACTGGATCGCCTGGTACACGCTGGCGCCGCGCGGGCTCGCCATGAAGCTCGCGCTGCGCGTGCCCGAGGGCGGCGGGCCGGACAATTCCCGCCTGCTGGAGCCGCCGCGCATCGGCGTGCGTCTGGCGGGGGCTGCGCCGGAACGCATGACGCCGGCGCGCCGGCGGGTGCTCGCGGCGCTCGCCGACGGCCACACGCTCGCGAAGCGCGATCTCGTGCACGAGGCCGGCGTGTCGACGACGGTGGTCGACGGCCTCCTCGACGAGGGCACGCTGGAGGCGGTGGCCCTGCCGCCACTGCCGGTGGCCCTGCCGCCCGATCCGGATTTTTTCCGCGCCGACCTCTCCGATGGGCAGAGCGAGGCTGCCGAAGCGCTCGCCGCCCGGGTGCGCGAGGCGCGCTTTTCCGTAACGCTCGTGGAAGGCGTCACCGGATCGGGCAAGACGGAAGTCTATTTCGAGGCCGTGGCCGAGGCCCTGCGGGCCGGGCGGCAGGCGCTGATCCTGATGCCGGAAATCGCGCTGACGGCCCAGTTCCTGGCCCGTTTCGAGGCGCGTTTCGGGGTGAGGCCGGCGGAATGGCACTCGGGCATCACGGGCAGGAAGCGCGCGCGCATCCACGCGGGCACGGCGGACGGCAGCGTGCGCGTGGTGGCGGGCGCGCGCTCGGCGCTCTTCATGCCGTTCCGCGATCTGGCGCTCATCGTCGTCGATGAGGAGCACGAGGCCGCCTACAAGCAGGACGACGGCGTCACCTACCACGCGCGCGACATGGCCGTGGTGCGCGGGCGCTTCGAGGAGGCCGCGGTGGTGCTCGCGTCCGCCACGCCCTCCATCGAGAGCAAGGTGAACGCGCGCAAGGGCCGCTATCGCCACCTCGTCCTGCCCGAGCGGTTCGGCGGCCGGCCGCTGCCGGTCATCAAGGCCATCGACCTGCGCCGCCATCCGCTCGAGCGCGGACGCTGGATCTCGCCGCCGCTCGTCGGGGCCATGAACGAGACGCTCGCCGCCGGCGAGCAGGCGCTGCTGTTCCTCAACCGGCGCGGCTATGCGCCGCTGACGCTCTGCCGCCATTGCGGCCACCGTTTCCAGTGCCCCAATTGCTCGGCCTGGCTCGTCGATCACCGCTTCCGGCGGGCGCTGGTGTGCCATCACTGCGGCCATGTCGAGCGCCGGCCGGAGATCTGTCCCGCCTGCCACGCCACCGACACGCTCGCCGCCTGCGGGCCCGGCGTCGAGCGGCTCGCCGAGGAGGTCGCGGAGGTGTTTTCGGACAAGCGCACCATCGTGCTGTCCAGCGACTTTCCCGGCGGCGCGGAGCGCATCCGGGCGGAGTTGCAGTCGATTGCCGATGGGGAATTCGACATCGTCATCGGCACGCAGCTCGTGGCCAAGGGGCACAATTTTCCCGGCCTGACGCTGGTCGGCGTCATCGACGCCGATATCGGGCTCGCCAATGGCGATCCGCGCGCGGCCGAGCGCACGTTCCAGCTCATGCAGCAGGTGACAGGGCGCGCGGGGCGTGGCGACAAGCCCGGCCGGGCGCTGATCCAGACCATGCAGCCCGGGCATCCGGTGCTGCGCGCCATCGTCTCGGGCGATGCGCCGCGTTTCTATGCGGCAGAAATCGCCGTGCGCGAGGAGGCGGGGCTGCCGCCCTTCGGCAAGCTCGCGGCGCTGATCGTATCGTGCCCCGACCGGGCTGAGGCGGAAAACCACGCCCGCGCGCTGGCGCGAGTGGCGCAGGCTCCCGCGAACGTCGTCGTCCTTGGCCCCGCCGAGGCGCCGCTGGCGCTCATCCGCGGTCGCTACCGTTTCCGGCTGCTGGTGCGCGCCGGCCGCTCGGTCGATCTGCAGGCCTACCTGCGCGACTGGCTGGCGCGCGCGCCGAAACATCCTGCAAAAGTACGCGTGGCGGTCGATGTCGACCCGCAGAGCTTCATGTAGGACCCATACAACGCTCCCGGTCTTCGACGGGGAGCGTGTGGGCTTCGCTCAAGCGCCGTGCGGGCTTCAGATCTTCCGCCCCCACGCCAGCGCCTCGCGCACGTTGGCGCGCACCTGCTCCTCGGCCCGGCGCGTGGCTTCCTTGCGGTCGGTGTCGGCGTTGAAGGGGATGGGATCGCCCCAGGTGATCTGGACGTCGATGGAGCCGCCGGCGAGAACCCCCTTGAGATGCGGCGCGAGTTCCATGTCGCCGTGCCAGGCGATGTCGGGCGCGTCGCCGCGCAGCACCGGCAGCCCGTCGCGGCGCACGTAGGTGATGGCGAGCGGCTGCAGCACCACGTCGCGCGCGCCCTCGCTCGCCAGCGCCTCGCGCGCCGCGCCGACGAGCGCCGAGCGGAAGGGGAGCACGCGGGTGCCGTCGCCGGTGGTGCCTTCCGCGAACAGCACGATGGCGTCGCCCGCCTGCAGGCGCTCGGCCACCGCGCCGTTGGTGCGGGCGGTGTCCGTGCGGCGGGTGCGATCGATGAACACGGTGCGCTGCAGCCGCGCCAGAAGGCTCACGACCGGCCAGGTGCCGACTTCGGCTTTCGCGATGAAGGACAGCGGCATCAGCGACGACAGCACGCAGATATCGAGCCACGAGACGTGGTTCGACAGGATGAGCGCAGCCTTGCCCCTAGGCGGCGCACCGCGCACGATGCGCCGGATGCCGAGCGTGGCGCAGACGATGCGGTGGTAGAGCATCGGAATGGTCCGCCGGCCGGGCAGGTTCAGCCGCAGCACGAGCCATTGCAGCGGGATGCCGATGATCGTCACCGGCAAGAGCACCGCGATGCGGCTGTAGAAGCGAAGCCTGCTCATGGTGCGCGGTTCATTCGTCGCTCATTTCGACTTGTCGTCGAGCGGCAGGGCATAGAGCTCCAGCCGGTGATGCACCAGCCGGTAGCCGAGCTTGCGGGCGATTTCGGCCTGCAGCGCCTCGATCTCGTCGGACTGGAATTCGATCACCGCTCCCGTGGTCATGTCGATCAGGTGGTCGTGGTGCTCGTTCGGCGCGCTCTCGTAGCGGGCGCGGCCGTCTCCGAACTGATGGCGCTCGATGATTCCCTGATCCTCGAACAGCTTGACCGTGCGATAGACGGTGGAAAGCGAGATGTTGGGATCGTCGCGCGTCGCGCGCCGGTGCAGCTCCACCACGTCGGGATGATCCTGCGCCTCGGCGATGATGCGGGCGATGATGCGCCGCTGGCCGGTCATGCGCAGGCCGTGCGTGCCGCACAGGCGCTCGATCGCGTTCTTTTCCCGGATCGCGCTTTCATTCTTGACGATTGTCCGCGACCGCGTCCGCCGGCCGGGCGCTTCCCCTCTGGCCGCTTCCCTGGCGGTTGCGTCAGCGGCGGCTGGTTTCCGGTTTGCGGGCATCGCACCTTTCCGCTGTGTCCGTGACGAAGGCGATAGTGTTGAACGCGACATGCCGAAACTCTACAGGAAAGCGCATCTTAAAGCATCAAGCCTCGAAACGGGTACCGTTATGCGCAGACAAACAGATAGCGCGGCGGGACCGATTCAGATTTCTGGTTTCTGGCCCTCTGCTTTAGCCCAGGGTTGCCCGCATTGCTATCGCGGTGGCCTTGGTGCCGTCGGGCTTGGGATAATAGCCCGGGCGGCGGCCGATCTCGGCGAAGCCCGCCCGGCGGTAGAGCGCCAGCGCCGGCTCGTTGCCCTCGTCGACCTCGAGAAACACCGCGCGCGTGCCGGCCCGCGACAGCCTGTCGAGATGCGCCGACAGCAGCGTCCACCCTGCGCCCTGGCCGCGTGTGCCGAGGTCGATGGCGAGCGTCAGGATTTCCGCCTCGTCCGCGACCAGACGCGACAGCGCGAAGCCGAGCAGCGCCGTGTCCGTGCCGAGGAAGACACCGTCGGAATAGATCGTGTCGGCGGCGATCATGCGCTCCAGTTCGAGCGTGTCCCAGGGTCTGGCGAAACTCGCCGCGTGAATGGCGGAAGCGCCGGCCGCGTGGTCGCCGGTGAGGGTGGCGATGTGGAAGGCGGGGCGGCGGGGAGGGAACAGATCTCGGAACATCATGCGATTGATACCGGAAATGGCCTTGTTCGAGGGAGAATCACTGGCGCGGCAGATGCGCCTTGTCCTGCGGCTTGGCGTCGGCGCCGCGCAGGTAGAGCGGCTTCGGCAGGGCCATGGCGGGGTCCGCGGCGAAGCCGAGGCGCGCCACCCAGCGGATGTCGGGCGCGGGCGCGACGTCGGCCATCTCCACGTCGAGGCCGATGGCCCGGATCTCGTCCACCAGGAGGGGGGCGGCCGGTCCCGTCAGGGTCACCGCGCTGGTGCCGAGCAGCCGCGCCGCTTCGCGGATCGAGAGATGGCGGGCGGGCACGATGACCCGGCCGCCCGGAGCCGTCGCCTGAAAATAGATCGCGCCGTGGCGCGCGTCGATGGCCGCCGCCAGCACCGGCTGGCGGGCGTCGGGCGTCACCACAAGAGGGGCGAGAAGGGCGGCGAGCGTCGATACGCCGACGACCGGCACGCCGACGGCGAGGCCGATGCCGCGCGCCGCCGCGATGCCCACCCTGAGGCCGGTGAAGCTGCCGGGGCCGACGGTGACGGCGACGCGGTCGAGCGCCGCAAGGCCTTCCCGCGCCGAACCGCCCGCCGATTGCGCCACGACGCGCTCGATCAGCGGCAGCAGCGCCTCGGCATGTCCGCGGTCGAGCAGCAGGCTTTCATGGGCGAGGATGCCGGCGGCGAGGGGATCGGAAGCCGGTGCGTCGTCCGGGGGCGTGTCGATGCCGGGCTGAGGAGGTTCCGCCCGCGTATCGAGCACGCAGGCGGCGCAGGCGCCAAGCGCCGTATCGATGGCCAGTACGCGCAAATCCGTCCCCCGAACACCCGCATCATGCATCGTCGCCGCCCAATCGGCGTTTCATGTATGATACGAAGCGGCGGGGATGTCACCCTCGGATCGGCACGACCGCCGAATCTGCCGGGGATGGCACGGCCCGACCGGCCGCGCCACAACGTGTGCATGATGTACATGGGCGATCGAGGTTGGCATTTAGCCATCGAATGATTCCATTCGATGGCTAAATGCGCATCAGACGATGCTGGCGTATTCGTCGAAATCGAGGCGCGGCAGGCGGTCGAAGAGAACGGACGGGTCGCCGTAGCCGACATTGATGAGGAAGTTCGACTTCACCTTGCCGTCGGGGAAGAAGGCGGCATCGACGCCGGCCTTGTCGAAGCCCGACATCGGCCCGGTGTCGAGGCCGAGCGCGCGCGCCGCGAGAATGAAGTAGGCACCCTGCAGCGTCGCGTTGCGGAAGGCGGTCTCCTCGGCCAGCGCAGCGCTGCTCGTGAACCACGACCTGGCGTCGGCATGGGGGAACAGCTTCGGCAGTTTTTCGTAGAACTCGGTGTCATAGCCGACGATGACGGTGGCCGGCGCCGCGAGCGACTTGGCGCGGTTGCCCTCGCTCAGCAGCGGCCCGAGCTTGGCCTTGGCCTCGGGAGACCGCACGAAGACGAATCGCGCCGGCGACGCATTGGCGCTGGTCGGTCCGAACTTGGAGAGTTCCGCGACCTGGCGCAGCAGATTGTCCGACACCGGGATGTCCTTCCACGCGTTATGCGTGCGGGCGGTGCGGAACAGCTGGTCGAGCGCCGCCGGATCGAGCGGCTGGTGGTTCACTCTGTCGGTCGTCATGGATGACCTCCGTTGACTGTGTGGAACAATGATCGACGAAGATCATATGCTGCGCCGCAGCAGGATGCCACGCATGGCGGACGGCATTGCCGTGCAAGCCACGCTTGCAATTTTGCAATCCGCAGGCCGGTGCGCCGGAGTGTCAGACCGCCTGAACCTCCTCGATCTCCGGCAGGAAGTGGCGCAGCAGGTTCTCGATGCCGTGGCGCAGGGTGGCGGTCGACGACGGGCAGCCCGAGCATGCGCCCTTCATGGCGAGATAGACGACGCCGTCGCGATAGCCGCGGAAGGTGATGTCGCCGCCGTCACCGGCGACCGCCGGGCGCACGCGCGTCTCCAGCAGTTCCTTGATGGTTTCGACCGTCTCCAGATCCTCGTCGTCGAAGAATTCCGCGCCGTCATCGTAGCCCGCCGGCCCGTGTCCGTCGGTGACGAGCGGCGCGCCGGAGAGGAAATGCTCCATGATCGCGCCCAGAATCGCGGGCTTGAGGTGCGGCCACTCGCCGCCCGTCTTGGTCACGGCGATGAAATCGGAGCCGAAGAAGACGTTCGACACTCCCTCGATATCGAAGAGCTGCAGGGCCAGCGGCGAATGTTCGGCTTCCGCCGGGGAGCGGATCTCGATGGGCGCGTCGGGCGATACGTCCCGGCCCGGCAGGAACTTGAGCGTCGCCGGATTGGGCGTCGTTTCGGTTTGAATGAACATGTTTTCCTCCTCACCAGACCGGTTCAAGGGCGGCGGTGACTCACCTCCGCCGGGAGACACCCGGCGGATCTTTTCCAATGTGGCGCTTTTCGCCCGTCCAATCAATGGGCGGGCGGCGCCGGGGCAGGCGTCAGCTGCGATCGCGCACGAAGCCGAGAATGTCCTTCACCGCATTGACGGTTTCGTCCGCCAGCACGCGGGCGCGGTTGGCGCCGTCGATCAGCACGCTGTCGATATAGGCCGGGTCGGCGACGAGGCGCTGCATCTCGGCGCCGATCGGCCCCAGCTTCTCGACGGCGACATCGACCAGCGCGCCCTTGAAGGTGGAGAACTGGCCGCCGGCGAATTCGTCGAGCACCGCCTCGCGCGTCCTGCCCGCGAGCGTTGCGAAAATGCCAACGAGGTTCTCCGCCTCGGGCCGGCCGGCGAGCTCCTCGACCGTCTCGGGCAGCGGCTCGGGGTCGGTCTTCGCCTTGCGGATCTTCTGGGCGATGGTGTCGGCATCGTCGGTGAGGTTGATGCGGGAGTAGTCGGAAGGGTCGGATTTCGACATCTTCTTGGTGCCGTCGCGCAGGCTCATGACGCGCGTCGACGTGCCCTGGATGAGCGGCTCCGGCAGCGGGAAGAACGTCTCGCCGAACCCGTTGCGGGCGATTGATTCGGCATAGTCGTTGTTGAACTTCTGCGCGATGTCGCGCGTCAGTTCCACGTGCTGCTTCTGGTCCTCGCCCACGGGCACCACGTCGGCGCGGTAGGCGAGGATGTCGGCGGCCATCAGCGCGGGATAGGCGTAGAGGCCGAGCGAGACGTTCTCGCGGTCCTTGCCGGCCTTCTCCTTGAACTGCGTCATGCGGTTCATCCAGCCGATGCGGGCGATGCAATTGCATATCCAGGCGAGTTCCGCGTGCGCCGACACCTGGCTCTGATTGAAGACGATGTGCTTCACCGGGTCGACGCCGGAGGCGATGAAGGCGGCCGTGACCTCGCGGATCTGGCGCGTCAGCGCCTGCGGATCCTGCGGCACGGTGATGGCGTGCAGATCGACGACGCAATAGATGCAGTCATACTGCTCCTGAAAGGCGACGAAGCGCGAGATCGCGCCGAGATAATTGCCCAGATGCAGGTTGCCGGTGGGCTGCACGCCGGAAAACACGCGTTGCTTCAAGACGGACATGGTGGCGTCCTATCCCTTTCATTCGATGTTGTCGTCTGTCGTCGGCGGCGAGGCTGCTTTCGCTCACCGGGCGGGTTATCGCAGGCGCGCGCGGTTTCGCAAGGAAAATCCGCAACCGAAATCCGCAACCGGCATCCGTTCGCTCATCGCCGGCGTTTCAGCGGCAACGCGTTGAGCGCGCCCAATGTCCGCAGCGCCTCGAGGTAGACGAGCACGCCGCCGATGATAAGCGCCGCCAGGACAGCCCCGCGCAGCAGCACGGGGTGGCGGGGGTCGAGCCACGAGGCCGCGAGGCCGTCGGCGGCGGCGACGATCAGGCCCATCAGGAGGGCGGCCGCGGAGAGCCGCGCGAGCCGCGAACCCGCCTGTCCGCTCCAGGCGATCTGCGCCCGCCCGAGCACGACGAGCACCAGTGCCTGCGCCCAAAGCCCCAGGCTCGCCGCGAGCCCGATGGTGCCGAACGGCACCGGCGCGCCCGTGAAAGGCGAGCGCCATGTCACCGCATCGCCCCACAGGCCCGACAGCAGAAGCCCGCAGCCGAGCGTGACGAGGACGCCGGCCAGTCCCGCCGCGAGCGGCGGCCGGACTTCCCTGCGGGCGAAGAAGGGCTGGCTCAGCACCTTGCTGGCGCCGGCCGCCGGCAGGCCGATCGCCAGTGCCATGAGCAGCGCGGCGGTGGCCCTGCCGTCCGTTGCGGTGAAGGCGCCGCGCTCGAACAGCACCGATACGATCGAGGCGCCGAGCGCGATGAGCCCCGCTGCCGCGGGCAACGCCAGCGCCAGCGCGCCGGTGAGGTAGTCGGTCAGCGCGGCGGACAGCGCCGGCGTCCCCTGCCGCCCCGCCACGAATTCCGGCAGCAGCACCACCCCCGCCGCGACGCCGATGAACGACAGCGGCAGCTGGAACACCCTGTCGGCGTAGTAGAGCCACGATACCGCCGATGGCTGGCCGGAAGCGAGCGCCATGGCCGCGAGCAGGATGATCTGCGTCATGCTGCTCGCCACGAGGGCCGGGATCGCGAAAGCGACCAGCCGCCGGGCGTCGGCGTCGAGCCGCGGCGGGGGCAGCGGTGGGCAATCGGGCATGCGCGCCGCCGCCCATGCGACGATGGCAAGATGCAGCAGGCCGGAGAGGCTGATCGCCACGGCAAGCCAGGCGCCGGTCGCCGGGTCGTCGGCCGTCCCGCCGCCGGGCAGCAGCAGGAGGGCTGCGATCAGCACGCCGTTGACCAGCGCCGGCGCCACGGCCGCGGCCATGAAGCGGCGTTCCGCGTTGAGCAGCGCCGCCAGCAGCGAGGCGAGGCCGGTGAAGGCGATGAACGGCAGCGCCAGCCGAGTGTAGCACACCGCAAGCGCGAACCTGTTCGCATCGTCGCCGAAGCCGGTGGCGACCGCGAGCACGAGCGCCCCCGCCGCGAGCTCCGCGAGGCCCGCGAGCGCCGCGAAGAACAGGGCGGCGTTGACGATGGTGCGCCCCGCGAACCGACGCGCGGCTTCCTTGCCCTCGCGCGCCGCGACCTCGCCGTAGAGCGGCACGAACCCGGCGTTCAGCCCGCCTTCGCCGAGCACCCGCCGGATGACGTTGGGAATACGGAAGGCGACGAGAAAGGCATCGGCGACCACGCCCGCGCCGAGCACCCCCGCGATCAGCACATCGCGCGCGAACCCCAGGAGGCGCGATGCCACGGATGCCGCGCCGACGGCAGCCCCCGCGCGTGCGACAGACCGGAAGCGCGACATCGTCTAGGCTCGGGAGAAGGACATGGTGCGTGCGTGACCGGAACCGCGATCACGCGGCAAGCGGCCAGGAGCCGCCGCCGATGACGAGCGATTCGCTCGTCGCGCCGAGACCGCGGCGGATCGTGGTGACCGAATTGTCCGGCACCAGGGTCCACGCATCGCGCAGGTTGTCGAGCGGCTCGGAAGCGATGATGGTCGCCCCCGGCCGCTCGCGCATGTAGAGGCGCGGCGTGTGTCCGTCGCAGGACGTGCGGAAGGCCCAGATGGTCTGGCCGTCGGTCAGGATGGCGACGAACCGCAGCGCCTCGGCGATCTGCGCGGCGAGCATGAGCTCCTTCGTCCGCGCCATGACCGTCCCCACGGCCGCGCCCGGACTCTTGCCGGCTTCCATCTGCGCCAGAACGAGCAGGAACAGCAGTTCGGAATCGGTCGTGCCGGCGCGCTGATCGAACAGCTCGTCGGGCAGCAGCGCCTCGAGCCGGCGCCGCACGCGGTGATAGGAGCCGACCTGCCCGTTGTGCATGAAGGCGTAGCGTCCGCAGGCGAACGGGTGGCAGTTGGCGCGGGTCGTCGCCGTGTGCGTCGCCGCGCGCACATGCGCCAGGAACAGCGGCGAGCGTACCTGCGCGCACAGCGATTGCAGGTTCTCGTCCGACCACGCGGGACGCAGGTCCCGGAACAGCCCCGGCTCGTCGCGATCGCCGTACCAGGCGAGCCCGAAGCCGTCGCCGTTCGTCGCGGTCTTGCCCTCGCAGGCATGCAGGGATTGCCGCACCAGAGAGTTCTTCGGCGCGCAGACGAGAGCATCCATAAAGGTCGGGTCGCCAGAGTAGGCGAGGAGACGGCACATGACGCCTATATCATGTAAGCGGAAAAGCCATCAGGCAAGTGAAATCATATAAATTCCAGCATAAGAAGCGGAAATAACCGACTGAGGCGGCGCGGCATGCGTGCAATGCATGGCAGCCCGAACAGAGGAGATTGGCAAGACAAAAAGCCGGCCCCTTTCGGGGCCGGCGCGATTGTCCGGATGGCCCGCAGCGCATCGTGCGGGCGTTGGCGGGCGATCAGAAGTCGCCGCCGAAGCCGCCGGGAGCGCCGGCCGGAAGGGCGGGCTTTTCCTTGGGCAGTTCGGCGACCAGCGCCTCGGTGGTGACGATGAGGCCGGCGACGGAGGCCGCATCCTGCAGGGCGGTGCGCACGACCTTGGCGGGGTCGACGATACCGGCCTCGATCAGGTCCACGAACTCTTCCGTCTGGGCGTCGAAGCCGTAGGTCTGGGAGTCGCTGTCGAGGATCTTGCCGACCACGATCGCGCCCTCGACGCCGGCATTGGCGGCGATCTGGCGGACCGGCGACTCAAGCGCCTTCAGCACGATCTCGATGCCGGCCTTGATGTCGGGGTTCTCGGTGGCGAGCTGCTCCACCGCGGCCTTGGCGCGCAGCAGGGCGACGCCGCCGCCGGGGACAATGCCTTCCTCGATCGCGGCGCGGGTGGCGTTCAGCGCGTCGTCGACGCGGTCCTTGCGCTCCTTCACCTCGACTTCCGAGCCGCCGCCGACGCGGATGACCGCCACGCCGCCGGCAAGCTTGGCGAGACGCTCCTGCAGCTTCTCGCGGTCGTAGTCGGAGGTGGTCTCCTCGATCTGGGCCTTGATCTGGGCGACGCGGCCGTCGATGTCTTCCTTGGCGCCGCTGCCGTCGATGATCGTGGTGGCTTCCTTCTCGATGCGCACGCGCTTGGCGCGGCCGAGCTGGGCGAGCGTCACGTTCTCGAGCTTGATGCCGAGGTCCTCGGAGATCGTCTGGCCGCCGGTGACGATGGCGATGTCCTCGAGGATGGCCTTGCGACGGTCGCCGAAGCCCGGCGCCTTGACGGCCGCGACCTTCAGGCCGCCGCGCAGCTTGTTGACGACGAGCGTCGCGAGCGCCTCGCCCTCGACGTCCTCGGCGATGATGAGCAGCGGCTTGCCGGTCTGCACGATGGCCTCGAGCACGGGCAGCAGCGGCTGCAGCGACGACAGCTTCTTCTCGTGGATGAGGATGAAGGGGTCCTCGAAGTCGACGATCAGCTTCTCGGCGTTGGTGATGAAGTAGGGCGAGAGATACCCGCGGTCGAACTGCAGACCCTCGACCACGTCGAGCTCGGTCTCGAAGCTCTTGGCCTCCTCGACCGTGATCACGCCCTCGTTGCCGACGCGCTCGACGGCCTCGGCGATCAGCTTGCCGATCTCGGCCTCGCTGTTGGCCGAAATGGTGCCGACCTGCGCGACTTCCTGCGAGTTGGCGAGCTTCTTGGCGCGGGCCTTGATGTCCTTGACGGCCGCGTCGACGGCGAGGTCGATGCCGCGCTTCAGGTCCTGCGGGTTGAGGCCGGCGGCAACCGCCTTGGAGCCCTCGCGCACGATGGCCTGGGCGAGAACGGTCGCGGTCGTGGTGCCGTCACCGGCCTGGTCGTTGGTCTTCGACGCGACTTCACGCACGAGCTGCGCGCCGAGGTTCTCGAACTTGTCCTCGAGCTCGATCTCCTTGGCGACGGTGACGCCGTCCTTGGTGATGCGGGGCGCGCCGAACGACTTCTCGATGACGACATTGCGGCCCTTGGGGCCGAGCGTCACCTTGACGGCGTTGGCGAGGGTGTCGACGCCGCGAAGGAGGCGCTCGCGCGCGTCGGCGGAAAATTTCACGTCCTTGGGAGCCATAACTCTTGATCTCCTGCTAACTGAATCTGATGGAAGAAAAAACCGGTCGCGACCGCTCAGCCGATGATGCCGAGGATGTCCGATTCCTTCATGATGAGGAGGTCTTCGCCGTCGATCTTCACCTCGGTGCCGGACCACTTGCCGAACAGCACGCGGTCGCCTTCCTTGACGTCGAGCGGGATGCGCTCGCCGTCCTCGTCGCGGGCGCCAAGCCCGGCGGCGACGATGACGCCTTCCTGCGGCTTCTCCTTGGCGGTGTCGGGGATGATGATGCCACCCTTGGTCTTCTCCTCGCTCTCGACGCGACGGACGACCACACGGTCATGCAACGGACGGAATGTCATGGATCCGCTTCCTCTTCAAAGCATGCGCGCAAGGCGCGCGGTATGGTGGATGTTGCAGCCTGTTAGCACTCGACCGAGGAGAGTGCTAACGGATGAGGCGAAGGTAGTTTCACCCCGGCATCCTGTCAAGGGAAGAGAAACGGACTTTTTGTGATCGCGGAACGGCGCGGAACGGCGTCAGAGCGAGCGGTCGGCGCGGATGGTGCCGGCGGAGCCCTGGAGCACGAGCTGGCCCTTGACGATGTCCCATTTCTGGCTCATGCGCAGCGCCAGCATGAAGGCACGCTCGGCCGCGTCGATCGCGGCGCCGCAGCTTTTGCGCGTCATGGCGAAGGGGCTCACGGCGAAGCCCTGGGAGCGCAGCGGATAGGCCGTGGCGGAAAAGGTGTTGCATCCGCCGAAGCCGCGCAGCTGATACTGGCTGTCGAGGGTGAAATAGGGCCGGCTCCGGTCGCCCGGATAGGCCTTGCCGTTGAGCTCGAGGGCCGCCCACGACGTGCCGACCGGAAACTGCTTTTCCTGCTGCTGGGGCACGGCCTGCCTTCTGCCTGGCTCGTTGCCGCGCATCATGCCGGGATCGTTGTTGTTCTGCGCCGGGGCGACGGAGGCGGTGAGGAGAGCCGTGCCGACCGTGACGAGCATCGCGGCCCTGCGGAATTTGGGCGAGGCGGACGTGAAAGGGGCATGCTTCATGGACGTTTGGACTCGAAAGCTCGACGGCGCTGACCGTCATGACGGGAACAGAACGCCGCAAACCATATCCGCGCGGCGCAAGTGAGGCAATGATACAAGTGAGGCGATCGTGCAAATGAGGCGATCGTGAAGTCGTGGCGGGCAGAACCCGTCAAAGCCCGCATCAGCCCGCCGCCTCGGCGCCGATGCGCGCCAGCAGGCGTTCGATCAGCGGATTGGTGCGGCGCAGCACCCAGTCCACGGAACGCACGGTCACGGGATCGGCTCCGGTCCGCGCCAGCAGGTCCGCCAGCGCGAAAACCTGTCCCACCGGGCAGTGCAGCACGACCGTGCCGCGCGCGTCGGGCAGGCCGAAGGGCAGGCTCGCGCCGAAGCGCCCGGCGAGGTCGTCCGGCAGTTGCGCGTCGGCCGGCAGCACGGCGGTGAGCTCGCGGATGGTGCGCGCCTCCTCCTCGGCCGCGATGCGGGTGAGGATGGTGCGCGCCGCCCGCCGCGCCGCGCCGGACCAGGTGGCGGAAACGGAGGCGACCAGATTGGCCTGCGAGCGCAGGATCACGCCGTCGTCGATGACCTTGAGCGCGTTCGCCGCCAGCGTCGCGCCGGTCGTGGTGATGTCGACGATGATCTCGGCCGTGCCCGCGGCGGGCGCGCCCTCGGTCGCGCCGAGGCTCTCCACGATGCGGTAGTCGCTGACGCCGTGGTCGGCGAAGAAGCGGCGCGTCAGGTTGACGTATTTCGTCGCCACCCTGAGGCGGCGTGCGTGGCGCTGGCGGATATCGGCGGCGACGTCGTCGAGGTCGGCCATGGTGCGCACGTCGATCCAGGCCTGCGGCGCGGCCACCACCACGTCGGCGAAGCCGAAGCCGAGCGGCGCGACGAATTCCACCACCGCGTCGGCGTCCGCGAGCTGCTCGCGCAGCAGGTCCTCGCCGGTGATGCCGAGATGCGCCGCCCCCGTCGCCAGTTGCCCGACGATGTCGGAGGCGGAGAGAAACGCCACTTCCACATCCGCGAGGCCCTTGATCGCGCCGCGATAGTCGCGTGCGCCGCCGGGGCGCACCAGCTCAAGCCCGGCGCGGGCGAAGAAGGCGAAGGCGTTTTCCTGCAGGCGGCCCTTGGAGGGAACGGCGATGATCAGGGGCGCGCTCATCTACTGGCCTCCCGTGGCGTTGTCGGCGTCGAGCCGGTCGATCCAGATGGCGAAGCCCACGGCCGGCACGGGCTCGGGCGCGCCGAGGTGCGTCAGCAGGCTGTCGTAGCGCCCACCGCCGAGAATGGGCCGCGTGTCCGGCTGCCGGCTGTCGTGGATCTCGACGATGAAGCCCGTGTAGTAGTCGAGGTTGCGGGCGAAGCCCGCAGCGAAAACGATTGCGCCGACATCGAGGCCGCGGGCGGCGAGGAAGCCGGTGCGCGCCTCGAACGATTCGAGCGCCGCATCGAGGTCGATCCGCGCCTCGCGCGCCAGATCGCGAATCGCGGCCGCCGCCATGTCGGGATCGGCCTCGATGGCGAGGTAGCGCGCGAGCATCTCGCGCTGCCTGTCGGTGAGGTCGCCGCCGTTGCGGTCGGCGGCGCGGGCGAGGAAGCGTTCGGCGATCTCGCCGGCCGACCGTCCGCCGACGCTGCTGATGCCGGCGATCGACAGCACGTCCTCGACGAAGGCGCGCGCGGCGGTCGGGTCCTGCCCCTCGATGGCCGCGAGCAGGCCCGCGTGGTCGGAAGCCGCGCCGTTCCGGCCCGCGCGCTCGCCGTTGGCCCAGTCGAGCGGCCGTCCCTCCGCCACCGCCCGCAGCACGCGCCGGCGCTGCGCGGCCGACACGCCGAGCGCGTCGAGCACGGCGCGCAGCAGGCCGACGTCGCCGAGGCGCACGGAAGGCTCGGTGACGCCGAGGCCGGTCAGCGCCTCGAAGCCCAGCGCCACGACCTCCGCGTCCGCCGCCTCGCGGTCGGTGCGGCCGAAGGATTCGATGCCCGCCTGGGGGAATTCCCCCGCCCGGCCGGCACGCTGGCGGAACACCGGGCCGAGATAGCTCAGCGAGGCTGTGGCCTCCGGCCCGCGCGAGGCGAGGTAGTCGCGGCTCACCGGGATGGTGTAGTCCGGCCGCAGGCAAAGCTCGTTGCCGTCGGAATCCTGCGTCAAAAACATATGGCGGCGGATGTCCTCGCCCGAGAGGTCGAGGAACACATCGACCGGCTGCAGCACCGAGGGCTCGATGCGCCGATAGCCTTCGCGCGCGAAGAGCGACAGCAGCGCGCCCGCCCGGTCGGTGGCTTTTTTCGATGCCTGTGTCATGTTGCCCTCTCGACCGTCAGCCGCCCTGGCGCGCCAATACGCCGCGCACGGCCTCCACCAGCTCGGATTCGCTCACCGAAAACTGCGCCAGACGCTGCGCCTTGTAGGCAGCGTTGTCGAGGTCCTGCCCCGCGTGCGCCGCCTGCTCGGCGCCCGCGACGAGATCCTTGATCTGCACGGTGCCCTCGGCCCGCTCGTTCGAACCCTGGATGACGACGGCCGGGCTCTGGCGCCGGTCGGCGTATTTCATCTGCGCCTTGAGGCCGGAGGAGCCGAGATAGAGTTCGGCCCGGATTCCCGCCTCGCGCAGCCGCGTCACGAGGCGCTGGTAATGGGCGATCTCGTCGCGGTCGAGCACCAGCACCACGACCGGTCCGGGCGGCGCCGCCCCCTGCACGATGGGGCTGCCGACGATCTTGAGCGCCGCGAGCAACCGCGATACGCCGATGGAGAAGCCCGTGGCCGGCACCGGCTCGCCCCGGAAGCGGGCGACGAGCCCGTCGTAGCGGCCGCCGCCGCCGATCGAGCCGAAGCGCACCGGCTGGCCGTCCTCGCCCGCAACGGTGAACGTCAGCTCCGCCTCGTAGACCGGGCCGGTGTAATATTCGAGGCCGCGCACCACCGCGGGGTCGATGGCGAGGCGCCCGTCGTCGTAGCCCGCAGCAGCCACCAGCGCCGCGATCTCGCGCAGTTCGGCAACACCCTCGAGACCGCGACCCGAACCCCCCACCACCTTTTCGAGATTACCGAGCGTCTCCCCGGCGCTCGCGCCGCGCGCGGCGGTGAAGGCGAGCACGCGCGCGATCTGGGCCGGATCGAGGCCGGCGCCCTTGGTGAAATCGCCGCTCTCGTCCTTGCGGCCCTCGCCGAGCAGCAGCGCCACGCCGTCTGGCCCGAGCCGGTCGAGCTTGTCGATGGCGCGCAGCACCGTCAGGCGCCTAGCGGCGTGCACGTCGTCGCCAAGTCCGATGGCCTCCAGCACGCCGTCTAACACCTTGCGGTTGTTGATCTTCACGGCATAGGCACCGCGGGCGATGCCGACGCGCTCCAGCGTATCGGCCGCCATCATGCAGATTTCCGCGTCGGCCGAGACGGAGGCCGCGCCCACGGTGTCGGCGTCGAACTGCATGAACTGGCGGAAGCGTCCCGGCCCCGGCTTCTCGTTGCGAAAAACCCAGCCGGCGCGATAGCTGCGGTAGGGCTTGGGCAGGGTGTCGTAGTTCTCCGCCACGTGGCGGGCGAGGGGGGCCGTCAGATCGTAGCGCAGCGACAGCCATTGCTCGTCGTCGTCCTGGAACGAGAACACGCCCTCGTTCGGCCGGTCCTGATCGGGCAGGAATTTGCCCAGCGCGTCGGTGTATTCCACGAACGGGGTCTCGACCGCGTCGAAACCGTAAAGCTCATAGGTCTCGCGGATATGGGCCAGCATGCGCTCGGTGGCGGCGATATCGGCCGGTCCACGGTCGGCGAAGCCGCGCGGCTGGCGGGCGAGCAGCTTTTGCGGTTTCTGGTTCTCAGACCCGGAATTCGCAGAAACGGACATGGCAGGAAACGGTTTCCATATATCAAGAAGGGACGCCAGCGGTTTAACCCAGGCAGTGTGTCATGTCACGCGCCCAATCGCCCGCCAGCCGATATCGGAGCGGCAAAAGCCCTCCGGCCAGTCGATGCGCGCCACCGCCTCGTAGGCGCGCGCGCGCGCCTCGCCGATGGTGGGGGCGAGGGCGGTGACGTTCAGCACCCGCCCGCCGTTGGCGAGGATGGCGCCGCCTTCCGCCCGTGTGCCGGCGTGGAAGACGGTCACGCCCTCGACAGCCTCGGCCGCATCGATGTTCCTGATCACGCTGCCTTTCCTGACGTCGCCGGGGTAGCCCTGCGCCGCCAGCACGACGGTGAGCGCCGCATCGTCGCGCCACCTCGGCCGCACGTCCTTGAGCCGCCCCTCGACGCTGGCGAGCAGCAGCTCGACGAGATCGCTTTCAAGGCGCGGCAGCAGCACCTGGCATTCCGGATCGCCGAAACGGGCATTGTATTCGATGAGTTTCGGCCCCTCCGCCCCAATCATTAGCCCGGCGTAGAGCACGCCGACATAGGGCCTGCCGCGTGCCCTCAGGCCCGCCACCGTCGGGTTGATGATCTCGTCCACGACGCGGCGGGCGATTTCGGGCGTCACCACCGGAGCCGGGGAATAGGCGCCCATGCCGCCGGTGTTGGGGCCCTTGTCGCCGTCGAACGCGCGCTTGTGATCCTGGGCCGAGGCGAGCGGAACCGCGGTCTCGCCGTCGCTCAGGGCAAAGAAACTCGCTTCCTCGCCATCGAGGAAATCCTCGATGACGACGGCGGCGCCGGCCGCGCCGAACTGGCCGGAGAAGACGAGGCGCACGGCCTCCTCGGCCTGCTCCACTGTTTCCGCCACGACGACGCCCTTGCCGGCGGCAAGCCCGTCCGCCTTGACGACGATGGGCGCGCCGCGCCCGCGCACGTAGCGCAGCGCCGGCTCGGCCTCGGTGAAGCGGGCATAGGCGGCGGTGGGGATGTCGAATTCGTCGCACAGGGCCTTGGTGAAGCTTTTCGAACCTTCGAGCTGGGCGGCCGCCTTGCGCGGGCCGAAGGCGGGAATGCCGGCCTCGGCCAGATCGTCGACAATGCCCGCAACCAGCGGCGCCTCCGGGCCGACGACGACGAGGCCGATGGCGTTCTCGCGGCAGAAGGCGATGACCGCCGCGTGATCGGCGATGTCGAGCGCGACATTCGCGCCGACCTGCGCCGTGCCGGGATTGCCGGGGGCGATGAACAGCCTGTCGGTGCGCGGGCTTTTGGCGATGGCCCATGCCAGCGCATGCTCGCGCCCGCCCGATCCCAGCAGCAGAATGTTCATGCGGCCCTCTCTTCGCCTTCTCCCGTCGATGGAAGCGTGCGTTTAACACGATGTCCGTCACGATGCCATATCGCGCGATGCCATATCGGATGACGCGGGCGCGGCGTTCTCCTAAAGTGGCCTCCATGAGTCGCACGCCCATGAGTCGCACGCCCCTTGAAACGATCGAAGCCGAAACGCCTGCTTCCAACGCGCAGGAATGGACCGTCAGCGCGCTGTCGGGCGCGCTGAAGCGCACGCTGGAGGACGCCTTCGGCCATGTGCGCCTGCGCGGCGAGATCACCGGCTATCGCGGCCCGCATTCCTCCGGTCACGCCTATTTCGGCCTCAAGGACGAGAGCGCGCGCATCGACGCCGTGATCTGGAGGGGCGTGTTCCAGCGGCTCAGGATCCGCCCGGAGGAGGGCATGGAGGTGATCGCGGTCGGGCGCATCACTACCTTTCCGGCCTCCTCGCGCTATCAGATCGTCATCGAAAGCCTGGAGCCCGCCGGTGTCGGCGCGCTCATGGCCATCCTGGAGGAGCGGCGCAGAAAACTCGCCGCCGAGGGCCTCTTCGACGAGGCGCGCAAGCGCCCGCTGCCGTTCCTGCCCAAGGTCATCGGCGTCGTCACCTCGCCTACCGGCGCAGTGATCCGCGACATCCTGCACCGCCTCGGCGAGCGCTTCCCGCGCCGCGTGCTGGTGTGGCCTGTGCGCGTGCAGGGCGAGACGAGCGCAGCGGAAGTGGCGGCGGCCATTCACGGCTTCAACGCCCTCGCCCTCGACGGCCCGGTGCCGCGTCCGGACGTGCTGATCGTGGCGCGCGGTGGCGGCTCGCTGGAGGATCTGTGGTCGTTCAACGAGGAAATCGTCGTGCGTGCGGCCGCCGCGAGCGCCATTCCGCTGATTTCGGCCATCGGCCACGAGACCGACTGGACGCTGATCGACCTCACCGCCGACCTGCGCGCGCCCACTCCCACGGGCGCGGCCGAGAAGGCGGTGCCGGTGCGGCTCGACCTCATGGCGACGCTCGCCGATCTCGCCCGCCGGCACCGGGGCGCGACGTCGCGGTTGCAGGACAGGCGCGCGAGCGAGCTCAGGGCGCTGGCGCGGGCGCTGCCGTCGGGCGAGAATCTGCTGGCCCTGCCGCGCCAGCGGCTCGACCTCGCCGGCGGGAGGCTGCAGCATGCGCTGGGCCTCGGCGTTCGCCGCCATGGGACGCGGCTCTCCATCGCCGGGCAGAAGCTCGCCCGCCTGTCGCCGCTCGTGCTGCTGGAGCGGGCGCGGGCGCGCTGGCGTGCCGCCGCGCGCGGCCTCGCGACGGGCTTTTCCCACGGGCTCGAACGGCGCTCCGCGCTGCTGGCGCGCGCCGCCTCGCGGCTGTCGCCGCAGCCGGTGCGGCTGCGCATCGCCGATCGCGCAGACCGGCTGACAACTGCGGGCATCCGCCTCGCCAACGCCTATGAGGCAGCGCTTTCGGTCCGCCGGACGCGTGTGGACAACCTGTGGAAGCTTGTGGAAAGCCTGAGCCACAAGGGGGTGCTGGCGCGCGGCTATGCGCTGGTGCTCGACGAGGCGGGGCATCCGGTGCGGGTGCGGGCGGCGGTGGCGGAAGGCATGGCGCTCGACGTGGTGTTCACCGACGGCGCCGTGCGCGTCGTGGCCGAGGGCGCAGACGATGGCCCGGGAGCGCCCCGGCGCGGCGCGCGCCGGCGCCGGCAGGCGGAGCCGGGGGCGGAAGCGGGCGCCCAGCCGAGCCTTTTCGGCGGGCAGGAAGGCCAGCAGGATTGACGCCGGCCGCGCAGATGATCGTATAATGCCGGCTGACATCGATTTCGACATGGAACACGCAGGATCATGAACCGCCACGATTTTCGTTTTTCCGGTGGAGGAGAGGCGTCGGTCCAGTATCTCGACGGCGATTTTCGCGTGGTGCGGCCGGGCGCTTTCGTGCGTTGCGCCGTCACCGGCCAGCCGATCGCGCTGGACGACCTCCGCTACTGGAGCGTCGACCTGCAGGAGGCCTATGCCTCGCCGGAGGTCGTCCGTCAGCGCCTGACCCAACTCGGCAAGCTGCCGCACAGGACCTCCGGCAACGACACGCCGGGGGCCTAGAGCGCGTTCCGATCGTGTCATCGTTTTAAGAAAACGCTGACACGATCGGAACGCCCGCGTCCGGTCCTCAGGGCGACCGGGCCGGAGCGGCCCCGGCGAGTGCCGCCGCGAGGAAGGCGCTCAATCCCTCCTCGTCCTCGAATTCGATCTGCACCGGCACCACGGCGAGCGAGGCGCGAAGCTGCGGCGCGACGGTGAGCGTCGCAAACCGCACTGCATCCTTTTCCGTGGTGACCGGCAGCAGGTCATCGCGCAGGGCCTCGTCCTCGATGGCCGCGATCTGACCGGGCGTGAAGGGTACGTGGTCCCCGAACGCCTTGGCAACGACCACCTCGGCACCGATTTCCTCCAGCATGTCGAAGAACTTCTGCGGCCGCCCGATGCCGGCGAAGGCGAGCACCCGCTCGCCCCGCACCAGCCGCGCAGCGTCGGGGTCGGGGGCGAGCCGGGCCGCGAACACGGGTTTGCCCAGCGCGTGGGCGGCGTGCGCCACCGTCTCGCCGGCCGCGCCCTCGCCGATGACGATCAGCGCGTCGACATGCGGCAACTGGCGCGACAGCGGCGCGCGCAGCGGGCCGGCGGGGAGGCACAGCCCGTTGCCGATGCCGGTCTGGCCGTCGACCACGGCGAAGCTCAGCGTCTTGATGAGAGACGGGTTCTGCAGGCCGTCGTCCATGATGACGACGTCCACCGGCACGCCCGCGTCGACGAGCGCCTCGACGCCCGCCCGGCGGTCGCGCGCCACCATGACCGGTGCGCGCCGGGCCAGCAGCAGCGCCTCGTCGCCAACATCGACGTGGGTGAAGCCGTCGTCCGCTTCCTCGCCGTTGCCGAGCAGGACGGGTCCGCGCAGCCGGCCGCCGTATCCGCGCGTGAGGAATGCCGGCGCATGGCCCATGTCCCGCAGGCGCTCGGCGAGCGCGATGGCGGTCGGGGTCTTGCCGGCGCCGCCCGCTGTGAAATTGCCGACGCAGATGACCGGACGGGCCGGCCTGTATCCCGCGCCCGCCATGCGCTGTGCCGTGATTGCGCCATAGACCGCGCCGAACGGTTGCAGCAGACGCGCCACCAATAGGGGAGGCATGGGCCACCAGAACGCGGGAGCGTGCATGATAAAGTCCTCGATGGTCCGTCCCGGCGGGCGGGGGCGGTGACGGCGGTTCTCCCGGCGGGCGGGATGATCCACAATCGCCGATGCCCTGTTTCGGTTCCAGCTCCGGCGGCCTTCCCCTCAGCGTCCGTTCAGGTGCATGTGCAGGATATAGGGGGTGATGGCCTGCATGGTGCGCTCGACCGCGCCGCCCATCGCCGTCACCGTCTGGGCGGCCGCCCGCGCCATCGCCCTGGCGTGGGCGGGATGGTCGAGCAGGGCATGCACGGCGCCTGCCAGCGTCCGCGCGTCTTCGACGGGGCACGCGCCCGACACGCCGTCGCCGTTCTGGCGGTCGAGCGCCTCGTAGACGTCGGCGAAATTGCGCACGTGCGGCCCGTGGATGATGGTTGCGCCGAGCTTCGCGGGCTCGATGGGGTTCTGGCCGCCGCGCGGTACCAGAGAGCCGCCGATGAAGGCGATCGGCGCGAGCCGGTAGAACAGCCCGAGCTCGCCGATCGTGTCGCCGATATGCACGTCGTCGCCCCGGTCGGGCAGGTCGCCGCGCGAGCGCAGGCTCGCGGTCAGCCCGAAGCCGGTAGCGATGTCCGCCACTTCCTGCCCGCGCTCGGGATGGCGCGGCACGACGATCGTCAGCAGGCCGGGACGCTCGCGCGCCAGCATGCGATGGGCGCGCAGGACGAGATCCTCCTCGCCAGGATGCGTGCTCGCCGCAACCCAGACCGGCCGCTCGCCGACGATGGCCGACAGCGTCGCCACCGTCGCCGGGTTGGCGGGCGGGGCGGGCACGTCATACTTGATGTTGCCGGCGACGACGACGCGCGGCGCGCCGAGCCGTTCCAGCCGCTCGCCGTCGGTCTCGGATTGCGCCAGGCAGAGATCGAAGAACTGCAGCACGCCCGCCGCCGTCCGCGGCAGGCGCTGCCAGCGGCGGAACGAGCGCTCCGACATGCGCGCGTTGAGCAGCAGCGCCGGGATACCGCGCTGCCTGATCTCGATCAACGCGTTGGGCCAGATCTCCGATTCGGCGATGAGAACGAGATCCGGTCGCCAGTGATCGAGGAACCGGCGCACGTAGCCCGGCACGTCGAGCGGCACGAACTGATGCAGCGAGCGGGCGGGAAGCCGTTCCGCCAGCAGCCGCGCCGAGGTCACGGTGCCGGAGGTGACGAGCACGGTGAAGCCCTGGCGCGTCAGCCGGTCGACGATCGGCAGCAGGGAGACGGTTTCCCCCACGCTCGCGCCGTGCATCCAGGCCAGGCGGCCGGGGGGGCGTTCGCGTCCCGGATGGCCGCGCCGCTCGCCGCTGCGGGCCCGGTCCTCCTTGCCCTTGTGCGCGCGCCACGCCAGGAGCCCGCCGATGAACGGCGTCAGCGCCGTCGTAGCGAGGCGGTAGAGCGTGAGGGGCCAGGGGATAACATCGTTCATGATGGGAGGGCTGTCTTGACTGAAAGGCTTGCCTTGCGTCCGCCAGAGCTGGTTCCGGTCTCTCTCGCACCGCAAGCCGGCCGGATGATGCGTTCTCTCGATCTTCGGCAAGAGACGGGTTCAAGAGACGGATTCACCGGTCAGTCTGTTTCGATCCGGCCGGATCCGGCTCCGGGTGTGCAGACGGTTTCAGGTGTGCAGGCGACTCCCGCGCAGGCGATTCCGGCCCTCCCGGATCGATGGAATTCACCATGGCATACGCGCGCGCGTGCACCGCGTCCAGCGATTGTTGCGTCGCGGCGCGCACCGCCTCGAGCGCGGCCTCGTCCGCATCGGCGGGCACGAACAGCGGTTCGCCGACCACCATGGCGATGCGCCCGAACGGCAGGCCGATGGAGGCGCGGTCCCAGCTCCCGAAATCGATGCGCCGGTTCGACACCACCGCGACGGGCACGATCGGCCGCCCCGAGAGCCGGGCGAGCAGCACGATTCCCGGACCGCAGCGGCGCGATACCTTGGGCACGTCGGCAGTGAGCACGACGAGCTCGCCCCCCTTGAGCGCGCGCAGAAGTTCCCGAAGTGCGGCGACACCGCCCTTCTCGTGCATGCGCGCCCGCTCGCGCGCGCCGGAGCCCCGGATGGGCCGGATGCCGAGCCGCTGCAGCGCCAGCGCGTTGAACTCGCCGTCGCCGTGGCGCGACACGAGCGCCGCGGCCGGGTCCTGCGGCCGGCGCGCGAACGGCACCATGAAGTGCTGGCCGTGCCACATCGCCACGATGACCGGCATGACGGGGCCTGCCTTCTCGTAGAGATCGGCGGGCTCCGTCACCACCCGGCTCGTGGCGCGCACGAGGCGCAAGTATCCCGCCAGCAACGCGCCGAGCGTCGCCTGCACGGGCCGCGAGCGGGCGATCCGTTTCAGCAGTGCCATGGTGCCGGTGCGCGGGCCTGAAGAGCGCAGGTTCGAAAAGCGGTCACCCGGCGCGCCTCACGCGGTGGCGTCCGGATCGAGCAGGCGATGCAGGTGCACCACGAAATAGCGGACATGGGCGTTGTCGACGCTCTGCTGCGCCTTGGCCTTCCAGGCCGCGTGCGCGGCGGCGTAATTGGGGTAGATGCCGACGATGTCGAGCTTGCTGAGGTCGCGGAACTCCGTGCCGTCGATATCGGTGAGTTCACCGCCGAATACGAGGTGAAGGAGCTGTTTGGAAGCTTCCGGCATTGTAGTCGTCTCGCCTTTTCGTGAATGGGCTGCGTGCTGCCGTCTTGCAGCATGTTCGTGGCCAGAGCATGATTCCGGGAGGGGAACCGGCTTCGGGATCATGCGTCAACAAATGGATGGAGTGAGATGGCGATTCAACGAAAAGTCGTCCCCTTCCGGAGCATGATTGCCGATGAGACGCAATCCGTTGTGGAAACCGGTCCGCGAGGGGCCGCACCTCCCGGCGTGCGTCCGCCGGCGCACCTGCGTCAACCGCATCGCATCGGCCACTCCTGCTTGTACGCCACGCGGACGGATATGGACAAGCTCGCCCTTCGCAGGGGCGTGCCGCTGTCCGCACCGGCCGCTCGGGAGCCACCATGCCAGCGGTAGCTTGCGCGGCTGTTGCGGCCCTCGCGCCAGCTCGCGCCCCGGCGTGCGTGTTGCGCGGCGCTGCGGTTCGGATTATGCAGTATCTCCCGTCTTTCCGGTTGCACCCTAGTGCTCCCGCCCCGCTGTCGAGGTGACGCTGCATGGCGCGCGATTCATCCGATCCGACGCCGATTGAGTCGCATCGGGAACTGGTGGATTATCTCGCACGCGGCTGCCGGCCGGCGGAGGCCTGGCGGCTCGGTACGGAACACGAGAAGATCCCGTTCCACACCGGTACGCACGAACCCGTGCCCTATGCGGGCGCCAACGGCATCCGCGCGCTGCTCGACGGCCTCACCGAGCGGACGGGCTGGCAACCGATCACCGAGGCGGGACTGCCCATCGGCCTGACCGACGAGGGCGGGGGCGGCGCGGTCTCGCTGGAGCCGGGCGGGCAGTTCGAGCTCTCGGGCGCGCCGCTGCGCTCCGTCCACGAGACGCGGGACGAGCTTCTGCGCCATCTCGCGGAGGTGAAGGCGGTGGCGGAGGGGCTTGGCATCTCCTTTCTCACCCTCGGCATGAGCCCGCTGTGGACACGCGCGCAGACCCCGGCGATGCCCAAGGGGCGCTACCGCATCATGGCCGACTACATGCCGAAGGTCGGCCAACTCGGCCTCGACATGATGTTCCGCACCGCGACCGTGCAGGTCAATCTCGATTTCGCCAGCGAGGCGGACATGGTGAAGAAGCTGCGCGTCAGCCTCGCCCTGCAGCCGCTCGCGACCGCGCTCTTCGCCAATTCGCCCTTCACGGATGGGCGGCCGAACGGCCTGCTATCGGCGCGCTCCGACATCTGGCGCGACACGGACGGCGACCGCACCGGCATGCTCGCCTTCGCCTTCGAGGACGGGATGGGCTTCGAGCGCTATGTCGACTGGGTGCTCGACGTCCCGACCTATTTCGTCAAGCGCGGCGATACCTATCACGATGTCGCGGGCCGCTCGTTCCGCGACCTGCTGACCGGCCGGATGCCGGAGCTCGAAGGCGAACGCGCCACCCTGTCCGACTGGGCGAACCATCTGTCGACGGTTTTCCCCGAGGTGCGGCTGAAGCAGTTTCTGGAAATGCGCGGCGCGGATGCGGGGCCGGTGCCGATGCTGCTGGCGCTGCCCGCATTCTGGGTGGGGCTGCTCTACGACGGCAACGCGCTCGACGCGGCGTGGGATCTCGTGCGCGGCTGGACGGCGGAAGAGCGGCAGGCCCTGCGCGACGCCGTGCCGCGCGAGGGGCTTGCCGCCACCGTCCGCGGACGCCCGCTGCGCGATCTCGCGCGCCAGGTGCTGGCGCTGTCGCGGGCGGGGCTTGCGGCGCGGGCGCTGCATGACGCGAACGGCGGCGACGAGGGCCGCTACCTCGATCCGCTCGACGCCATCGCCGACAGCGGCCGCACCCAGGCGGAAGACCTGCTGGCGCTGTGGCGCGGGCGCTGGCAGGAGAGCGTCGAGCCGGCGTTCGAGGAGTGCGTATTCTGACCTGATTCCTGGTCATTGCGGTAGTACCTGCTCGCTATGACCCGGTTCTATAACCCCGAACAGCTTCGGCCGGTCTCAGTCATCGGAAGTCTGGAAAATACCCTCCCTCAGATTAAATGAATGACTGCTATAGTTCAGCGTCGGATCGGGATATGTCGGTCCACTCCTCGTCTCCCCAATAGAATGCTGCGGCGTTTTCCACCAGCACCTTCCGACGCAGCTCGCTTTGCTGCAACCAGCTTTCGACGAGTTCAACAAGTTCGCCATCGTCCGGCATAAGGCCGGAGCACTCCGTATGGGGCCAGTCCAGCCCCCAGAGCAGCGCATCGGAGGCTTCCTCCACGAGGCGCCGGATGAACGGGTCAAGAACCTCATAATGCGATAAACCACGCAGTCGATAAGGTGCCGACATTTTCACCAGGCACCCGCCTCGGGCGGCGATGTCGACCATCGCCGCGAAATCCTCGCCATCCGGGCCTGCCGAAAGATCAGGAAAACCAAAATGACCGATGACGATCGGAATTCCGATTTCGGCGGCCATCCGAGCTGCATCCGTTATATCGCGACTGTCGATCTGGAGCTTAATGTGCCACCCGCGCGATATAATCCGCTGCGCGATCTGTCGGAAATCGCGCAGTACAAGGCCGGCAGGATTGCGTGTATTGATGCGGATGCCGCGCGCTCCAAGTCTATCTCGACCTCATCCATGTCTCCCGCGCGAAATTTCGACCAGAGTCTACGGCAATCCGTAGTCTACGGCAATCCGTGCACGCACCGAGCGTTTCGCCACGATGATACCCCACCACCATCGGACCGACCGGAACAATGATTGTCGGGAGATCAACGCTGATCGCACCCATGATCTGGGCCGGCAACGTCTTGTCGCAGCCACCGATGATGACCAACGCGTCCATGGGCTGGGCCCGGGTCATCTCCTCGGTGTCCATGGCCATCAGATTGCGGAGCAGCATGCTGGTCGGATGCGCGAAGGATTCGTGAATGCTAATGGTTGGAAATACCATTGGTAGCGCGCCCGACAGCATGACGCCGCGCTTAACCGCCTCTATGAGCTGAAACGCGTTTCCATGACACGGATTGAAGTCGCTGCCCGTGTTGGTGATGCCGATGATCGGCCTCTCCAACGCGTCGTCGGAATAGCCGGCCGCCTTGATAAATGCCTTGCGAAGATACAGCGAGAACCCTTTGTCTCCGTAGCTTGTCATGCCCTTGCGCAATCCTCGATAGGACATGGATAGGTATTTCCTTCCGGTTAGAGAGGATATGCGACGTGGTGTCCGAAACGGAAACCGTCGCAATGGCTTGCGGCGGAAGGGCACGATACGGCGTCTGCGAGAGGACACCTAGGGCTAGGGCAGTTCCAGCAAGAGCGGGTACCGCTTTTGCGTCCGGAATTGCATCAAAAACAAAGAGATAGAGAATTTTCATGATTCGGAGAAAAACGACGATACTCTAGCAGCTCTACGCGAGGGCGGCCATCGCCTCGATCTCGACAAGCCATTCGGGATTTGCCAGAGCGGCGACCACGATGGCTGATGCTGCCGGGTACGGGGCTGTAAACCTCCTGCGCCGTACGTCCATGACAGCAGCCAAGTGTTCGCGAGAAGTGAGGAAGATCGTCACCTTGCAGATGTCATCCAATGTTCCGCCCTTTTCGGCAAGAAGCGCCTCTATGTTGTCGATGACCTGATTGGTTTGTGCCGCGACATCGTCGATACCAATGGTCTTTCCTGAGACATCCTGAGAAACCTGGCCGGAAATATGAAGGATATTGGCGCTCCTGGTCATGGTTGCCGGCGACATGGGTGCAGGCGATGGGAATATTTTGTCTGCCGAAAAGGCTTCGAACGGCATAGCGCTCTCCTTGCGGTTTCATTGAAGTGTTGCGAGACGGCAGTGATCGCCGGTGGATAGGGGACTGGCCCTACAGGATTGCCCTGTCTGGCAGGTGCGAGCTCAGTCGGGAGACAAGATAGTCCACTTCCCGCCTTCCGGTTTCAGAAAGACTCGCGCCGGGCTTGCGCTGGGTATCCGATGCAATGATGCCGCGCCGCATCAGCGTATATTTGCGGACTGCCAGCCCAATTCCCAGCTGCTGCTCATAGCGAATCAAGGGGAGATGCGCGTCGAAGAGATCGTGGGCGGCCTCGCGATCGCCGGCCTTCTGAAGACGTACAACGTCGACCAGCATTTCGGGAAACGCATATCCCGTCATCGCACCATCGGCGCCGCGTTCCATCTCGAAATCCAAGAAGAGCCCGCCATTCCCGGTCAGAATGGATATCTGTCGCATGGTTCCTTCCGCCTGGAAGGCCCGCAAGGCAGATATTTTATCGAGCCCCGGCCAATCCTCGTGCTTGAGCATTACGCACGACGGATGATCCATGACAATCTGTCGGATGACGTCTGGGGTCATCTGCACAGTCAATGTCAACGGGTAGTCCTGGATAACGAACGGCATGTCGGCGCCAATCGCCTCCACTGCCTGACGATAATAGCCGACGATCTGGGCGTCGGTCCGAAGATTGGGTTGCGGGGCAATCATCACCCCCGCCGCCCCCTTTTCCATCGCTTCGCGCGCCAGCCGACGCATGGCCGCAAAACCTGGAGCCGAGACGCCGACAATCACCGGAAGGCTCCCCATCCCCTTTGCAAAACGCTCTGCAATGGCAATCGATTCCTCCGGCTCAAGCTTGGGCGCTTCACCCATTATTCCGAGGACGGTTGCTCCTGTCGCGCCGGCGTGACGATAGGCCTCGATCAGCTGGTCGACGGACTTCTCATCAACGCGACCGTCGGAAAGAAATGGAGTAGGAGCAATGGGGAATACCCCGCTCGCTGAGGTGTCGAGGGTCATTTTCGCCTCCAATCAGATGCTGGTAATCATGCCGCCATCGACGCGGATGACGGAGCCGGTTATGAAAGAGGCGCGCTCGCTCGCCAGAAATGCGGCTGCGTCGGCGTACTCCTGCGGGGCGCCATAACGCCCCACAAGGAATGGCCTTGACTGACTCGGCGGCCACTTCTTCCACGCTGCGTCCTTCCCGCTTGGCTTTTTGCTCATCGAGAAATCTGATGCGATCGGTCGCTATGCGCCCGGGAAGGATTATGTTGACCGTTACACCATCACGCCCCACTTCCGCGGCAAGCGTCTTCGACCATCCGACGAGCGACAGCCTTAATGCATTTGAAATGCCGAGATTTGGTATCGGCGAAATCACGCCGGATGAGGTGCTCGTGACAACGCGGCCCCACCGCCGCTTACGCATGCCCGGCAATACTCGATCGGTAAGTGCTATCACCGAAAGGATCATCATTTCGAAATTCTTGATCCAGATCGACGGGGCCTGCCCTGCAACAGGTGTTGGAGGTGGCCCGCCTGTATTGTTGATAAGAATATCAATACCACCGAAGCGCTGCTCGACAGCGGCCACCTGTTGATCCATCGCAGAAAGATCCGCAAGATCGAATGGGCAGATCAGCGCTTCCGATCCTGCGTGCCTGATCTTCTCGGCGGATCTGTGGAGCGACTCGCTATCGATGTCGCTAATCGCAACATGAGCCCCTTCTGCAGCCAGGCTGACGGCAATGGCACCCCCCAACCCGCCTCCGGCACCAAGAACCATCGCGGTTTTGCCCTTCAGTCCCAGGTCCATAGATATACCTCCAGTCGGCACCGCGGCTCTTATGATTGTCGCTTCTCTATTCCATATGTTGCAATGTGGAATTATAAATTATAATATTTTACAATTCCGACATTAGTAATGTCGTATGCTCTCCTTCGCATATGATCTCATTATTCTGATTTATTACGCGGATCTCCTCTGAAACGACACCTCGTCCTGGCTTTTTGCTCTTCCGTTTTTTCGAGAATGTAATCTGGAGATGGACCGTATCCCCCGGAAACAACGGCTTGATGAAGCGAATGTTGTTCCAGCCAAGGGAGCCAATCGAGGTATGCTCGTAGATCTTGAGTTTATTCTTTAACCCTTCCATCAAGGCGACGCTAAACAATCCATGAGCAATAAGAGAATTGTATCCCGCTTTCTGACAGAATTCTTCATCAACATGTAGGGGATGATCGTCACCGGTTACCCTTGCAAAATCAAGTATGTCTTGTTTTGTTACCGTTCTGCTTTCGGAATAGAAGACGGATCCTAGCTCAATGTCTTCATAAAGCATATCTTTTTTGACCATGAAACCTTTCTCCTGTTGGCCCGTATGGGTACGTTACCGCCTATGCGTCGGGGTCGAAAAAAGAGACGGCAACCGTGCTGCCGGCGCTCTGACCATTTCGTTCAGCAATGTGTTGACCGCGACATGCGTGTCAGCCGTCATCCCGTCGGTAAAAGGGACGGGCCGGCACATGAATCCGTCTATTCCTCCGGCAGCAATACAACTTTCAAGCATTCGCGCTTCGGTCCGAGGGTTATGCAGGAGCTCGGGGTTGTCCAGAAGGACGGCCAGATTTGCCGCGATAGCGCTGGCGCCCCAGTTAGATACAGCCGCCGTCACGAGCACGTCGACGACAGTCGTATCGGTGGCGTCTTCACCAAAGGGAAGAATATGGCGTGGAACTTCCGCTATGGCTCCAAATCCGATCTCGTTTCCTCTATCACCAATTCCGATCGTTAACACGCCGCGTCGCGCAGCCTCTTCAAAAAGACGAGCCGCTTTGGCCACGCAGTCGGAATTGTCCGAGCCGTCGACCATACTGTAGCGTCCTTTGTGATTGGGGCCATTCTTCTCGACAGCAATGATCGCTTTTGGCTGGTACCTGTCAAAAAGGCGCGCAGCTTCCGACACGGCACTTTCTTCGTCGATCGGAAAGGGAAGAACGATGCAATACAGATTTTGCGGGTGAGGAGGTCGGCTGGCTTGTTCGAGGTCAGCTTCAGTTATAACGTTCAACCCAGCTGCGCGGCACGTGGAAGTCATCATTCCAACCAGGGTTGGTTCCGTCAGCAGCACCATGCGGGCGCCAAACGCCAACCCAAGAGAACGTCCCAATGTGGCCGCTCCGATCGGCCCATCCGTTTCTCCGTAGGGATAGAAGCCGGGCAGGATCCACCCGGCCGAGACAAAAAAGTAATCCCCTTTCCCCACGCGCTGCCTCAATCGAAGCGCGGCTTCCTGGGAAACGGGCCGACCGCACAGCATGCGAGCGGCCGCGTGCAGATGGTCGATGACTCCATAGCCACTGATATCGAGGTTTACCAATCGATCGATGCTGTCTCCGATCATTTCAGCCAGCAGGTTCGGCGCCTCCGCGGCACTTGCCCCATCCATTCATGCGTCTCCTTCTGGGCGACGGTCTGCGTCCATGATAATTCCAACGTAGCACGATTTTTTTTAACGTTAAAGTTGATCAGTGAACGAAAGTATGCATTTTTATATTCGACGTTCAATTTGGCAGGAGAAGGCATGTGAACCTTGAAGGAATGACCTGTGTCGTCACGGGGGCGGCATCCGGAATAGGCAAGGCGATCGCCGCTCGTTTCATCGCGGAAGGTGCAAGGGTTGCAATGGTGGACCGCGATCAGGAGCTGCTTATCCAGGCGGCGAGTGAAATCAGTGACGATTCCAACGGAATCACAGTCGTAGGGTCAGTTGACGACCCTGCCTTAGCCGAGGAGACGGCCCGCGCCGTCCATGGTCGCTGGTCGAGACTCGATTGCCTGGTGACGGCGGCGGCCATCTCAAAAGGAGGCATCGCGACCGCGACGAGCGACGAAACCTGGGACGAAGTCTTCTCCGTAAACGTCAAAGGAACCTTCCTCTGGTGCAAGGCGGTGCTTCCCTATTTCCTGTCAGCGCAAAGAGGTTCCATCATCACTGTCGCGTCGCAGCTTGCACTTTCGGGTGGGCGCGGCAACGCCTCCTATGTCGCGTCCAAGGGAGCGGTGATCAGCATGACGAGGTCGCTCGCGCTTGATTATGCAACTTCCGGTGTACGGGCCAATGCATTGGTTCCCGCGGCCATCGACACGCCCTTGCTTCAACGCTCATTTGCACGGCAGGAGGATCCTGGCGCCGCGAAAGCGCGATCTGTGGCGCGTCACCCGATGGGGCGCTTCGGTAGGTCAGCGGAGGTTGCGGCGGCGGCCGTCTTTCTCGCATCGGATCAATCCAGTTTCACCACGGGGGCGATCCTTCCGGTAGATGGTGGTTGGCTGATTGGCTAGCTAACGCGATGAGCAACGTTTTACCTAGCTTTCAAGCCATATCCCCACAAGCTGAGGACATCAACATATGAGGCTTTACTGCTTTGTCGGCGGGATGTTGAGCTATGACCAGGGGATCATGACCTTCATGTACAATATGGGGCGCAAGATCCGGGTTCCCACGCTGTTCTTCCTGATTGACCATCCCAAAGGCAGGGTTCTGTTCGAAACCGGCCTTCACCCAAACATCGCGCGGGATGCCGATGCTCATTGGGGCGATAGAGCAAAGGCTCTGGAACCGGCGATGCTGCCTGAACAGGCTGCCGATCGTCAGCTCGAGACGATCGGGATCAAGCCAGGCGACATCGATTATGTTGTTTTGTCATGCTTGATGTATGATCATTGCGGTGGGATCAGTCTGTTTCCCGATGCGAAGTTCATTCTCCAGTTTCGGGAACTCCAGGATGCTTGGTGGCCGGACAAGAGATATATGAAGAGCTATAATGACGTGGAAATCCTGCCTACTCGCAAGCTGAACATTCACGAGTTGCATGACGAGGATCTGGATCTCTTCGGTGACAAAACAGTTGAGATTTTGTTCTGTCCCTCACACACCCGGGGTGAGCAGGCGCTGGTGGTACGTCTGCCAAAGACCGGTACAGTGGTGCTTCCGGCAGGCGTCATTCCCCAGCGCGAAAATCTGGAAAAAAATATCATGACAGGAACTCCGCGTGCTGGTCCTGTTACAACTTTTGAATCAATGAACAAGCTGAGACGCATAATAGAACGAGAGAATGCGTTGGTAATATATCATCATGATATTAACTCTATCCATGATATTCGTGTGTCTCCTGGCTTTTACGACTAATGATATTGATAAAAATGATCATTATACGGCGAGATTACAGGAGCGGATGTTGCTGCCGGACAACCACGTATTGAGACGGGTGGTGTTGGAGCGCTGACGACCGAGCGCGGATTTCTGGAAGGGCCGTCTCCGACCGGCGTGTTGGTTTCGGCGGGGGTCAGCCGCCGGGGTTGGTGCCATAGCGATTATCTGCATGGCGACAAGATCCTCCCTCATTCATTGCTCCGAGCGCACTCTCCTGGGAGTTTGTCCCCACTGGTTCATCAAAGCTCAAACTTGGTAGCCAGCTGTCCGGTGCAGGGAACGCACTCCAGCAGGGATCATCAACGGTTAGGCGTTGCTGCGTCGCCTCCGCTTCTCGGGAGGAAGCGGCCGGTTCCGGCTTCTGCAAGCATTCGGTCATTCTCAACGATCACTCTGCCTCGTCTGATAACCTGGACAGGCCAGCCGGTGACAGTGCGCTCAAGATAGGGAGAGTAGCCGGAACGGTCATGTATCGCGGCTTCCGACAGTCTAACTTGCCTGTCCGGCTCCCATATGCACAAGTCAGCATCGGCTCCAATGGCAACGGAACCCTTTCCGGCGAGATTGTAGAGACGAGCCGGCGCTGTGGACGTCAGTTCAACGAACTTCATCAAACCCAGTCGGTTCTTCGAAACCATTGCGTCGAACATCAGGGGGAGACGCCATTGGAGACCTGGAAGGCCGTTTGGAACCTGCTTGAATGAGGGCTCCGGGCCAGCCATTAGTTTGCCCCGGTCATCGAACGTATAAGGTGCGTGATCCGAAGATACGACCTGTAGATCGCCAAGCGCCAATCCCTGCCAAAGAGCTTCTTGGTCGTCTCTGGTCCGCAAGGGTGGCGAACAAATCCATTTCGCACCCTCGATACCCGGCCGATCCAGATCATCGGCGGTAAGGAATAGGTATTGTGGGCAAGTCTCCGCGAAGACCTTACAACCCTGGCCCCTTGCATGACGAATGACGTCTACACCTTCGCGTGTCGAGACATGGAAGATCATGATCGGCTGGTCCACGAGCGAAGCCAAAGCGATAATACGGTTGAATGCCTCGGCCTCCGACGCCCGCGGATGGCTAAAAGCATGATACTTGGGAATTGTATGGCCACGCTCGGCAAGACGCCTGCCAGCCCAGGAGATCATGCCGTGGTTTTCAGCGTGTACACACACCATGGCTCCGCCACCCCGCGCTACCGCCAGCAGATCGAGCATCTGCTCGTCATCCAGACGCAGACTGTCATAGGTCATAAAGGCCTTGATGGAGCCATAGCCGCCCGTGAGCAGCGCTGGTAGTTGCTGCAGGACGGCCGAGCTTGGATCAGAGACAATCAGGTGGAATGCGTAGTCGATGACAGCCCCTGCCTTTGCCAGAGCCAAATAATCGGTCGCGGCCTTTTCCACATCTGCGGCTCCGTTCTGGGCTACGAAGGATATGACGGTTGTCGTTCCGCCATAGGCCGCAGCGATGGTTGCGCTTTGCCAGGTATCCGCGTTCATGATTCCGGTGGCGGTGCGCTGCTCGATGTGTGCATGTGTGTCCACGCCACCAGGCAGCACAAGTCGTCCCGTCGCATCGACCTCTCTATCGCCCTTGCCCAGCCTGTATCCCAAAGCAACGATCTTCTCATCTTTGACCCCAATGTCAGACTGGAACACATCCGCTGCGGTCGCGACGGTTCCGCCACGTATAACAAGATCGTAGTGGGCTCCTGTCATGATGGTTTACTCCAAGCAGATATCTTACGCTCGCGGCTGAGTTGTCTCTGTGCGCGTAGGACTATCAAGAGTCCGCGCCAATGATCGCACCCACCGCTCCGCTTTGGTTGTTGCGCTCCGTCCATCGCATCAGCGGCACCTCGATGAACTGAAGCGCCTTATCGAGGAGAACGGCCAGAAGACTGTAGATAATGATGATGACCATCATCGAGGACGTATCAAGGTACTCTTGGCGCACAATGAGGAGACGTCCGAGCCCGGCCTGTGCGCCGATGAACTCTGCGGCAACATCGAGCCCCCAAGCCGCTGCGGCGGCAGCGCGTACAGCGCCGAGCATGTGTGGCAGAATTGCGGGAACGATTACCGAGGAATAAATCCTCGAGCGACTCGCTCCCAGGACAAGACTCGCCTGAACGTAAATCGACGGAACGTTTTTTATGGCCTCTATGGTAGCCAAACCTATTATCAGGGACGTTCCGACCGCGATAAGCGTGATTTGCGGTGTCATCCCGATACCGAACCACAGCACGAATAGAGGAATAAGCGCAAACACCGGAACCGGGCGGACAACGCTGAGCGTTCCCGCCAGGATAAATCGCGCGGTCGCGCTGTAGGCCATGAGAAGCCCGCTAGCGAGACCCACCGCTGTTCCAATAAGAAACCCGCTTAGCGTCATGGTCGTGCTTGCGGCAATTGCCTCTGGAAGCGATGGCAGGAGAACTAGGAAGGAATTGTAAATGTCGGCAGGAGAGGGGAGGAAAAGCGGCCTCACGTAGCGTTGGCTGCTAACCCAGGCCCAAACCAGCAGTATGACGATCGGAAGTAGGAGTCTCGTCCAGATAGTCAAGTTGATCTACCTCTGCCGTCTAAATTATCAGCCGGCTGAGCTCGCCCCGAAGGTTCTGAAACTCCGGTTCGCGCTTCAGGTCGCTGGTCCGTGGATGGGAAAATGGAACGTCGAGAATCGCAGCGATTCGCCCAGGATTGCGGCCAAGAACAACGACACGATCTCCCAAAAACAGAGCTTCCTCAAGGTCGTGCGTAACGAACATCGAAGTCATCTGAGTTTGTTCGCAAATGTTGAGAAAGTGAATCTGAAGTTTTTCCTTTGTCATGGCATCCAGGGCGCCATACGGTTCATCCATGAGTAAAACCTGGGGATTAACCGCAAGGGCACGGGCCAAGTCGACGCGTTTTCTCATGCCTCCGGACAACTCGCGTGGAAAGGCATTCGGCACAGCTTCGAGTTCGACCATCGAAAGAACCTCCTGAACGCGTTTGGCGATCGCGTTCTTGGATAGGCCTTTTATCTGGAGGCCGTACTCCACGTTGGCGCGAACGCGCATCCATGGAAAAACGGCGTCATCTTGAAACACCATCACCCTGTCGGCTCCCGGGCCGGTGATTGGCTTGCCGTCGATGCGTATCTGCCCCGATGACAGGCCGACCAGCCCGGCAACCGCATTGAGCAACGTCGATTTTCCGCAACCGCTGGCTCCGATCAGGCAAACGATTTCACCTTTCGATATCTCCATTCGGATGTCGTTGAAGATCCGGTGACTGCCAAAAGAAACCCCAACGTTATCGATCTCTATCTTGGGCGGCGATTGCATATGGATCCCACAGTTGCCTAGAGTTTCACTTGAGAGGTGAGTTAACCCATGAAACAAGGTCATCTCGTTTTATAAAATTTTTAAACATTTCTTCTTCTATATTGTATTTTCCCGATGAAAAATCGGATGGAAGATTCTCCGCATTCTGGCGTGAATAATAATCGATAGAGTTTTTCCAGTAAACATCCGAGTCAGGGTTGAAGAACGTTTCCGCAGCCTCCTCAGCCGTTGGATGGTAGAGAAGGGTCAAAATGTTCTTCACCTCATCATCGGTAAACGAAGCTGCGGCGTGCGCGTTTATGAGTTTGGTCCAAATGGGAACGGTGCGCTCCGGCTGCTCGTGGAGATAGCGGATGGTCCGATAGGCAATCGCCGTCAGTTTCATCACTGTCTCCTGATTCTGTTCGATCCACGGTGCAAGGCCAACAGTCGATGAGAACCACAATCCCGCCGGTCCCAGTACTTCGTGGCCACCCGCGGCCGTATATCTATCTGGCTGACTGAGAAGCTTTGCTTCTTGAGGAAGACTGCCCATGTAGTAGTCGCCCACCCCTGTTTCGAAGGCGAGTGCTGCCTTCGCATCATCGGGAAACTCCGCGACCTTTACGTCGTCGAGCGTCATACCTGCCTGATCCAACGCGGCCTTTACCAGGGGAAGAAAGTTCGTCGGATTCACGACGAACGTCTTGCCGCGAAAAGATTCGAGAACCTGTTTCTTGGCCTCTTCTGGCGTGAGCTTGCCTACGAGAGAGGCGTAAGTTTCGGCGCTTCCTGTGCGCCCGACCACGATGAAACCCTTGAACTGATCAAGCACGATCCATGTTCTGAGGTCTGGCACCTGTTTAAAGAATGGGAAAGCGCCTACCTGCGAGGAAGCTGCGAGATCCAGGCTTCCCTGTCTCAATGCCGCAACGCCGTTGGCACCCGAATTGACGCTGACCGGCTCGATGGAGATGCCCTGCTCTGCGTCGAGGCCGAGTTCGCGAGCCACAGCCCATATCTGATAGTCGAAGAAGGGCGGTATACCGATCCTGACAGTCTTTACGTCTTGAGAGAAGACGTATGTTGTTGAACTAAACACTAGTAGCATCAATGACAGAATTAATCTCAATGCCGGAATTTTCATAGTGTTACCCTCTGTTGTTTTCATTTTGATCCGAGAACGATTGCGACTGCCCCCACCTGTGTGTTGCGTTGTGTCCATTTGGTAAGCGGCTTTTGCACAGCCACGATCACGGCATCCAGAGCCACGGCCAACAATGCGTAGATGATGATGATCCCGATGATCGCAGCTGTATCCAGGTACTGGGACCGGATGATCATGAGATAACCAAGGCCCGTCTGAGCACCAATATATTCTGCCGCGACGTTGCGCCCCCATGCTCCCGCTGCGGCAGCCCGCACCGCTCCCATCAGATGCGGAAAGATCGCAGGCAGGATTATGGTTCGATAGATCAGCATCCGTCTGGCGCCAAGCGTAAGGGCAGCCTTGATGTATATAGGGGGCACGTTTTTGACTGCCTCGATTGTCACCAGACCGATGAGGATCGAGGTGCCGAACATGATGATGGCGATCTGAGGCATCCGTCCCAGGCCAAACCAAAGGACGAAGAGCGGGATAAGCGCGAACGTCGGTACGGGGCGTAGAAAATCGAGAATGACGCTCAGCAACTCTCTTGCGATTTTGCTGTAAACGATGAATAACCCCAACCCGAGCCCAAGCAAGCTTCCGCCTAAGAAACCTACCAATGTCATGGTGACGCTTGACGCCAGCGCTTCGGGAAGCTGCGGCGCCATCTGCTGCATTGAGCGCCATATATCGGCGGGTGATGGAACGAAAATGGGATCTGCCAGCTGGGCACCAGTGGTAAATATCCAAACCGCAACCAGCGCTACGGGTACCACAAACTGGGTAAGGGCAGAGTATGCCGGCAAGGTTTTTCCCACCCGCGCTTGCCAGGGCCGTTCGACAGGCGCGTCATGACCCGCACCATCAAAGCTATGTTGAGGGCTGTTTGAGCGCAAGGCATCATTCTCCCGTGGTCTTCTATAACGTTCCCTTCGATCATAATTCGATCTGGATTTTTTTTTATATAACGTTAAACATGGTGCTTGTCACTGCTTATTTTCATCCGCCGTGCGGAACTCCCAGCTGCGCACGGCGGGTTGTTCGGCACGCAACCGAGGAAGGAATCAGGAATGAGCAAGCTTATTACCGTGGAGGAAGTGGCAACGTATGTCGGACCAGGTGCCAGGCTTGCAATTCCTGGAAATGCCTCGATCCTTGTTCCGGATGTGCTGCTGAGCGGCGTCGAGAAAAGATTCCTGGAAGAAGGTCGTCCCCACGGCATCAAAGCATTCCTTCCTTGCACGTCGAGTCTCGGACCGGGAACGGGATTGGACCGCCTTGCCCATGAGGGGCTTCTGATGGAGATCGTGGCCGCAAGCTACCCGATCTATCAGGGCTCTCCGATCGTTGATCTTGTGAAAAGAAACGTTGTGAAGGCCTGGAACGTTCCGATGGGAGCATTGTATGCACTGCTGCGTGAAATCGGTGCAGGCAGGCCTGGATTGTTGACCAAGGTCGGTCTTGGAACCTTTGTCGATCCTGCTGAGGAGGGCGGACGGCTCAATGAAGTTACAACAGAAAATTTCGCGCACCGCATCAAGTTCAATGACGAGGACTTTATTTTTTATCCGTCTATTCCGCTGGATGTGACCTTCCTGAAGGCCTCTACTGCAGACGAGATCGGAAACATAGCCTTTGATCGGGAGCCACAAACGCTAGGTTCGTTCAATCTCGCGCTGGCCACAAAAGCGAGTGCTGGAAAGGTGTTCGTGCAGGTTGATCGCGTTGTTGCCAAAGGCACGCTCGATCCAAAGCTGGTGAAGATTCCAGGCGCCCTCATTGACGGCGTGGTCCTGGCGCCCTCCGCCCCGCAATCGGCTGCCTCCATTTACGACCCCACGGTCAGCGGAGAGGTAAGGGGAATCCTGCCCCGCAGCTTCGATATGCCGGGCCCGGAGCGGGCTATCCTACAGCGTGCCGCCGGGTGCCTGCGAAAGGGTTGGCTCATCAATCTCGGAGTTGGTCTGGGGGCTGACCTGCCGAAGATTCTTCATGAGTCCGATCGGGAGAATGCGGTCACCGTCACCACCGAGCATGGTGTGTTTAACGGCTTACCTGATCAGCAGCCGTCTTTCGGTGCCCACAAGAACCCCGACGCCATCTTGGACGCCACCGAGATGTTTGACGTGTATGATGGCGGATTGCTCGATGCAACGTTCCTGGGCATTGCCCAGATCGATCAGCTAGGAAACATCAATGTGAGCAAATTTTCCGGTCGGATCATGGGATGTGGCGGTTTCATCGATATCACGCACAAAACCAAGAACCTTCACTTCTGCGGTCTGTTCAGTGCCCACGGGCTGCGCGAGAGGGTCGAAGACGGGAAGCTGATCATTGAGAATGAAGGGAAAATCAAGAAGTTCGTTTCGGCAGTCGAGCAGGTAACGCTGAACGGAAGACAGGCGCTGTCGCGTGGTCAGTCGGTTACCGTGATCACAGAGCGTGTCGTGCTAAAGCTGACGGGCGAGGGGTGGCAGATCGTTGAAATCGCGCCCGGCGTGGATCTCGAGCGGGATGTTTTTCCCATGATGGACTTCCGGCCTCTGGTGGCTGATAAGCTTGAGCTCTACCCCGAGGCTGTGATGCGCCACGATCCGGCTGGACTGGGTCTTTGGCTTGACAGAACGTGGGGCCAGACAGTTTGACTTTACACAAGCTGATATCCTAATAGGAGCGTCCACCAGCCGCTGAGCGTGTCCCAACGGTTTGACGGTGGACGCTTCATTTTCACAAGGAGTGGAATCTGTTCATGCGAGACAGCGACCCGTCCGTGACCATATTGGACGTGGCGGAGTTGGCTGGTGTATCAGCGACGACCGTCTCAAACGTCGTGACCGGAAAGTACTCGAAAATGAGCCCGGAGACGAGGCTCCGCGTCGAGGAAGCCATCGCAAAGCTCAAATATCGCCCCAATATTGGTGCGCGAGCTTTGCGGCATTCGGCAAATTTTGCCGTCGGTCTAATCATTGTCGATACCTCGCCGGAGTTTCTGATGCATCCGGCCCATGCGCATATCGTATCGGGCCTCAGCAATGGCCTGAACAGTGAAGGCTACAGCATCGTCCTTCAAGGCGTCATGCAGAGAAACCTGGCATCCGCCCTGTCGATCCAGAACAGGTCGACCGATGCGATATGTGCGATCCTTTCCGGCCCCTACGAGGAGCGGATGCATGACATCAAAGTGCTCCAGTCTGTGGGCCAACCCATTGTTCTGTTTCACGAAAGGCTTCAGCGGATACCGGCCGACATGCTCATTGTGCGGGCCGATGAATACGGTGGGGCGGAAACGCTGGCCCAGCATATGATAGACAACGGGTGCGAGCGCCTGGCTTTGCTTGTTCCCTCGACCGACTGGCCGGCGAACTCCGAGCGTGTGTCCGGTGTAAAGTCGGTCGCCAAGAATGCAGGACTCCCGCAGCCTCCCATCATCCACTGCGGTGACGGACGTTTCGAAGCGACTCAGAAAGCCGTGGCGGCCTATATCGAGCAGAACGAATTGCCGGATGCTTTCATGGCCATGCAGGACCAGATAGGCATCGCTGCGATGCTTTACCTCAAGAGCATTGGAATTAGGGTGCCCGAGGATATCAAGATAACCGGATTCAATGCATTCGAATTCTGGAAATATACAGAACCGGTCCTTACTACAATCCGTTCGCCGGCTTATGAGTTGGGGCACATGGCGGCACAGCATATAATCAGCAGGCTAAAAACAGGCAGCTTTTCGGCCCAAGAGATCGTTGCCGCGGTGCAAATGGTGGAAGGTGGCACAACAGTTTGCACGCCAAAGAAAGGGCCGCAGAGCAAACGCCGGAAGGGCTCCTTGTCCAAGGAAAGGGACCTTGCGTGAATGGCCTGACGCCTGAACGTGGTGATGGCCGTTTACGACGTTAGCCGCATTAACTCATCTTCAGTGGCCGGCGCTCCCAATCCCGACACCGCAATCGAAAGGCGAGAAGCGTTCTCAACGGTAAGCGATGGCCGTGTGGCTGTCATCGAGGATGTGGATCTTCGCCATCTCCCTAGCTGAGGTGCTGTCGCGGGCGGGGGTTGCCGCGCGGCCTGCATGACGCGTGCGGCAACGATGAGACCCGCTACCTTGACCCGCTCGACGTTATCGCCGACAGCCGCCGCACGCGGGCGGAAGACCTGCTGGCGCCGTGGCGCGGGGAAGAGAGCGTCGAGTTGGCGTTCTGGGAGCGCACCTATTGGTGAGGCTCGCCTCCGCCGTCAGGCCACGACACACGTCTTGAAATGCGGCGGTGCCGTGAAGTCGCCACAATAAAAAATGGAATAGAACTTAGTTATATTTAACATAGATTGCATTATACTATGTATAAATTCAAAATATATAAAAATATTCGAAAATTATAAGCGAATAATAATATCCATATGGAATTTATTTGACAATATTAATTTGTAAAATACGACCGATCGCCATACAATCATCTTTATTATGCAAAGATTTCTCGCGTGCGGATGTTGTCATGACCAGTTTCAGGGACAGTGCCTGGACGACCAATGCGGCTTTCTTCCGGAGACCAGCCCTGGAATCGGACGAGCGCACGCTGGTTCGGTTCCGAGGCGAGGCGGATGGTTCTGTCGGCCATCTTGCCGCAACGCCGGGAAATACAAAAAGAGAGGTGTTGTGGCTGGCCGGCAGCAAGGAAGATCTCATCCGGATCCTGAAGCAGGGTATCGGTACGCAATCCCCCAGATGCAGGGAGTTTCTGAGCCGGGTAGATGCGGCTTTTGCCGAGGGGAATGAAGCGAAACTCAACTACAAGGAAGTGAGCTACCTGCGGACGGAGGCGAAGAAACTTTACGGGCAGCGTATGGCGGCGCACAGGTCAGCCGGTACGTCGGCGACATCGACGACGGCAAAGCCGGCGTTCTCCCAGTTCATATCGGACATCGCCAGCCGGGCGGGGGCCATTCCGACCGACAGGATCAAGGATTGGCAGGAAAAAGCGGGCCTCTACCTGAAAGTGGGGGAGGTTGACGGCGTCAAGGGGCGTTTTTCCGATCTCGGCGTGTCGGGTGAGAATGGAGAGCCCCGCCGTTTTGTGGACACGAACGAGGAATACGCGCCGGCTACGTTTACCGTTCTCTACGACGAATCTCACCTCGAAGAGAGGTTGGTGGCCGGAAAAACCGAGGCGGAATTCGACAAATACAGCGAATACAAAGACACGAAGGGGGAGCATCCCGAGCTGACGACGGCGAAAAGAGACTCTGCGGAATATCAGAGACTGAAGGCTTTCGAGGATGCCGTCAAAGCGGATGAGGCCCACGTGAGCATACTTGAGGACTATACGGGCGGGCTTTATAGTGTGGCTAATGCGGCCTTGCGGGCCGGGGCGGAGACGCCGGAGGCCATCGCCGGATTGGCCGTGTATACACTCTGGAAAGCGGATCGCTCCAATGCTGAACCTGCCGACGTAACCCGGCGTATTGCGGCGGCGCGCGCAGCCTTCGATGCGGTCGCTGTCGAGCTGCCGAAGAACATAACCCTGCATCGCGCCCTGGAATCGAGTTCCAGCTTCCCCGAGGGCGCGTTCGACAAACTTGCGGGCACGGTGCTGCAGGATCCGCCGTTCACCAGCACCTCGTATGGCGAGGCATCTGCCAGCCGTTTCGGCTTCATGCCCATCCAGCTGCACCTGCACGTCACGGAGGGCGTCAGGGGCGTGCCGGCCAAGCCGTTCAGTCTGAATCCGGCTGAAAATGAGATCATCCTTGCGCCAAACACGCGGTTTCTGGTGTTGGGCATAACCGTCGATGAGGATGGCAAGCACCATGTCGATATGGCCGTATTGCCAAACGCATGACGTCGGCCGGACGAAGGGAGAAATGGTGAGTACCCACAACGATAATCCGGACCGCGAGGAGGAGGACCCGCTCCTGCAGGTGCTGCGGCTTGGGGCGAGCGGCCGGATCTGGCTCAACGCGGCGCGCGTTGTCGATCGTATCGTGCACGAGTTTGTGCGCGACTTGCTCGGCCAGCTCGAAAACCGCGACACATTCGCGGACTGGCTTTCGCAGGAGGCCCGGCGCCTCAACGATCTTTTCCTCGGCATCGTGCCGTCGGAAGCCTATGCCACCGGCCCCTGGAACGCGCCCGACCAGTGCGGCCGCTATGTCCTGCGCACGCTCGGCATCGACGGCGAGCCGGAAACTGCCGTGCGGGACGCCTTCGTACTGCTGGCCTCCCGGATCGTCGATCTCGTCGCGACCTCGGATTTCGACGCCGAAGCGCTCAAAGGGGAAATCGCGCCCGTCACGCGCGCGCTGGTCGGAACGGCCGAGATCGCCTGACGGCTCCTACATCACCCCGAGCCCGCGCAGGCTCGCGTGGCCGCTGCGGCCGACGATTACGTGGTCGTGCACCGCGATGCCGAACGGCGTCGCGATGTCGACGATCTCGCGCGTCATGCGGATGTCCGCCGATGAAGGGGCGGGGTCGCCGGAGGGATGGTTGTGGACGAGCACGATCGCGCTTGCCGACAGCTCCAGCGCCCGCTTGACCACCTCGCGCGGGTAGACGGGGGTGTGGTCCACGGTGCCCGTCTGCTGCACCTCGTCGGCGATGAGCTGGTTGCGCTTGTCGAGGAACAGCACGCGGAACTGCTCCTTCTCGGCGAAGGCCATGCTGGCGCGGCAGTAGTCGAGCACCGCCGTCCACGAATCGAGCACCGAGCGGCGCGCGATGGCGCCGCGCGTCATGCGGACGGCGGCGGCCTCGATCAGCTTGATGTCGGCGATCACGCCCGCACTGATGCTCGCCGTCTCCTGCAGCAGGTTTTCGGGCGCGGCGAGCACTTCGGCGAAACTGCCGAAACGCCGGATCAGGTCCTTGGCGATCGGCTTGACGTCACGGCGCGGAATGGAGCGGAACAGCACCAGCTCCAGCAGCTCGTAATCGGCGAGCGCATCGGCGCCTGCCTCGCGGAACCGCTTGCGCAACCTGTCGCGGTGGCCGTGGAAATGCGGTGCGTCGTCGGACTTGTCCCGCCCGGTCATGAAAAGGTGCTCTGATCAGGATGAAAGCAGGATACCCGAATAACACATTGTCTGTCGTGAATGTACGCGCGCCCGCGGGGACGTCCCGAAGCGGCAGGGGGTGGTCAGCCGCCTGCGGAAAACGGCGGATGATGCCGGCCAGCCAGGGAATAGGTGAAGACCTCGCAGCCGTCCTCGGTCACGCCCAGCGTGTGCTCGAACTGCGCCGTGAGCGACCGGTCGCGGGTGACCGCGGTCCAGCCGTCCGGCAGCACCTTGACGTGCGGACGGCCGAGATTGATCATCGGCTCGACGGTGAAGATCATGCCCGGCTGCAGCCGCACGCCCTCGCCGCGCCGGCCGTAGTGCAGCACGCTCGGCGCCTCGTGGAACGAGCGCCCCACGCCGTGGCCGCAGAAATCCCGTACCACCGAGCAGCGCTCGCCCTCGGCGAACTCCTGGATGGCGGCGCCGACATCGCCGAGCGTGGCGCCAGGCTTCACCTCCGCGATGCCGCGCATCAGGGCTTCATAGGTCACTTCGACGAGCCGCTGCGCCTTGCGCGAGACTTCGCCGGCGAAATACATGCGGTTCGAATCGCCGTACCAGCCGTCGACGATGAAGGTCACGTCGACATTGACGATGTCGCCCTCCTTCAGCGGCTTGTCGTTGGGCTGCCCGTGGCAGACGACGTGATTGACCGACGTGCAGCACGAGTAGCGGTAGCCGCGATAGAGCAGGGTCGCCGGCAGATAGCCGCGCGACTCGCCATATTCGAACACGAACGCGTCGATCTCCGCCGTGGTCACGCCCGGCCTGATGAGGTCCGTGAGCCGATCGAGGCAGTCGGCCGCCGCCTGCCCCGCCTTGCGCATGCCAACGAAGGCGTCCGATCCGTAGATGATGATGTCGCTGGACCGGCGTGAGACCACAGCAGCGTCGAATTCGTTCATGAGAAACCTGTTCGAACTCCGTAAAACAGGCTTTCCAATGTAAGCGAGACTGCGCAGCATGCAAGTCTTATGACGATGGGCGCCGGCGGACCGGCCGGCGCGATTCGTCGTCTTTTGAGCGAATTCCGGTCGATCGGCGATTCCGGCCGCAGGACAGGCGCTCTGGGACTGGCATAGGCGCCTTGCGCCGTGTAATGATCGGATCATGGTGACAGACGTGATCTCTCAAGCCCTGCCCTCGGAAGCGGCGCCTTTCGGCGCCTACGCGCCCTCGCGCTTCGTCCGCGCGGCCCTGTCGCTGACGGGCACCCTGCCCGATACCTGGACGGGGCGGCGGGCGGCGTTCTTCCTGCGCAATCTCGTGCTGCGCAGCCTCGCCGGCCGGCCGCTCGACATCGAGGCGCTCGGCGCGAAGATGCGCATCAAGCCCTACAACAACATCTCCGAAAAGAAGGTGCTGTTCACGCCGCAGTATTTCGACGCCGAGGAACTGGCGATCCTGCGCCGCTACATCGGGGACGATTTCGTGTTTCTCGACGTCGGCGCCAACGCCGGCTTCTACGCGCTGCATGCCGCTGCCCACGCGCGCGGGCGGGCGCGCATCCTCGCCATCGAGCCGCAGCCGGAGATCTTCGACCGCCTGGTGTGGAACATCGGCGTCAACCGCTTCGGCACCGTCAAGGCGATCGCCTGCGCGCTCGCCGACCGCGCCGGCGAGGTGACGCTGTTCCTCGATCCGTCCAACATCGGCCAGGCGAGCATCCGTATCGTCGGTTCGGCCAATGCGCCGACCCTGCGCGTGCCGGCGAAAACCATGCTCGACGTCATCCGCGACGAGCGCTTCGATCATGTCGACGCCATCAAGCTCGACGTGCAGGGGGCGGAGGACCTCATTCTGGAGCCGTTCCTCGCAACCGCGCCCGAGCGCCTGCTGCCGCGCCTCGTCATCCTCGAGAACAGCGAGAGCCGCTGGCAGACGGATCTGCATGCGCTGCTGAGAAGCCATCGCTACCGGGAGATCACCCGCACGCGCCTCAACGCCGTCTATACGCTCGGCTGACGGAGCTGCTTTCGGGAAGGACCGTGCCGGTCAGACGGCGAAGGGCACCGCTCCCGCGATCGTGATGCCGGCGGCGACCGCTTCGCCGCCCGGCTCCAGCAGGCAGGCGTAGGCGATGCTTTCGACGCCGCGCGCCGCCGCGCGGGCATGGCCCGCGGCGTAGACGGGGTCGATATCGGCCGCGAGCGCGAAGCCGTCCGCTGGCATCTGGATGACGAAGAGCATCACCGCGCGGCTGCCTGCCTCCACCACGTCCCCGAGCTCCTCGAGATGGCGCGCCCCGCGCGCCGTCACCGAATCGGGAAACTCCGCGAGGCCGGGGCGGCGCATCAGGTGGACGTTCTTGACCTCCACGTAGCAGGGCGGGCGGTCCGGCGCCTCCAGCAGGATATCGACGCGGCTCGCCGTGCCGTAGCGGCCGTTGCCGTAGCGCACCTCGCGCCGCAGCGATGCGTAGCCGGCCAGTTCCGGTATCAGGCCGAGGCCGATCGCCTCCGCCGCAACGGTGTTGGGATGGGCGGTGTTGATGCCGACGATGCGCGGCTCGCTGCCGAACCGGGCCTCGACCATCTCCCAGGAGAGCGGCAGCTTGCGATTGATGTTGGCGGAGCGCGACAGCCAGACGCGGTTGCCGGGCGCGGTCAGCCCGAGCATCGCGCCCGGATTGGCGCAATGGGCGGTGACGACTTCGCCGCCCACCTCGACATCGGCGAGGAAGCGCTTGTAGCGGCGCACGAGCCGCCCTTCGATGAGGGGACCGGTGAAGCGCATCGCAACCGTCCGGATCAGGCGTCCGACGGTTGGGCGCCGGCGAGTGACAGGCCGTCCGCCGACGGCGTGGACGACCCCTCGTCCGTGCCGGCTGCGTCGGCGGTTCCCTGCCCGGTTTCGGCCGCTGCCTTTTTGCGCGGCCTGCGGGTCGCGGGCTTCTCCTGCGCCCCGGCCTCGGCGGTCGCGGCCTTTTGCCGCGTCGCGCGCTTGCGGGCCGGCTTCTCGACGGGTGCAGCTTCCGCTGCCGGTTCGTGTGCCGGTTCGGCGGAAGCCGCTTCGGAAGTCGCCGCTGTCTTGGATGTGGTCTTGGACGAGGTGGTCTTGGTCGAGGTACTTCTGGGCTTGCGCGCCCGCGCGGGTTTCACCGGGGCCGCCGCGTCGTCGGCCGGCGCGGGCTCATCCGCGTTCCCCGCCTCCGGAGCGGCCGGCGTCGCCCCGGCCTCGGCCTCGGCTTTGGGGGCCGCCTTCCTGGTGCGCTTTCTCGCGGGCGTTGCCGGAGCCTCCTGTGCCGCCGGCGCTGCCTCGGCTGCCGCCTTCTTGCGGGTGCGGCGCGCCGGCTTCGCCGGCTGCTCCTCCGCCGCCTCGGGGGCGGCGGGCGCCGGCGTTTCGGCCGCGGGCTCGGGCTGCGGCTCTGGTGCGGCTTTGGGCTCGGGTGCTGCCGCCTCCGCGGGGGGCTGCGGCGCGGTCGCGTCCCGGCTGTCCGCGGGTGTGGTGATGTCGATGGTCCGCTTCTTGCGGCTGCGCTTGCGAGCGGGGCCGGACTCGCGCGCCTGCGCCTTGTCGGAGGCTTCCTGCGCGGTGGCGTCGTCCGTCACCGGCGGCTCGATATCGTCGAACTCGTCCGGGTCGAGGTTGTCGGACGGCGGACCCAGCACGACCTTCTGCAGCAGGAACGCCGGGATGTGATCACCGAAGCCGACCACGGGCAGGTCGTCGTCGTGCCGCGCGCGGCTGTGAACGGGGCGGTCTCCGGCGCGCACCGGTTCATGACGGGCCGGCCGCTCCCGTGAGGCATTGCTGCTGCCGCGCGCTTCCTCGGCGCGCGGCGTGCGCCGGTCGGCGCGGGGCTCGCGCCGGTCCCGCCTGTCGCGTCCCTCGCCACGCGAGGCGCCGCGTCTGCGCTCCCGGCGGGGCTCGGAATGGTCGAGATCGGGCTGCTCGGCGAGGAGTTCGTCGAGTGTCGGGCCGTCCCATTCGATGGACTTGCCGGTCAGCGCCTCGATGGCCGCCAGCGCCTTGACGTCGTGGCTGGTGACGATGGAGGCGGCGTATCCCGCGCGCCCGGCGCGGCCGGTGCGGCCGATGCGGTGCACGTAGTCCTCCGGATGGAAGGGCACGTCGAAGTTGAACACGTGGCTGACCTCGGGAATATCGAGGCCGCGCGCGGCGACGTCGCTCGCGACGAGCAGCGATGCGCCGCCGTTGCGGAACTTGTCGAGCGCCTGCATGCGCGAGAGCTGGTCCATGTCGCCGTGCAGCGCCACGACGTTGAAGCCGTGCTTCTCCAGCGACCGGTAGAGGATCGCCACGTCGCGCTTGCGGTTGCAGAAGATGATGGCGTTCTGCAGATCCTGCGCGTTGCGGATGAGCCGGCGCAGCACATCGCGCTTGCTGTGCGCCTCGGCGCCGGACGCGACGAGCCGCTGGGTGATGGTGCTCGCGGTCGATGCCGGGCGCGCCACCTCGACCTTCACCGGGTTCGAGAGGAAGGCCTCCGTGAGGCGCTGGATCTCGGGCGGCATGGTGGCCGAGAAGAACAGCGTCTGACGCGTGAACGGCACCATCTTGCAGATGCGCTCGATGTCGGGGATGAAGCCCATATCCAGCATGCGGTCGGCCTCGTCGATGACGAGCACCTCGATGCCGGTGAGCAGCAGCTTGCCGCGCTCGAAATGGTCGAGCAGCCGGCCGGGCGTGGCGATGAGCACGTCGACGCCGCGGGTGATCTTGGCGTCCTGATCGGCGAAGGACACGCCGCCGATCAGAAGCGCCACCGAGAGCTTGTGGTTGGCGCCGAGCTTGACGAAGCTCTCCTCGACCTGGGCGGCGAGTTCGCGCGTCGGTTCCAGAATGAGCGTGCGCGGCATGCGCGCCCGGGCGCGGCCGGTTTCCAGCCGGTTGAGCATGGGCAGCGTGAAGGCGGCCGTCTTGCCGGTGCCCGTCTGGGCGATGCCCAGCACGTCGCGCCGCGCCAGCGCGGGCGGAATGGCTTGCGCCTGAATGGGTGTGGGTGAAGTGTAGCCCGCGGCCGCGACCGCTTCCAACACCTTCTCGCTCAGACCGAGTTCCGAAAACGACATTGCATTCCGTTAAAGAGGCGCCGGGAGATGGAATAGCAATCTCCAACGGCGGCGCGGGGCATGACAGCCCAACCCTGGATGGGGAACACCCCACATCCTCGGGCGGAACATAGAAGTTTCCGATTCATTGTCAACGAATACGCGCCCCGCCCGACACATCCGGCAGGATTCGCGCCCATTTTCCGGGCGGCTGATGACTTTCGATCACGCTTTGTGTCAATTTCGGGGGCTCTCGGGCCCGCCGAACAGCAGCGCGTGCGTCGCTGCCTCCACGTCCGCATGGCGCATCAGGCTCTCGCCGACGAGAAAGGTGTCGATGCCCGCAGCCCGCAGCCGCGTCACGTCGGCATGGGTGAAGATGCCGCTTTCGCCCACCACGATGCGGTCGTCGGGCACGCGCTGTGCCAGCCGCTCGCTCACCGCGAGCGAGGTCTCGAACGTGCGCAGGTTGCGGTTGTTGACGCCGATGAGCGGCGTGTCGAGCGCGAGCGCGCGCTCACACTCCGCCTCGTCGTGCACTTCCGCCAGCACGTCGATGCCGACGTCGCGGGCGGTGGCGGCGAGCAGGCGCGCGGTGGCGTCGTCGACGCCGGCGAGAATGATCAGGATGCAGTCCGCGCCCCAGGCGCGCGCCTCGTACACCTGATAGGGATCGTAGAGAAAATCCTTGCGCAGCACGGGCAGGGGGGACGCCTCGCGCGCCGCCGACAGGTACGCCGGATCGCCCTGGAACGACGGCCCGTCGGTAAGCACGGACAGGCAAGTCGCGCCGCCCCTGGCGTAGGCGCGGGCGAGCTGGGGCGGGTCGAAGTCGGCGCGGATCAGCCCCTTGGAGGGGCTCGCCTTCTTGATCTCGGCGATCAGTGCCGGCCGCCCGTCCTCGAGGTGGCGGGAGATGGCGGCGACGAAGCCGCGCGGCGGTGGCGCCGCGGCCGCGCGCCGTTCGATCTCGCCCTGGGGCACGGCGGCCTTGGCGGCGGCGATCTCCTCGCGCTTGTAGGCTTCGATGCGGGCGAGAATGTCGCTCATGCCGGCGTTCCGTCGTTGGTGATGGCGACGAGCTTGTCGAGCGCGGCGCGCGCCTTGCCCGAATCGATCGCGCTTTCCGCGATGCGCGCGCCCTGCGCGATGTCGTCCGCCTTGCCGGCCACCACGAGGGCCGCCGCCGCGTTGAGCACGGCGATGTCGCGGTAGGGCGTCTTGGCGCCCGCGAGCACGTCGCGCAGGGCCTGCGCGTTGTGGGCGGGGTCGCCGCCGCGCAGGTCCTCGGGCCGCGCGGGCGCGAGGCCTGCCTCCGCGGCGGAGAGGGTGAAGCTGCGGATCCCGCCGTTCTCCAGCGCCACGACATCGGAAGGGGCGGCGGTGGAGAGCTCGTCGAGGCCGTCGCGGCCGTGCACGAGCCAGACGCGCTCCGACCCGAGCGCGCGCAGCACCTCGGCGAGCGGCGCGAGCAGCGACGACGAATAGACGCCGAGCACCTGCCGGCGCACGCCGGCCGGGTTCGACAGCGGGCCGATGATGTTGAACAGCGTGCGCGTGCCGAGCTCCACCCGCACGGGCGCGACATGGCGCATCGACGCATGGTGGTTGGGCGCGAACATGAAGCCCACCCCCGCCTCGCGGATGGCACGGGCGATGGCGGCCGGATCGTTGCTGAGCTGGACGCCGAGTGCCAGCAGCACGTCCGCCGCGCCCGACTTCGACGACGCCGCGCGGTTGCCGTGCTTGGCCACCGGCACGCCCGCCGCCGCCGTGACGATGGCCGCGAGCGTCGAGACATTGTAGCTGCCCGAATTGTCGCCGCCGGTGCCGACGATGTCCACGGCGTCCGCCGGCGCGTCCACCTTCAGCATGCGCGCGCGCAGCGCCTCGACCGCGCCGGTGATCTCGTCGATGCTCTCGCCGCGCACCCTGAGCGCCATGAGGAAGCCGCCGCCCTGGGCCGGCGTCACCTCGCCCGACAGCAGCGTGTCGAAGGCCGCGCGCGCCTCTTCCCGGCTGAGCGAAGCGCCGGCGGCGACCTTGGCGATGAAGGGCTTGAAAGCATCCATGTCAGCAGTCCCGAGTCAGCAGTCCCGATGGTTGATTGGCGCCGGAGGGCGGTCAGGCCGGCGCAAGCGCGCGGTGCCGGGCGTTCCAGTTGGCGGCGAGGTCCAGAAAATTGCGCACGATCGTCGTGCCGTGCTCCGAGAGAATGCTCTCCGGATGGAACTGCACGCCGTACACCGGCAGCTCCCTGTGCGACAGCGCCATGATGAGCCCGTCCGCTTCCGCCGTCACCGCAAGCGTGTCGGGCAGCGTGTCGCGTGCCACGATCAGCGAGTGATAGCGCGTGGCCTGGAACGGCCCGTTGATGCCGCGAAACAGGCCCTCGCCGCTGTGTTGCACGTCCGAGAGCTTGCCGTGCATGGGATGGGGTGCGCGCACCACCGCGCCACCATAGGCCTGCCCCATGGCCTGCATGCCGAGGCAGACGCCGAACAGCGGGATCTCGGCGCCGAGCCGGGCGATGAGGTCGAGGCAGATGCCGGCCTCGTTCGGCGTGCAGGGGCCGGGCGAGAGCACGATGGCGTCGGGCGAGAGCGCGTGCAGTCCCTCGACGGTGATGGCGTCGTTGCGGTGCACGGCGATATCGGCGCCGGCCGAGCCGATGAGATGAACCAGATTCCAGGTGAAGGAATCGTAGTTATCGATGAGCACGATGCGCGCCATGAGCGGTCTTTCCGTAGCGATCTTGCCGTAGCGATCTTGCCATAGCGATCTGGCGGTGGTGCCGGCCGGCGGTGCGACGATCGATGCCGCGCGGGCCGAAGAAATCTGTTACCGCCGCGCGCGCGGCACGGTCAAGCAATAATGGTCAAGCGATAGATGCAGGCCACGCGGGCGGGCACGGGAACGGCGGTGGTGCACGGGCGCACACGGACGTGACACGCCGGCACTCGCCTTGGCTGAAAAATGCTGTAAATTCCGGGCCGGACGTCATCTATTGATCGGGAATCGCGGCCCACCGCGCCGCCGGCAGTCGAGGAGACATCATGAAGAGAACCGGAACGGCGCTAGTCATCGCCATCCTTGCTGCCGCGGCCCTTGCCGGTTGTGCCCGCAGACTGCCGCCGGGCGTGCTCGAGGGCGGGTCGCACGTGCCGCCGCCGCCGTCCGAGCAGCACCGGGTGCCCTCGCGCCTGCAGGCGGAGACCGCCGCCCCCGCGCCGGCCGCGCCCGCCGCCGGGTCGGGGCTCAGCGCGCCCGCCGCGCGCTAAAGCATCAAACCAGGAAATGGGTCCTGTTTCTTGGATAAATTTGATGCGCAAGCAAAGGGATAGCGCGCCGGCACCGACTCGGATTCTCTGTCCGCCGCGCCAGCCGGCCTGCTCTGCTTCCGGTCAGGCGGTGTACTTGTGGTGTACGTCGTGCACCACGATGCCCGCGCCGGGCGGGGGCATTTCGAGCCACTCGCGCTGTTTCAGGGTGCGCCGCGTGTCCTCATAGCCGCTGTTCCAGTGCTCGCGCATCGAGGTGTCGGAGAATTCGTAGTCCTTGGCGTGCCCCTCATAGGCCTTCTGCTGGTAGATGAGGTGCAGGATGGTGATCTCGGGCAGGTCGCTGAGCTGGTGGCGCAGGTAGCGCTCGTCGTCGGTGAGGAACTCGTCCGGCACCTTTTCGAGCACTGCGTAGAGGCGCGTCTTCCACTCGTGCAGCCGGCGGTAGACATCGGTGGTGTAGCGGGTGCGCGAGGAATACATGATGTCCTTCTGCCGCTCCAGCACATCGAAGATGTCGCGCGGCAGGGGGCCGCGGGCGCTGTACAGATCCACCTGGAAGACCAGCGAGTTGAGGTGGTCGGACTGGTCGAGCAGATGCTGCAGCGGCGTGTTCGAGACGACGCCGCCGTCCCAGTAGAAATCCGTGCCGACCTTCTCCATCGGCAGCATCGGCGGCAGCGAGCCGGAGGCCATGACGTGCTCGGCGGCGATTTCCTCATACGCGTTGTCGAAATAGGTGAAGTTGCCCGTCAGCACGTTGACGGCGCCCACCGCGAAGCGCAGCTTCTGCTCGTTGATGAGCGAGAAGTCGACCAGGTCCTCCAGCGTCTCCTTGAGGGGCGTGGTGTCGTAGAAGCTCGTGGCCGTGGGCGCGCCCGCCGGGCTGAAGAGCGGACCCGGCACATGCGGCTTGAAGAATCCGGACACGCCGAACAGGTAGGTGAGCGCCGCGTTCGCCGCGTTGTGGGCCTGCCGGTAGATGTCTCCTTCCGGCAGCCAGAACCATATCCGGCGTTCCGTGATGCGTTCCCAGAAGGTGCGCAGCTTCGCCAGGCGCTGCCCGGGCGGGTTGCCGGCGATGATGGCGGCGTTGACCGCGCCGATGGAGACGCCGGACACCCAGTCCGGCTCGAGCCCGGCTTCGTGCAGGGCCTCGTAGACGCCGCCCTGGTATGCGCCGAGCGCGCCGCCGCCCTGCAGCACGAGCGCGACCCGGTCGCAACGGTCCGGCCGCCAGGGCACGGGGGTGCTGACGGGATCGGTCTTTCCGGAGGCGGGGGATCTGGCGTCCATCGAGCATGTCTCCTTTCGAGCCCTGCGTGCACGCATCCGCTCTCGCCGTCCGATCCACGCGAACGGCCGCAAATCCATACGGTCTGACCGGCGCGGGCCGCGTGCGCCCTGCGCCTGATGCATTCTTCCATACGCTTAACCGGCGCGTCATGCCAGTGACGCGCAGCAACACTTCGTGCAGAAGCGGTATGTCCGGGGTGCAGGCGGGCCGCCGGTCAGCCGAGGAAATGGCGCAGCACCGCCGCCGTCGGGGCGAGCAGCACGAAGGCCCACACCAGCGCGGACGCGACGTTGGCGAGCTGGAACGGGATCTGCCGCATGCCGAAGATGCCCGCGATGAGCGGCACCACGGCGCGCAGCGGGCCGAAGAACCGGCCGATCACGATGCTCCAGACGCCGAAGCGTCCGAAGAACGCGCGCCCGCGCTCCACCATCTGCGGATGGCGCGACAGCGGCCACACCTGCGTGGCGCTGTCCTTGAAACGGTATCCGACCCAATAGGATATCCAGTCGCCGGCCGCGGCACCGGCCGCCGCCGCGGCCCACACCGGCCAGAAGTCGATGCCCGCGGCGCCGATCAGCGCGCCAACCCCGATCAGGATCGCCCATCCCGGCACCAGCAGCGACAGGAAGGCGAACGACTCGGCGAACGCCACCGCGAACACCACCGGTGCGGCCCAGGCGGCATTATCGCGGGTGAAGGCGATGATCGTCTCGACGAAGGAAGCGATGGTCATGATGCGATGATGTCGGGTCTCGTGTGCCGGTTGCGCTCATGGTGGCGGAAAACGCGGGGGGTTGCGCAGGAGGATTGCCCCGGGATTGCCGGGGGATTGCGAAGAATGGACCATGGGCGTAAAAACTTTGCCTCCGGTTTTCCGGCGGTTGCCGCCGCCGGCCGCGTACGGAGCATCACCAGAAGGGATTCCAACCAGTATGAACGTACTCTCCATCCAGTCCCATGTCGCTTACGGCCATGTCGGAAATGCGGCGGCGATCTTCCCGATGCAGCGGCTCGGCGTCGAGGTGTGGCCGATCCATACGGTGCAGTTCTCGAACCATACCGGCTATGGCTCGTGGAAGGGGCGGGTGTTCGACGGCCATTCCATCGAGGATCTCGTCGAGGGCATCACCGAGCGCGGCGTGCTCGGCCGGTGCGACGGCGTGCTGTCGGGCTACATGGGATCGGCCGACATCGGCGCGGCCATCCTGTCGACGGTGACAAGGGTGCGGGCTGCGAATCCCGATGCGATCTATTGCTGCGATCCGGTCATCGGCGACGTCGACCGCGGCGTGTTCGTGCGCCCCGGCATTCCCGAGTTCATGCGTGACCACGCGCTGCCGGCGGCCGACATCATCACGCCCAACCATTTCGAGCTGGAGCACCTGACGGGCCGCACGGTGAACTCGCTGGACGCGGCGCGCGAGGCCATCGCCGCCGTTCACGACCGGGGGCCGCGCGTGGTGCTCGTCACCTCGTTCCTCTCCCGCGAGACGCCGGAGGGCAGCATCGACCTCATCGCCTCGGAGGGCGGGCAGCTGCATCGCGTGCGCACGCCGCGCCTGCCGATCACCGTCAGCGGCGGTGGCGACGTTACGGCGGCGCTGTTCTTCGTGCACTATCTCAAGAGCCGCTCGGCTGCGGCGGCGGTGGAGGCTGCGGCGGCATCGATCCACGGGCTGCTGCGCAGGACGGTGGAGCTCGGCGCGACCGAGATCGCGCTGATCGCGGCCCAGGAGGAGATCGTCGAGCCGTCGCAGCGCTTCCGCGCCGAGGCCGTGTGACCATCGGGCGGGAGGATTCGCTTCCGGCGCGTCATCCCGGCCGGTCTATCCCCGCCAGCCTTGCCGCTGTCGCACAATCTTTTCCGAAAGGCGGTATCCGTTTCGGAAAAGATCGTGCTTTGAACGGAGTTCTCGTGCGGATCGTTCCCGTGTGGCGCGTCGACGCCACGCTTGAGGCCGGGCCATGGCCGTGGGCCGAGCGCAACCGCGCCCGTATCGCCGCGAACTGGGACCGGCGGCGCATGCTGAAGCCCGCGCTGTTCAACGGCGTCGTGCTGGTGTGCACGCGCCGCGCCCTCGACGGCGAGGTTCTCGACGTGCGGTTTCGCGCGGCGGATTATGCCAGCTTCCTCGCCATGATGGATTTCGGATTTCCCGAGCCCGACGTCGGCAACTGCTTCGGCGCGGCCGTGCTGCGCGCGGCGGACGGCACCATCGTGCTCGGCGAGATGGCGGCGCATACCGCCAACGGCGGGCGGGCCTACTTTCCCGGCGGCAGCCTCGACCTCGAGGACGTGCGCGCCGACGGCAGCGTCGACGTCGGCGCTTCCATCCGCCGCGAACTGCTGGAGGAGACAGGCCTCGGGCCGGCCGATGTTTCCTTCGCGCCGGGGTTCACCGCCGTGATCGACGGTCCGCGCACGGCGCTGCTCAAGGAGGCGCGTTCGCCGCTCCCGGCGCCGGTGCTGCGCCAGCGCATCGAGGCCTTCATCGCCGGAGAGGCGGAGCCGGAACTCGCCGGCGTCCGCCTCGTGAGGTCGCCCGCCGACGTCGACCCCGACATCATGCCGGCCTATGTCGCCGGCTTCGTGCGCGCGGCATTCCCTCCATAGCGTTTTCGAGCGAAAATGCTCCGGTAGAGGATCAGACCGGATAGCCGAACTGGCGCTTGGTGGCGTTGAGCGAGGCGATCGCGGCTGCATCGTTGCCGGCGATGCAGGTGGCGGCGGCGCTGGCGAGCTGCGGCGCGATCCGGTCGTAGACCGACTGGCTGAGGAAGCCGGTGCGCACGTCACGGTCGATGAGGTTGCGATAGGCGACGATCGGCGTGCCGCAGGAATGCTGCGACAACGCGGCGGTGTCGAGCGGCGCGGCGTAGACCGTGCCATCGGCCTGGACAGGGGCGTTCTGGGTGGTGTTGCACGCCGCAACCGTCAGCGCGGCGCCGGCCGCTGCCGCGAGCGCAACCGTGGTGCGGGCGGCAGGCCGACGAAACTTGCTGCGCAGATCTGCGCGGATGGTCGAAGATGGCTTCACGGAAATCTCCCCCGGACAATGGCTGACACATGCTTCGGACGACACGTCACCCGCGTGACGGATCGGGCCGCATTCAGCGCGGCAAAATCGCCAAAACCGCCGCTCCCGTCAACCGGGCGGCTCCGTCCCGGTGCGGGACGGACGCAGCGGGCCGAGAACGTCAGTGGTCGCAGGTGATGGCGATCGCGTCGGTGAGCGTCCGGCTGTCCTTGGCCTCCATGACGCGCAGGTCGGACGCGTGATGATAGCCCTGCGCCACGCACCAGGCGTTGGCCACCTGAACCGAGCACGCGTCGCCGCGCGTCAGGCACTCCGCCACGCCGTAGCCGTCCCGGGCCGAGATCAGGAAAGTGGGCTTGCCATCCGGGTCGGTCCCGCCGGCGAGCGAAGGACCGGCGACGGCCGCGGCAAGGATGAGCGCCGACGCGAGCGCGAAGGCGGAGATCGTGCGAATCATGGTCGTCTGCTGCATTCAGGAATCGATTGCGGGAGCGGATCGCCGCTGCTACGCCCGGCGCGCGGTCCCATATTGGCTGGGGAGGATGAAGAAAGTTTGAATGACGCGACACCGGCAGCCGCGGGGAGGGGATCCCGCCGCCTTGCCGCTACTCTTGACGGATTCGCGCGCGCAAGGCAAATACCGCGTTCGCATACGAATGCCCCCGGCGCATGTCCTGTGACAGGGAGCGCGACAGGCCGCGTGCGAGGACCGGCCGGGGCCGCCCTGTCTCATGGAGGCCGGCGCGCCGTCCCGGTGCCGGAGCGCTTTCCGATCGACCGGAATGCGCTCAAAGGGAAGGGAAGAGGGTTTCACCGTTTCCGTGAAATCTTCTAACGAGGAACGACGGATGTCGCGCGAGCCGGACAGGTCATTGGGACTGAGGTTCTACAATACGCTCACCCGCACCAAGGAGGACTTCGTTCCCGTCGATCCGGGCGCGGTGCGCATGTATGTCTGCGGCCCGACCGTCTACGACTACGCCCATATCGGCAACGCGCGCCCGGTGATCGTTTTCGACATGGTGTTCCGCCTGCTGCGCCATGTCTATGGCGCGGGGGCGGTGACCTACGTGCGCAACTTCACCGACGTCGACGACAAGATCAACGCCCGCGCGGGACGCGATTTCCCCGATCTGCCGCTGAACGAGGCGATCCGCCGCGTCACCACGACGACGGAAGCGCAGTACCGCAAGGACACCGCGGCGCTGGGCGTCATCGAGCCGAGCGTCGAGCCGCGCGCCACCGAGCATATCGCCGAGATGCGCGACCTGATCGAGCGGCTGATCGCGCGCGGCTTCGCCTATGTGGCGCAGGACCACGTGCTGTTCTCGGTACCGGCCATGGAGGCGGCGGCGCAGGCGCCGGGCCACAGGCTGCCGCGCTACGGCGCGCTGGCGCGCCGCTCGCTCGACGACATGCTGGCGGGCGCACGCGTCGATGTCGCGCCCTACAAGCGCGACGCGATGGATTTCGTGCTGTGGAAGCCCTCGAACGAACACGAGCCGGCGTGGCCGAGCCCCGGCGGCATCGCGCGGCCGGGCCGGCCGGGCTGGCACATCGAGTGCTCGGCCATGAGCTGGCGCCATCTCATCGAGAATTTCTCGGGCCGGCTGCGCTGCGACGATCCCGCCGCCGCCGAGACCTTCGACATCCACGCCGGCGGCATCGATCTGGTGTTCCCGCACCACGAGAACGAGATCGCCCAGACCTGCTGCGCGCTCGATACGCCGCGCATGGCCAACTACTGGCTGCACAACGGGCTGCTGCAGGTGGAGGGCGAGAAGATGTCGAAGTCGCTCGGCAACTTCATCACCATCAACGACCTCTTGGAGAAGGACGTGTTCGGCGGCCGCGCGTGGCCCGGCGCGGTGCTGCGCTTCGCCATGCTGCGCACCCACTATCGCCAGCCCATCGACTGGACGGTGAAGGGGCTGGAGGAGAGTGCGGCCGTGCTCGGCGGCTGGGCCCAGGCGCTGGCGGGGGTCGACGCCGCCGATGCGCCGCCGGATGAACTGCTGGAGGCGCTGGCCGACGACCTCAACACGCCGAAGGCGATCACCGTGCTGCACGGTCTCAAGTCGGCCGGCAGGCTGGCGGAGCTGAAGGCCGGCGTGGGCCTGCTGGGGATAGACCTGTCGCCGTTCGTCAAGACCGCCCGCAGCGACGCGCCCGACGCTGCGGCCATCGAGGCGGCCATCGCCGCCCGCGCCGTCGCCCGCGCGCAGAAGAACTGGGCCGAGGCGGACCGTATCCGCAAGGAACTCGCCGATCAGGGAATCACCCTGATCGACAACAAGGACGGCACCACGAGCTGGGAGACATAGCAGTTTGCAGTCAATTTGACCGTCAAATCGAATGCAAGTTGCGGAAAAATATGGAATCGAGAGCACCGGTTCCGATGGAATCAGAACCGGTGCTCTCGCCTGATTCAGAACCGCTGGCCGATGGCGGCTGCTTCCGGGGCGGCCTCGGTCTCGGCGGCGCGGCGCGCGGCGGTGATGAGCATCGGCACGACGTCCTGCGCCTTCTCCGCCACGAGATAGGCGATGTCGAGACCCGGGCGGATGAAGCCCGCGAGATTCATGTGGGCGAACAGCGACAGCAGTGGACGCCAGAAGCCCTGGCTGTCGAGGATGAGGATCGGCTTCTTGTGGCGGCCGAGCTGGGCCCAGGTGAGTTGCTCGACGAGCTCCTCGAGCGTGCCGATCCCGCCCGGAAGCGCGACGAACGCGTCGGCACGCTCGAACATCAGCCGCTTGCGGGTGTGCATGTCGGGGACGATGATCGTTTCCTGAACGTCCTTCAGCAGGCTCTCGCGCTGCTTGAGGAAGTCGGGAATGATGCCGGTGACCTCGCCGCCCGCCTCCAGCACGGCGCGGGCGGTTGCGCCCATGAGGCCGATGCTGCCGCCGCCGTAGATTAGCCGGATGCCGGATTTGGCCATGGCCGTGCCAAGAGCGACGGCTTCCTCGGTGAAGACCGGGTCGCTGCCGTTGGACGAGCCGCAGTAGACGCAGATGGATCGAATCATGCTCATGCCGGAAGATGTGAACTGCCGCCGGGATCGGGTCAAGACGCTATGTTCGCGATCCCCGGCGTCCTCTCCCGGCCCCGGCCCGGAAGCTCGATCCCATGTTGCGGATGTCACGATAAACCTTTTTTGTGACATGGCTTTCGTCGTCACGCGACAAATGTCGGGCGGCGGTATATAACCGCTGGTAGTATCCTGTTTCATGCGGAAAGGGCTGCGTGGAATGGCCACGTCGAAAAATATACAACTGGCGCTCATCGCTGTCGGCGCGGCTTTGCTGACGGGGGCGGTCGTTGTGTTCGGCCTGCCGCCGCGCGATGCCGCCGTGACCTCCGCCCCGCCCGCCGGTCGGCCCGCCGTTGCCCCCGGCACGGCGGCCCCGCCGCCGGGCTCCGTCGCGGCCACCGCGCCGGCCACCGCCTCCGGGACCGGAGCGGATGCCGCCCGCGACCCGTCCGCCGCTCCGGCGGACGGCGCGGCGCCGCCCGCCTTCGACGTCGTGCGCGTGAGCCCGGAGGGCGATTCGGTGATCGCCGGCCGCGCCACGCCCGGCAAGACGCTGGAACTGCTCGTCGACGGCCGGGTGCACGACAAGGTCGATGTGCCCGAATCGGGCACGTTCGCCCTGACGCCGCCGGCGCTGCCGCCGGGCGATCACGAACTGACGCTGCGCGAGGTCGGCGAGGATGGGGCGGACACGGTGTCGCAGCAGTCGGTGACGGTGGTGCTGTCACCCGACCGCACCTCGCCGCCGGTGGTGGCGCTGACCGAGCCGGACAAGCCCACGGCCCTGCTGTCGAGCGGCGGCGTCGTCGCCCGCGAGCTGAACGGCACGCCGGAAGCCGACGTCATCGCCCAGGCCGCGCCGGGGGACGACAGCACCGCCGCGCCGGCCGAAACGCCCGCGCCCGCAACGGCCGCCGCGCCGCCTGACAATGTCGTGATCGCCACCGTCGAGGCGGAGGCGGGCAGGCTCTACGTATCCGGGCAGGCCCCGCCGGGCTCGTCGGTGCGGCTCTATCTCAACGACACGTTCCTTGCCCAGGGCACGGCCTCCGACGGGGCCGGGGTGTCGTTCCGGATCGATTCGGGCATCCCGCCCGGCGACTACCACGTCCGGCTCGATCAGGTGACGCCGGACGACGGCAAGGTGCTGTCGCGGGCGGAAGTGCCGTTCTCGATGCCGGAAGCGCCGCTGGAGGAGCCGTCGGCCACCGCCGGGGCGCCGGGGCCGCGCGAGGCGGATGACGGCTCGCACGTCGTCGTCGTGCCCGAGGTGCGCGCGGTGCGTGTCGAGCGCGGCGACACCCTGTGGCGCATCAGCCGCCGCGTCTATGGACGCGGGGTGCGCTATACGGTCATCTACGACGCGAATCAGGAGCAGATTCGCAATCCGGACCGGATCTATCCGGGCCAGTTGTTCGTGCTGCCGGGAGAGCCCGGAGGCATCAGCAGGTGAGCACGGCCGGAGGGAGGCGCCGGAGGAGCGTTCTCGGGGAGCGTGCCGCGCCTGGGGGCCATTTGGAGAAGGAGCGGCCAATGGCCACTGTCAGCGCCGGAGCGGGCGCGGATTTCGTGCCCTGCGCGAGTGCGGACGAGGCGGTGGACCGGCTCGCCGTCCTGCACGACGCCGCGCTGGCGGCGCAGCGCCAGGCGCTCGACGCCTTCGTGCGCCACAAGGTTCTGCCCGATGCGGCGGCGCGCGCCGCGTTCTGCTATCCCGAACTGCGCGTGGTCTATGAGCCGGAGGGATCGATTCCCGTCAGCGCGCGCGCCTATGCGAAATTCCAGCGCGCCGGCGGCTACGCCACCACCATCACCCAGCCGGAGGCGTTCCGCCCCTATCTCACCGAGCAACTCGGCCACCTGATGCGCGATTTCGACGCCCGCGTCCTGGTGGGGCGCGGGCAGCAGGAGATCCCCTATCCTTACGTCGTCGAGCGCGGCGATGAACTCGCCGGGATCGGCGGGACCGCGGCGGAGCTGGCCAGCCATTTCCCGGTGCCCAACCTCACCGAGGTGGGTGACGAGGTGGCGGACGGCCTGTGGGAGCACGACCCGGCCCGCCCGCTGCCGCTGTCGCTCTTCGACGGCGCGCGCGTCGACTTCTCGCTGCGCCGCCTCGTGCACTACACCGGCTCGGACTGGCGCCAGGTCCAGCCCTGGATCCTGCTGACCAACTACCACCGCTATGTCGACCAGTTCGTCCGCATCGGCCTGGAGCTGCTGCGGGAAAGCGGCCGCTACCTGCGCCTTGTGCTGCCGGGCAACACCGTCATCGCGCGCGGCACGCCCGAGGACGAGGCGATTGCGCTCGCAGCCGGCGTGGCGTGGCACCGCTTCCAGATGCCGGCCTACCACCTCGTGGCCGAGGACGGCCACGGCACGACCCTCGTCAACATCGGCGTGGGGCCGGCGAACGCCAAGAACATCACCGATCATCTGGCGGTGCTGCGGCCGCATTGCTGGCTGATGATCGGCCATTGCGGCGGGCTGCGCCAGTCGCAGTCCATCGGCGACTACGTGCTGGCGCACGCCTATCTGCGGCAGGACAACATCCTCGACCGCGCCGTGCCGCCGGAAATCCCCATCCCGGCGCTGGCGGAAGTGCAGGTGGCGCTGCAGGAGGCGGCCGCGACCGTCACCGGCGACAAGGGCGACGCGCTGAAAAGGCGCCTGCGCACCGGCACCGTCGTTACCTACGACGACCGCAACTGGGAGCTGCGCTGGTCGCAGGAGCGGCGGCTGATCAACCTGTCGCGCGCCATCGCGGTGGACATGGAGAGCGGCACCATCGCCGCCCAGGGCTACCGGCTGCGCGTGCCCTACGGCACGCTGCTGTGCGTGTCGGACAAGCCGCTGCACGGCGAGATCAAGCTGCCGGGCGCGGCCAACGCGTTCTACGAGCGGGCGGTGGGACAGCACCTGCGCATCGGCCTCGCCGCGCTCGACCTGCTGCGCAGCCAGCTCCACTCGCTGCACTCGCGCAAGCTGCGCAGCTTCGACGAGCCGCCGTTCCGATAGGGCATCGAGCTCGCGCGGCGCGTGAGCGCTGAAAAAGCGAAGCGCTCTCAAGTCCTTGAAGCGATGAGGTCGCGCAGCGTCGTGATGGTGGAGGCGTCGGCGATGCCGTCGACCCGCTCCGGCCGGAAATGGCGCTGGAAGGCGCGCACCACCGCCTCGGTCTCGGGGTTGTAGACCCCGTCGACGTCGAGGCCGTAGCCGTAGAGCCCGAGCATGGCCTGCAGCGCCTCGATGGGCTGGCCCCGCTCTCCCGGCGACAGGAACCGGCCGCCGCGCAGGGGCGCGGGCGTCACCCAATGGCCCACGCCGGCGCGCGCCAGCTCTTCCCACGGGAAGGCCTCGCCGGGATCGCGCTTGCGCAGGGGCGCGACGTCGGAATGGGCCAGCACCCTGTCCGTCCGGATGCCCCAGCGGGCGATGATGTCCTGCGCCAGCGCGATCACGGCCTCGATCTGCGCCGGCGGAAAGGGCGGCATGGACTCCGGCGGGGCGGCATCGCGAAAATGGCCGGGGTGGGCGATCTCGATGCCGATGGAGGCCGAGTTGATGTCGCGCTCGCCGTCCCACACCGCCTCGCCCGCGTGCCAGGCGCGGCGCGATTCGGGCACGAGCTGGAGCACGCGGCCGTTCTCGAACACGAAGTAATGCGCCGAGACCTGCGACGTCGCATCGCACAGCCGGTTCAGCGCCTCACCCGAATCGGCCATGTCCGTGTAGTGCAGCAACAGGATGTCGGGCCGGCGCGCGGCGCCTTCTGTCGCGCCGCGCCTTTCGCCGTGGTTGGGCGAGGGGAACACCTTCGAGGCGACGGGACTGTCCGGGACGAGGCGGGCGCTCATGCTTGCTGGCCGTTGTGCGATACGGGAGTTTTCCTATACCGCCTCGGCCGCAGGGCCGCAAACGGCCGCGCCATACGCACGCTCGCGGTCTTCGACCGGGAGCGTGCGGGTTTCTTCAAGCGCCGCGGCCTCACCTGCCTGCGGTGTTCAGCGTCGCGGCGCGGTGGCGTGGCCGATGATCGCGCCGCTCGCCGCACCGATCGCGCCGCCCGCCAGCGCGCCGCCGGCCCGCCCGGTGGCCACGCCGCCGACCACGGCGCCGGTGGCGCCACCGATGAGTGCGCCGCCGACCGCCCGGTCACGCGGATTCGTCGTGCTGCACGCCGCGAGCGAGAACGCCAGCGCGCCGGCGGCGGCGAGACTCACGAGCCGAATTCCCTTCATCGCCATCACCTCTATGCTTGAAAAGACGGTTCCCGCCCCGCGCCGCGAGACGCCCGGCAGCGGAAATCGACCATATGGGGAGCTTATTCGACCTGTCCGAGGGAGGATATGCGGCTCGTCAATTTTTTGCCGCATACCCAATTCTTCATTCACATGAAAAATACAAGAAACTAATGGATAATAAATCCTAAATTTCATGTAGTCGGCTATATCGATAACGGATTAAGTCTACGCGAATACGCGAATAGTTATTTCGTCAGAAGTTTGCCTTATTTCCCCTATGAGAGTGCCACCCCTAGCGGCCTGGGGGCCTGTGGAGACTGTCGAGGATTCGGCGTCGATTGGTTTCGTTGCGCGCTCTTCTGGGCGCGATGGCATCGATATTGGAATCGGCGACGGCACTGCTTTGCCTGCCAGCGGAATGTCGACGGCGGGTGCGGGACCGGTTCGAAAGCGTTGTCTCCACGGTGGTTGGGTAGAAGTCATGCCGGCGCGAGCGCGTGCTGGCGGCGGGTTATGCCGGCGTCGCCGCGGGGCCGGAAAGGTCGCAGCGGCGGTCCGGTCGAGGAGCAGTCGTTTGAGAAGTGTACGGATAATCGCGTTGACCGCCGTCATGGCCGGCGCGCTGGGAACCTCTTCCACTCAGGCATTGGCCAATACCGATATCTACAGTTTTTTCGCCAGCGAGCGGGCCAGGGCGGCCACATCCGCGCCGGCGCCGGCCGATGCGGTCAAGCCCGCGGATGGCAAAAGCGCGCAAACCGGGGCGGCGAAGGCGCCCCGCAAGCGCTCCGTGCGCAAGAAGCCGGCCAGCATTGCCCCTGACACGATCGCCCCGCCGAATCTGGCGGAAAACGCCGGCAAGGCCGCGCACTCCTCCTCCGCGCGCTCCTCCTCCGCGCGCTCCTCTTCCCCCCGCTCCCGCCAGGCGCTCGGCTATCAGGCCGCCTCGCGCGAGCGCTACCGGGCGCTGATCGCCCAGCACGCCGCCGCCAACGGCATCCCCTTCGCGCTCGGCGACGCGGTGGTGCGCGTCGAGAGCCGCTACCAGCCGCACGTGAGCAACGCGGGCGCGCTCGGCCTGATGCAGATCAAGCACAGAACGGCGCGTGGCGTCGGCTACAGTGGATCGGCCAAGGGCTTGATGAACCCCGAGACCAACATCAAATACGGCATGAAATATCTCGGGCAGGCGTATCGGCTGGCGAACGGCGATACCTGCGGCACGGTGATGCGCTACCAGAGCGGCCACTATGCCAAGCGTCCCAGCCGCGCCAATCTGGCCTATTGCGCCAAGGTGCGCACCATCATCGCCAGCCTCGGCACGGAGCTGGCGGCGACGGCAGCGCCCGCCGGCGACGGCAAGACCCGCGTCGAATGATGCGCCGCGCGCGCCGCACTTGACCACGGCGGCGCGCGACCTTATCCCGAGATCGTCAGCCGGCCGGACGGCCGCTGTCCGTGAGGGCAGAGGAAAGTCCGGGCTCCACGGAAACACGGTGCCGGATAACGTCCGGCGGGGGCGACCCCAGGGAAAGTGCCACAGAAAGCAAACCGCCCCGGATGCGTCCGGGGCAAGGGTGAAAGGGTGCGGTAAGAGCGCACCGCGCGGCCGGCAACGGCAGCGGCAGGGTAAACCCCACCGGGAGCAAAACCGAATAGGGACGACGGACCCCGCGGCCTCGGCAGCAGGGTCAGGCGCGTTTCCGCGCCGGTCGTCCGGGTTGGTTGCTAGAGGCGGCTGGCAACAGCCGTCCCAGATGAATGGCCGTCACGCGGGGCCGCGAGGCCTCCGCCATACAGAACCCGGCTTACAGGCCGACTGACATCGAAAGCCGCGGCGGGCATCCGGAACACTTCCCGGCCCGCCGCGGCTTTATTTTTTTATTTCTCGGGATCACGCCGAAATGAACGCTGCCTGAACGGTTCGTTAACCCTAACCCGGTTGAGATGGAGGCGGAAGCACCGGCCATGGTGGCCGTGATTCCATTGACGGCCATATTGTCCCATGATATCCCAAGATGTCCCATTTCCGGCGGGTCCCATCCGGCGTCTGCACCCGAAAGCCGGCGGCGGCCGGACCGGGGGCGGCCAGGCCGGTGCCGTTGCGGCGCCTGAGCTTGCGGCGTTCGGGCGCGCGGCGGCGGGTCGGGATATCGGCGGATCTGGGTGCGATGGATCGGTTCGTTTCCAACTTCACCAACCGGCTGGATGCCAAGGGGCGGGTGTCGATACCGGCGCCGTTCCGGGCGGTCCTGGCGCGGGACGGGTTCGAGGGGCTCTACGTGCATCCGGCGCTCGATGCGCCGGCGCTCGATGCGGGCGGCAACGCCCTGCTGCGGGAGATCGACGGGCTGCTGTCGCGGCTCGCGCCCTATTCGGACGAGCGCGATTTCCTGTCGACGGCGCTGCTCGGCACGAGCGAGATCCTGAAGGTGGACGCGGAAGGGCGCGTGGCGCTGACCGACGGGCTGAAGGCCCATGCGGGGCTTGGCGACTCGGTGACCTTCGTCGGGCTCGGCCACAAGTTCCAGCTCTGGGAGCCGTCGGCGTTCCGCGGGCATCTGGAGGAGGCGCGCGAGCGGGTGCGTGCCCTGAAACGGTCTTTGGGAGAGGCTGGCATGGTTTCGCGAGGTTTGGCTTCGGAGGCACGGGAACGATGACGGGTCGCGACGACGGCCCGGCCGGCGTCGCAGGCGGACCGGCCCGTCATGTTCCCGTGCTTCTGGACGAGGTCCTCGCCGCCCTCGATCCGCGCGCCGGCGGCGTCTATCTCGACGGCACGTTCGGCGCCGGCGGCTATACCGCGGCGATCCTGGAGCGGGCCGGCACGCGGGTGATCGCGCTCGACCGCGACCCTTCCGCCATCGCGGCGGGCAGGGAGCTCGTGGCGGCGTCCGGCGGGCGCCTCGCACTGGTCGAGACGGTCTTCGGCGAGATGGAAGCCGCCGCCCGGGCGCAGGGCTGTGACGCCGTCGACGGCGTGGTGCTCGACATCGGCGTGTCCTCCATGCAGATCGACGAGGCCGAGCGCGGCTTCTCGCTGCGCTTCGACGGCCCGCTCGACATGCGCATGGAGCAGGCCGGCGAGAGCGCCGCCGACGTGGTCAACACGGCCGACGAGGCGCTTTTGGCCGACATCATCTACAATTTCGGCGAGGAGCGCCGCTCGCGCTTCGTGGCGCGCGCCATCGTGGAGCGGCGCGCGCAGGCGCCCATCGCGACGACGGCCGAACTCGCGGAGCTGGTGGCGGGCGTGGTGCGCGCCGACCCCCACGGCCCGCACCCGGCGACGCGGACGTTTCAGGCGCTGCGCATCTACGTCAACGACGAGCTGGGCGAGCTGACCCGGGCGCTGCACGCGGCCGAGCGCCTCCTCAAGCCCGGCGGACGGCTCGTGGTGGTGACGTTCCATTCGCTGGAGGACCGCATCGTCAAGCAGTTTCTGGCGCGCCGCTCCGCCCGATCGGGCGGAGGCTCGCGCCACCTGCCCGAGGAGGGGACGCAGGCGCCGACCTTCAGGCTCGTGTCGCGCGGCGTGGTGACGCCGACGGAGGCCGAATGCGCGCGCAATCCGCGCGCGCGCTCCGCCAAGCTGCGGGCGGCCGAGCGCCTCGCCGCGCCGGCGCGGGAAGTGGATGAAACCGTGATGTCGCTCGCGGCGCTGCCCGAGCGGCGCACGCGCAGGAGGGGGCGCTGATGCTGGTGCGTCTGTTGCATGTGCTGGCCGTGGTGGCGTTGCTCGGTTCGGCCGGCTACGCCTACTCGATCAAGTACGAGTCGATCTTCTATGCCGAGAAGCTGTCGAAGCTGAAGGCGCAGATCCAGCGCGAGAAGGACGCCATCGCCGCCTCGCGCGCCGACTGGCAGTTCCACGTGCGCCCGGATAGGATCGCGGTGCTGTCGGACCAGTATCTCGATCTGCAGCCGCTCAAGATCAATCAGATCGTGCGTTTCGGCGACATTCCCGAGCGCCAGCCGAAGGTCGACTCTATCGGCGCCAAGCTGGAGGCGCTGGGCCTCGGGGCCCCGACCAACACGCCGGCGGCCGGTGTCAGCCGGTCGGCGACGGCAACCCCTTGAGGAGCGATCCCTTGAGGAGAAGGAGCGATCACGGCAGTGATCCGCGGGTGCGGGCATTCCGGGACGGGAGTGGCGGATGGGCGAGATGAACGGCGAAGACGGGAACAGGACGGAGAATGCGGCGGGGCGCGCGTTGCCGGAATACGCGCCCGTGCATGAGGAGGAGGGGCAGCTTCGGCCCTCCCGCCGCGCCCGCGTGTGGCACTTCGTGCGCGACCTGTTCCGCATGCGCGCCGATCGCTCCGCCCAGCGCGTGACGCTGGTCGGGGTGTTCTTCGTGGTGCTGTTCGCGGCCCTCATCGGCCGCCTGTCGTGGATGGCGATGCATCCGAAGCTGCCGGGCGAACTGCGCGGCGGCAACACGGTCGCGGCCGCGCGGCCCGATATCCTCGACCGCAACGGCGTCGTGCTGGCCACCGACATCAAGACCGTGTCCGTCTTCGCCGAGCCGCGCAACATCATCGACGCCGACGAGGCGACGGAGCTGCTGACGGCGGTGCTGCCCGGTCTCGACGCGCGCGAGCTGCGCGAGAAGCTCAGCACGAACAGAGGCTTCGTGTGGGTCAAGCGCCAGATCACGCCGCGCCAGCAGGCGGAGGTGCACCGGCTCGGCATCCCCGGCGTCGGCTTCGTGCCGGAGAACAAGCGCGTCTATCCCAACGGGCCGGTGGGCGCGCACGTGCTGGGCTTCGCCAACGTCGACAACGAGGGCATCGCCGGCATCGAGAAATACATGGACAACCAGGGCCTCAAGGCGCTCGCCGGCTACGGCTTCGCCCGTTCGGCCGACGATCTGGAGCCGGTGCAGCTTTCGCTCGACCTGCGCGCCACGGCGGCCGCGCGGGACGAGCTGATGAAGGGCATGGCCTACTTCAAGGCCAAGGCGGCCGCCTCGCTCATCCTCGACGTCAACACCGGCGAGGTGGTGTCGCTGGTCTCGTTGCCGGACTACGACCCCAACAACCCCGTCGACGCGCTCAAGGAAGACCGCATCAACCGCATGATCGTCGGCGTGTTCGAGATGGGCTCGACCTTCAAGGCGCTGACCATCGCCATGGGCCTCGATTCGGGCAAGGCGACCATCAACTCCACCTACGACGCGCGCGGCGGCCTGCGCTACGGCCGCTTCACCATCAAGGATTATCACGGCAAGAACCGCATTCTCAACGTGCCGGAAATTTTCATCTATTCGTCGAACATCGGCACCGCGCGCATCGCCCTGCAGCAGGGCGTGCCGGCGCACAAGGCGTTTCTCAAGAAGATGGGCCAGCTCGACCGCATGCGCACCGAGATGCCGGAGAGCTCCGCGCCGCTGCTGCCGCCCAACTGGGGCGAGCTGAACACCATCACCATCTCCTACGGCCACGGCCTCGCGGTGGCGCCGATGCAGGCGGCGGCGGCCGTGGGCGCGCTGCTGAACGGCGGGCAGTTCGTCAACCCGACCTTCCTCAGGCGTTCCGAGCAGGAGGCGCGGGCGAACGCGCCGCAGGTCATCAAGCCCGAGACGAGCGAGGCCATGCGCTTCGTCATGCGCCTCAACGCGGTGAAGGGCTCGGCGCGCAAGGCCGACGTGCCGGGCTACTTCATCGGCGGCAAGACGGGCACCGCGGACAAGGTCATCAACGGCCGCTACGCGAAGAACAAGAACTTCACCACCTTCATGACCGTGATGCCGGCGGACGATCCGAAATACCTGTTCCTCACCGTCTATGACGAACCGCAGGCAACGCCGGAAAGCTATGGTTACGCGACCGCTGCCTGGAACGCCGGCGTGACGACGGGCAAGATCATGACGCGCGTGGCGCCGCTGCTCGGCCTGCCGCCGCGCTTCGAGGAGCCGGTCAACCCGTTCCCCACCATGGCGCGGCTCGGCGCTTGGGGCACGCGGTAGGTCTGGGGCACGCGGTAGGTCTGGGGCACACGGTAAATCTTGGGGCATGCGGTAGAATGGGCACGAGGTGGATCGCACTACAGGCAGAGGGATGCCGCTGACATGACCCTGTCCTCGCCGGTCTCGCTGGCCAGCCTGCTGCCTGAAGCGGGCGCGCCGGATATCGCGGTGTCCGGCCTGCAGCTCGATTCGCGGCGCGTCGGGCCGGGCGATGCGTTCTTCGCCGTGCCCGGCGCCAGGCTCGACGGCCTTGCCTTCGCGCAGGACGCGGCGCGGCGCGGGGCGGTCGCGATCGTCGGCGAGGGGCCTCGCCCGGACGACCTGCCGGAGACGGTGGCCTTCGTGCGGGTTGCGAACGTGCGCGCCAGCGTGGCGCTGGCGGCGGCCCGGTTTTTCCCGCGCCAGCCCGCAACGCTCGTCGCGGTGACGGGCACCAGCGGCAAGAGTTCCGTCGCCGATTTCACGCGTCAGATCTTTTCAGTGCTCGGCCATCAGGCGGCGAGCCTCGGCACCATCGGCGTCGTCGCGCCGTCGGGGGCGGTCTACGGTTCGCTGACGACGCCGGACAGCATCAGCCTGCACCGGACGCTCGACGGCCTGGCCCATGAGGGCATCACGCACCTGGCGCTCGAAGCCTCCTCCCACGGTCTCGACCAGCATCGCCTCGACGGCGTGCGGCTCACGGCTGCGGCGTTCACCAATCTGGGCCGCGACCATCTCGACTATCATCCGGACGTCGAATCCTACCTCGCGGCCAAGCTGCGGCTGTTTTCGGAGCTGCTGCCCGACGGCGCAGCGGCCGTGATCAACGCCGATTCGCCCGAGGCCGCGCGCGTGGCGGACATCGCGACGCGGCGGCGCCTGCCGCTCGTCAGCATCGGCACGGCCGGGGCGGATATCACGCTGGAGAGCGCCGCGCGCGAGGGCTTCGCCCAGCGTCTGCGCATCCGCCATCGCGGGCGCACGCGTGACGTGCTGCTGCCGCTCGCGGGCGACTTCCAGGCCTCGAACGCGCTCGTCGCGGCGGGGCTCGCGCTGGCGGCGGGCGGGGAGGCCGGCCGCGTGTTCGATGCGCTCGAGACGCTCGCGGGCGTCAAGGGACGGCTCGAACGGGTGGCGGAGGTCAACGGCGCGCTCGTCGTGGTGGACTACGCGCACAAGCCGGATGCGCTCGCCTCCGTTCTCGACACGCTGCGCGGCTATGCTTCCGGCCGGCTCGTGGCGGTATTCGGCGCCGGCGGCGACCGCGATGCGGGCAAGCGCCCGCTGATGGGCGCGATCGCTGCAAGCAAGGCCGACATCGCCATCGTCACCGACGACAACCCGCGTTCCGAGGAACCGGCCGCCATCCGGGCGCAGGTGCTCGCCGGCGCCGGGGCGGTCGCGGGCAGGGGGCAGGTGAGCGAGATCGGCGACCGGTTCGAGGCGATTCGCCACGCCGTCCGGCTGCTCGCGGCCGGGGACGTCCTCGTGGTGGCGGGCAAGGGCCATGAAACCGGCCAGATCGTCGGCCAGACCACTCTTCCCTTTTCCGACCACGAGGCGGTGCTCGCCGCAGCCGCGGAGCTGACATCATGACGATACCGGCCACAGGATCCGTTTCCTCCATCGCGCCGCCCCCTGTCGACCGGCAGGCGGAGGTGCTTTGGTCGCCTCTCGACCTCGTCACCGCGCTCAACGCCCGCGTCGCCAACGCGCTGCCGGACCGGGTGACGGGCGTGTCGATCGATACGCGCACGCTCGCGCCGGGGGACCTGTTCCTCGCCATCAGGGGCGAGAACAGCGACGGCCACGCCTATGTCCAGCAGGCGCTGGCGAAGGGCGCGGCGGCGGCCGTCATCGACGAGGCGCACGCCGCCTCGCTGGTGAACGGCGGCCCGCTCTACGTGGTCCGGGACGTGCTGGAGGCGCTGCACGGTCTCGGCGCGGCGGCGCGGGCGCGCAGCCGCGCGCGGGTGATCGCGGTCACGGGATCGGTCGGCAAGACCAGCACCAAGGAGGCGCTGCGGCTCGCGCTCGGGCGGCAGGGGCGCACCCATGCCTCCGTCGCCTCCTACAACAACCATTGGGGCGTGCCGCTGTCGCTGGCGCGCATGCCGCGCGGCACGCGCTTCGGCATCTTCGAGATCGGCATGAACGCGCCGGGCGAGGTCGCGCCGCTGTCGCACCTCGTGCGCCCGCAGGTGGCCATCGTCACCACGGTGGGGCAGGTGCACCTGGAATATTTCCCCTCGGTCGCCGCGATAGCCGACGCCAAGGGCGAGATCTTCTCGGGACTGGAGCCCGGCGGCGTCGCGGTGCTCAACCGCGACAACGATCAGTTCGAGCGCCTCAAGGCCCATGTGCTGGCCTCGCGCGCGGGGCGAATCATCACCTTCGGCGAGCATCCGAAGGCGGACGTGCGCGGGATCAAGATCGTGCTCAAGCCCGAGCTGTCGGTGGTGGAGGCGCAGGTGTTCGGCGCCCCCGTGGTCTATCGCATCGGCTCGCCGGGCCGGCATATCGCGTTGAACAGCCTTGCGGTTCTGGCGGCGGTGCACGCCGTGGGCGGCGATCTGGCGCTCGCCGCGCTGGCGCTCGGTGAACTGACGCCGCCCGTCGGCCGCGGCGAGCGCGTGCGCCTCGGCGCGCCGGGGGGCGAGTTCCTGCTCATCGACGAGAGCTACAATGCCAATCCCACCTCGATGACGGCGGCGCTCGACACGCTGGGGCAGGCGGCGGTGGGCCTGCGCGGGCGGCGCATCGCGGTGCTCGCGGACATGCTCGAGCTCGGGCCTGACAGCGGCGAGCTGCATGCCTCGCTCAACGCACCGATTGTGGAAAACGACATCGATCTCGTGTTCGCGGCCGGGTCCGGCATGCATCATCTGTGGCGCACCCTTGCGCCCGAGGTGCGCGGGGCGTATGCCGAGACCGCGCAGGGACTGGAGGAACAGGTTTTGCGCGCGATCCGGGCGGGCGACGTCGTGATGGTGAAGGGCTCGAACGGCACGAGGGTCTCGCGCATCGTCGCCGCGTTCAAGAGCCGTTTCCCGGCGGTCGGCGCTGCCGACTGATCCTGCCCGTGATCCGCTCCCGGATCGTTCGTACGGCTGCTTTGCGGCTACTTCGGAGACGAGAAGAGCATGTTTATCTGGCTCGCGGAATTGAGCGCCTCCGTGCCTGCGCTCAACGTGTTTCGCTACATCACGTTCCGCACGGGCGCGGCGACCGCCACGGCGATGTTCTTCGTCTTCCTGTTCGGGCCCGCCATCATCGCCTCGCTCAGGGTGCGGCAGGGCAAGGGCCAGCCCATCCGCTCGGACGGGCCGCAGTCGCACCTCGCCAAGAAGGGCACGCCGACCATGGGCGGGCTCATGATCCTCTCGGGCGTGCTCGTCTCCGCGCTGCTGTGGGCCAATCTCTCGAACGCCTATGTGTGGGTGGTGCTCGCCGTGACGCTGGGCTTCGGCGCCATCGGCTTCTACGACGATTACCTCAAGGTCACGAAGCAGTCGCACAAGGGCTTTTCCGGCCGCATCCGGCTGACGATCGAAGGGCTGATCGGTCTTTCCGCCACCATCGCCATCATCCTCATCAGCCGCGATGCGCTGCCGCCGGCGCGCGAACTGCTCGCGACCTCCGTCGCCATTCCCTTCTTCAAGGATTTCCTGATCGATCTCGGCCTGTTCTTCGCGGTGTTCGGCGCTTTCGTGATCGTGGGCGCGGGCAACGCGGTGAACCTCACCGACGGCCTCGACGGGCTCGCCATCGTGCCGGTGATGATCGCCGCCGCGACCTTCGGCTTCATCGCCTATCTCGTCGGCAACGCGATCTTTTCCAACTATCTCCAGATCAACTTCGTGCCCGGCGCGGGCGAGCTCGCGGTGCTGTGCGGCGCGGTGATCGGGGCGGGGATCGGCTTCCTGTGGTTCAACGCGCCGCCGGCCCAGATCTTCATGGGCGACACCGGGTCGCTCGCGCTCGGCGGCATGCTCGGCGCCATCGCGGTGGCGGTGAAGCACGAGATCGTGCTCGCCATCGTCGGCGGCCTCTTCGTGCTGGAGGCGCTCTCGGTGATCGTGCAGGTCGCCTCCTTCAAGCTCACCGGCAAGCGGGTGTTCAAGATGGCGCCCATCCACCACCATTTCGAGCAACTGGGCTGGACCGAGCCGCAGGTCGTGATCCGCTTCTGGATCATCGCCGTGGTGCTGGCGCTCGTCGGCCTCTCCACTTTGAAGTTGAGATAAATCCGGAAGCTGAGATGAGATGACCCCCGTCACGTCGTTCAAGGGCAAGCGCGTCTTCGTTTTCGGCCTCGGCGGCTCGGGCCTTGCCACCGCGCAGGCGCTCATCGCCGGCGGCGCGAGCGTGACCGCCTGGGACGACGGCGAGAAAGGCCGCGAGGCCGCCCGCGCGGCGGGCGTCGCGGTCGCGGATCTGCGCGCGGCCGACTGGCACGGCGTCGATGCGCTGGTGCTGTCGCCCGGCGTGCCGCTCACCCATCCCGAGCCGCACTGGTCGGTATTCCTCGCCCGCTCGGCCGGCATCGAGATCATCGGCGACATCGAGCTGTTCGTCCGCGAGCGGCGGCTCGTCGCACCCGACGCGCCCCTCGTCGCCATCACCGGCACCAACGGCAAGTCCACGACGACGGCGCTCATCGCGCATATCCTGCGCGAGGCCGGACACGACGTGCAGCTCGGCGGCAATATCGGCACCGCCATCCTGTCGCTGGCGCCGCCGGCCGCGGGGCGGGTGCATGTCGTGGAGTGCTCGTCGTTCCAGATCGACCTCGCGCCCTCGCTCGATCCCACGGTGGGCATCCTGCTGAACCTGACGCCGGACCACATCGACCGTCACGGCTCGATGGCGCACTACGCCAGCATCAAGGAGCGGCTCGTCGCCGCCTCCCGCATCGCCATCGTCGGCGTGGACGACGACTGGTCGCGGGAAATCGCCCTTCGCATCGCCCGGCGTATCGAGGAGGCGGGCGGGCGCGTGGTGCCGTTGAGCGCCGAGCGCACGCTCGCCCGGGGGTTTTCCGTCGCGGGTACGCGTCTTCTGCGCGACGGCGCGGAAGTGGCGGACCTCGCCGGCATCGGCTCGCTGCGCGGCCGCCACAACGCGCAGAACGCAGCGGCCGCCTTCGCCGCAGTGACGGCTGCCGGCGTGGCGGATGACGTGGCGGCACGCGGTCTTGCCACCTTTCCGGGCCTGGCGCACCGCATGGAGGCGGTGGGGCGCGCCGGGCAGGTGCTGTTCGTCAACGATTCGAAGGCCACCAACGCCGATGCGGCGGCGAAGGCGCTGGGCTCGTTCGAGCGCATCTTCTGGATCACCGGCGGACGTGCGAAGGAGGGCGGCATCGCCCCGTTAACGGAATATTTCCCAAAAATCATCCATGCTTACCTCATCGGTGAATCGAGTGCCGACTTTGCCCGCACCCTCGACGGCGTGGTGCCCTACACCGTGAGCGGCACCCTCGATCAGGCGGTGCTGGACGCGGCGCGGGCGGCGGGGGGCGACGGTGTGGGTGAGGCGCAGGAGGAAGCAGTCGTGCTGCTGTCGCCGGCCTGCGCATCCTATGACCAGTTCCCGAATTTCGAGGTGCGCGGCGATCGTTTTCGCGAGGCCGTGCGGGCGTTGCCTGAGGTGACGCCGGTTTGAGCGGCATGCCGCTCTGTCTGTATGTTAGACCGTGTCATCGTTTCATGGAAACGCTGACACGATCTAATCCTTTGATTTTGAGCGAATTCTGATCGATCGAATGATTCCATTTGATCGGAACGCGCTTTAACGCATCAAACTTTTCCAAGAAGCACGCACGCTTTTTGGTTTGATGCTACGGGGATTGACGATGGCATCGCGCGCGGAACGCACTTATGCGGGTGAATGGCTGTGGACCGTCGACCGGTTGACGCTGGTCACCATCGGCGTGCTGATGGTCGCAGGCCTCGTCTTCCTGATGGGCGGCGGCCCGCCGGTCGCCGAGCGGCTCGGCCTGCCGGACTTCCATTTCGTCAACCGGCAGGTGTTCTATCTCATTCCCGGCATTCTCATCCTGATCGGGATATCGATGCTGCCGCCGCGCTACGTACGCCGGGTGGCGCTGCTCACCTATGTCGGCGGCATGGTCCTGATATTGCTGGCGCTCTACATGGGGCCCGAGGTCAAGGGCTCGCGGCGCTGGTTCGTGCTCGGCGGGTTCACCCTGCAGCCGTCGGAATTCGTCAAGCCCGCCTTCGTGGTGCTCACCGCTTGGCTGTTCGCCGAGGGCAACCGGCGCAAGGACATGCCCGGCACGTGGTTTGCGATGCTGATGCTGCCCGTCACCATCGTGCCGCTCATCCTCCAGCCCGACATCGGCCAGACCATGCTGGTGACCATCGTCTGGGCCTGCCTGTTCTTCACGGCGGGGCTGCACATGTTCTGGGTGCTGGGCATCGGCGGCGTCAGCCTGCTGGGGCTCGTCGCGGCCTATGAGTTCGTCGGCCACGTGCGGGCGCGCATCGAGCGCTTCCTCGACCCCGCGTCGGGCGACAGCTTCCAGGTGAACACCGCGCTCGACGCCTTCGCGCAGGGAAGCTGGCTCGGCAAGGGGCCGGGCGAGGGCACGGTCAAGCGCATCCTGCCGGATGCGCATACCGACTTCATCTTCGCCGCCACGGCGGAGGAATTCGGCATCGCCGTATGCATCGGGCTGGTGCTGCTGTTCGCCGTCATCGTGCTGCGCAGCCTGTCGCTGGCGCAACGCAACGAGGACCCGTTCTGCCGGCTGGCGGCGACCGGGCTCGTGACGCTGTTCGGCGTGCAGGCCTGCATCAACATGATGGTGAACGTACACCTGCTGCCCGCCAAGGGCATGACGCTGCCGTTCGTCTCCTACGGCGGCTCGTCGCTGTGGTCACTGGCGCTGGCCATGGGCTTCCTGATCGCGCTCACCCGCAAGCGTCCCCGCGCGGCGATCCTCGATCGCGGCATTCCGGCGGATGGCTATAATGGCTGACGCGCCCGCGAAGCCGCCGCTCGTCATCGTCGCGGCCGGCGGCACCGGCGGCCACCTGTTCCCCGCCGAATCGCTCGCCGTGGCGCTGAGGGCGCGCGGCCTTTCCGTGGTGCTGGCCACCGACACGCGCGCCGCCCGCTTCGCCGACCGGTTCCCCGCCGACGACATCATCGAATTTCCGGCCGCGACCCCTTCGGGGCGCTCGCCCCTCACCGCCGTGAAGGCGGTCTTCACGCTGGCGCGCGGCTTCTTCGCCGCCTACAGCGCCATCAGGGCGCGCCGGCCGGTGGTGATCGTGGGCTTCGGCGGCTATCCGACCGTCCCGCCGCTGCTCGCTGCGGGCATGCTGCGGGTGCCCATCGTGGTGCACGAGCAGAACGCCGTGCTGGGGCGCGCCAATCTGCTGCTGAGCAACTGGGCGACGCTGATCGCCACCGGCTTTCCGCATGTCGGCAAATTGCCGAAGGGTGCGAAGGATCGCGTGGCCCATGTCGGCAATCCGGTGCGCCCGGCCGTGATCGAGGCGGCGAAAGCGCCCTTCCAGCCGCTCGACGCAAGCGGTGTGCTGCATCTCGTCGTCACCGGCGGCAGCCAGGGGGCGCGGGTGATGAGCGATGTCGTGCCCGACGCCGTCGAACTGCTGCCCGATCACCTGCGCCAGCGGCTCGCCATTGTGCAGCAGGCGCGCAAGGAGGATCTGGAGCGCGTGCGCGCGGCCTATGCGCGGCTCGGCGTGGCGGCGGAGGTCGATTCGTTCTTCATCGACCTGCCGGCGCGGATCGCGGCGGCGCAGCTCGTCATCGGCCGTGCCGGGGCCTCGACGGTCGCGGAACTCGCCGTGATCGGCCGCCCCTCCGTCCTGGTGCCGCTGCCGGGTTCGCTCGATCAGGACCAGGCGGCCAACGCCGCCGTGCTGGCGCGCGTCAGCGCCGCCACCGCCGTGGCGCAGAAGGATTTCTCGCCGCAATGGCTGGCGGACGCGCTGAAGGCGGTTTTCGACGATCCGGCGTCGCTGCATCGGGAGGCGATCGCGGCACGCACCGTCGGCTATCCCGACGCGGCGGAGCGGCTCGCCGATCAGGTCTTCAAGGTCGCGCGCGGCGAATGGTCGCCCGCGAATCGTTGAAACGGACGCGCAAGACGGGCAAAAGCAACAGAGCGCTTTCCGATCGAATGGAATCATTTGATCGATAAGAATTCGCTCAAAATCAAAGAGTTAGAGCATATCAGCGTTTCCGTGAAACGCTGATATGCTCTAGTCGGCGTCACAGACATGAAGGAAAGCGGTTCATGAAACTGCCGCGCGAGCTTGGCCCCATCCATTTCATCGGCATCGGTGGCATCGGCATGTCGGGCATCGCCGAGGTGCTGCTCAACCTCGGCTACACGGTGCAGGGGTCGGACGCCAGCGACAACGCCAACGTCAGGCGCCTGCGCGAGAAGGGTGCGAACGTCTTCGTCGGCCACGCGCCGGAGCATCTGGGCGAGGCCGAGGTCGTGGTGGTGTCGACCGCCATCAAGCGCGACAATCCCGAACTCGCCGAGGCGCGTCTGCGCCGTCTGCCCGTCGTGCGCCGCGCCGAAATGCTGGCCGAGCTGATGCGCCTCAAGACCTGCGTGGCGATTGCCGGCACCCACGGCAAGACCACGACGACATCGCTCGTCGCGACGCTTCTCGACGGCGGCGGCTTCGACCCGACCGTCATCAACGGCGGCATCATCAACGCCTATGGCACGAACGCGCGGCTCGGCGCCGGCGACTGGATGGTGGTGGAGGCGGACGAGTCCGACGGCACCTTCCTCAAGCTGCCCGCCGATGTGGCGGTGGTCACCAACATCGACCCCGAGCACCTCGACCATTTCGGCACCTATGAGGCGGTCAAGGACGCCTTCCGCGCTTTCGTCGAGAACCTGCCGTTCTACGGCTTCGCGGTGATGTGCATCGATCATCCGGTGGTGCAGGGCCTCGTCGGTGCCATCGAGGACCGGCGCGTCATCACCTACGGCCAGAACCCGCAGGCGGACGTGCGCCTGCTCGACCTCGACCTTTCCGGCGGGAAAAGCCGCTTCACGGTGCTGATCCGCGACCGGCAGTCGAATGCGGCGACCGTCATCGACGATCTCGTGCTGCCGATGCCGGGCCTGCACAATGCCCTGAACGCCACGGCGGCCATCGCCGTCGCCTTCGAGCTCGGCATGCAGCCCGACGCCATCGTCAAGGCGATCGGCGGCTTCAGCGGCGTCAAGCGGCGCTTCACCCGCACCGGCGAGTGGAACGGCGTGGCGGTTTTCGACGATTACGGCCACCATCCGGTGGAGATCGCCGCCGTGCTGCGGGCAGCGCGCTCCTCGACCCAGGGGCGGGTGGTGGCGGTGATGCAGCCGCATCGTTATACCCGCCTGCAGTCGCTCTTCAGCGACTTCTGCACCTGCTTCAACGACGCCGACACGGTGTTCGTGGCGCCGGTCTACGCGGCGGGCGAAGCCCCGATCGAAGGCGCCTCGCGCGATGATCTCGTCGCCGGCCTCAGAGCCCGCGGCCATCGCGAGGTCATCGCCATCGACGGGCCGGAGGGCCTCGCCGCGCGCGTGCGGGAAGTCGTCTCGCCCGGCGACTACGTGGTGTTTCTGGGCGCGGGCAGCATCACGGCCTGGGCCTACGCGCTGCCGGGCGAACTCGCGGCGCTGGACGAGCCCGCATGACCTTTCCCGACATCGGCGCGGCGCTCGCCGGCATCGGGCTCAGGGGGGTGCTCGCCGCCAACGCGCCGCTCGCGCCGCTGACGTGGTTCCGCACCGGCGGGCCGGCGCAGCTGCTGTTCACGCCCCATGATGCCGATGACCTGGCGCTGTTCCTGCGCCATCTGCCCGCGGACGTGCCGGTGCTGACCATCGGGCTGGGCTCGAACCTCCTGGTGCGTGACGGCGGCGTGCCCGGCGCGGTGGTGCGGCTCGGCAAGGGATTTTCGGCGATTGCCGTCGAGCCGGCGTATCATGTGCGTGCCGGTGCGGCGGCCGCCGATGTGAAGGTAGCGCGCGCGGCCGCGGAGGCGGGCATCGACGGGCTGGCGTTCCTGCGCGGCATTCCCGGCACCGTCGGCGGCGCGCTGCGCATGAACGGCGGCGCCTACGGCGGCGACGTGGCGCAGGTGCTGGTGGGGGCGCAGGCACTCGACCGCACGGGCGAACGCGTGACGCTGACGCACGCCGACATGGGCTTCACCTATCGCCATACGGCGGCGGACGATCTCATCTTCACCGAGGCGCTGTTTCGCGGCGCGCCGGGCGATCCGGCGGACATCCTGGCGCGCATGAACGCCATCACCGAGACCCGCTCGGCGACGCAGCCCGTCAGCACCCGCACCGGCGGCTCGACCTTCACCAATCCGCCGGGCGCCAAGGCGTGGGAGCTGGTGGACGCCGCCGGCTGCCGCGGCCTGCGAATCGGCGCCGCGCAGGTGTCCGAAATGCATTGCAATTTCCTCGTCAACCTGGGCGGCGCGAGCGCGGCCGATATTGAGGCGTTGGGCGAAGAAGTCCGCCGAAGGGTCCGTGAGCATTCGGGAATAAGCCTGCAATGGGAAATCCGCCGCGTCGGCATCCCCGCTGCCGCGTCCGATCTTAACGCTGGGGATAATATCGCCCGTTAACCGGCCGGCGCTGCGGCGTCAGCGGGCAGTGCGCGCGCAGGGCTTGCGGCCCGCTGCAAGGGCCGGCCGGCAACATTTTGAGATAGCGCCCGTTTTCGCGCTGGCGAACGGAGGGGCGAACCGCCCTCGGGCTGCAGAAAATCGCGCTGCGAGGGCGCTGCGGGGCTCTCCTTAAACCAAATATTTACCAAAAGGCGGAAGAGTCATCGTTAACGGTGCGCGCTGCGTCGTGGAACTGTTTTCAGGGGCTTTCGCCGCAGCGCCGCGTCACCGGAGCACTTCCCCAATGCCGGCATTGGCCGGGGTTCCATTTTCGGGCTTTATCGATGGCTGGTGGCAAGTTTTTTTCGCGGAAACGGACGGAGGCGCAGCGCGCCGCCGCCAGTGAGCGCCGCGCCCTGCGCCAGACGACGCTTGACCGGGCGGCGCGATACCTGCCGCGCGGCGCGGGGTCCGGCCTCATGGTGGCGTTCTTCGCGGTGGTCGCGGTCTACGGCGCCTCGCGCGGCGGGCACCTCGACGCGTTCCGCGCCGCCTACGGGGAGCCGCACGACGCGGTGGCGCGTTTCTTCGGGCTCGGCATCAAGGAGGTGCATATCGCCGGCATGGTCGAGCTGCGCGAGAGCGAGGTGCTGGCGGCGGCCGGGGTCGGCCCGCTGCGCTCGCTCGCCTTCCTCGACGCGGGCGAGGTGCGCCGGCGTCTCGAATCCGTGCCGATGATCCGCCAGGCCTCGGTGAGCAAGCTCTATCCCGACGCGCTCTCGATCGCCATCGTCGAGCGGGAGCCGCAGGCGCTGTGGCAGCGCAACGGCGAGGTGTTCGTGATCGCCGCCGACGGCACCGTCATCGACCTGATGACCGATCCCCGCTTCTCGCGCCTGCCCTTCGTGGCCGGCGAGGGCGCCAACACACGCGCGCAGGAATACATCGACATCGTGGCGGCGGCGGGGCCGCTGGCCCCGCGCATCCGCGCCGGCATTCTGGTGTCCGGCCGACGGTGGGACATCAAGTTCGACAACGACCTGATCGTGCGCCTGCCGGAGATCGAGCCGGTCGTGGCCATGGCGCGGCTCATCGATCTGGAGCGGCGCGAGAAGGTGCTGAACAAGGACCTGATCGCCATCGACATGCGCCAGAGCGACCGCATCGCCATGCGCCTTTCCGAGGAGGGCGCGGCGGCGATGATCGAAGCCCGGAAGAAAACTGCCAAGCGGAAGGCACCCGAAACATGAGCTCCTTCGGCAATCGCCTGACCCCAGGGCTGACGCCGCGGATGCGGCCGCTGTCGGCGCGCAAGAGCGCCACCCTGTCGGTGCTCGATGTCGGCACCAACAAGATCGTGTGCCTGATCGCCCAGCTGAACCCGGTCAACGAGACGGAGGTGCTGCGCGGCCGCACCCATCTGGCGCGGGTTCTGGGCATCGGCCACCAGCGCTCCATGGGCCTGAAGGGCGGGATCGTGGTCGATCTCGACGCCGCCGAGCGCGCCATCCGCCACGCGGTGGACGCGGCCGAGCGGATGGCCAAGGTCGAGCTGCAGTCGGTCATCGTCAACCTCACCGGCGGGCGTCTCGCCTCGCAGCGCTTCGCGGCCCATGTCGCGGTGCGCGGCGGCGCGGTGACTACGGGCGATGTCGGGCGCGTGCTCGACGCTGCCTCCGCCCACGCGACGCGTCCGGGGCGGGCGGTGCTGCACGCGCTGCCCACCGGCTTCTCGCTCGACGGCCAGCGCGGCCTGCTCGATCCCGCCGGGATGATCGGCGAGAAGCTCGGCGTCGACATGCATGTCGTCAACGCCGATGCAGGCGCGGTGCGCAACCTGATGCTCGCCGTGGAGCGCTGCCATCTCGACATCGAGGCGGTGGTGTCGACGCCCTACGCCTCCGGCCTGTCGGCGCTCGTGGACGACGAGGCGGAGATGGGCGCGGTGCTGATCGATCTGGGCGGGGGGACGACCAGCATGGGCGTTTTTGCCGGCGGCCATCTCGTGCATGCGGACGCGTTCGCGGTCGGCGGCCACCACGTGACCATGGACATCGCGCGCGGGCTGTCCACGCGCGTGTCGGCGGCGGAGCGGCTGAAGACGCTCTACGGCGCGGCGATCTCGTCACCGTCCGACGAGCGGGAGATCATCTCCGTGCCGCAGGTCGACGACAGCGAGCAGGATGTGCCCAACCACGTGCCGAAGTCGCACCTGGTGCGCATCATCAAGCCGCGGGTCGAGGAGATTCTCGAACTGGCGCGCGGGCGACTGCGCGAGGCGGGGTTTGCGGCGGAAGCCGGACGGCGGGTCATCCTGACGGGCGGCGCCAGCCAGTTGACGGGGCTTCCCGAACTGGCGCGGCGCATTCTCGTCGGCGAGAAGGGCACCGGCCAGGTGCGCATCGGCCGGCCGCTCGGCATCAAGGGTCTGCCGGAAGCGGCGAAGGGGCCTGCGTTCTCTGCTTCCGTCGGCCTGCTGGTCTATCCGCAGATGGCGCATGTGGAGCACTTCGAGCCGCGCTCCTCGGGCTACGGCCTCAGGACGGGCACGGACGGATACTTCACCCGTGTCGGGCGCTGGATCCGCGATAGTTTTTGATGCCGTTTCCCGATGAGCGTGGCTCATTGAGAAACGGAAGCCCGTGCGGCGTGTGAGCAAAGCCCGCACGCGACCGGCCGAAGACCGGGAGCGTCGGCATTAAGAGTAGGCGGCGGTGCGGCGGCCGCCTTGTCTTGAATTTTTGGAGGGGCGCGCAGCCGGGCGCCGATTGATGAGAAGAGGCCAAGGAACATGGCGATCAACCTGCAAGCTCCGGATATCCGGGAACTGAAGCCCCACATCACGGTTTTCGGCGTCGGCGGAGCCGGCGGCAACGCCGTGAACAACATGATCGAATCCGGCCTGCAAGGGGTCGAGTTCGTCTGCGCCAACACCGATGCCCAGGCGCTCACCAGCTCGCGCTGCGAGCGCATCATCCAGATGGGCACCCAGGTGACCGAGGGCCTGGGCGCGGGCTCGCAGCCCGACATCGGCCGCGCCGCCGCCGAGGAGGTGATCGAGGAGATCCGCGACAACCTCTCGGGCGCGCATATGGTGTTCATCACCGCCGGCATGGGCGGCGGCACGGGCACGGGCGCGGCGCCGGTCATCGCCCAGGCGGCGCGCGAGATGGGCATCCTCACCGTCGGCGTGGTGACGAAGCCGTTCCAGTTCGAGGGCGCGCGCCGCATGCGCGTGGCCGACGTCGGCATCCAGGAACTGCAGAAGGCGGTCGATACGCTGATCGTCATCCCGAATCAGAACCTCTTCCGCGTCGCCAACGAAAAAACCACCTTCGCCGACGCCTTCTCGCTCGCCGACCAGGTGCTCTACTCGGGCGTCGCCTGCATCACCGACCTGATGGTGAAGGAGGGCCTCATCAACCTCGACTTCGCCGACGTGCGCTCGATCATGCGCGGCATGGGCAAGGCGATGATGGGCACCGGCGAGGCCTCGGGCGAGAAGCGTGCGCTCACGGCGGCTGAGGCGGCCATCGCCAACCCGCTGCTCGACGACGTGTCCATGAAGGGCGCGCGCGGGCTGCTCATCTCCATCACCGGCGGCAACGACCTCACCCTCTACGAGGTGGACGAGGCCGCGACCCGCATCCGCGAGGAAGTCGATTCCGACGCCAACATCATCCTGGGCGCCACCTTCGATCCGGCGCTCGAGGGCATCATCCGCGTCTCCGTGGTCGCGACGGGCATCGAGCCGATCGTCGCCGGCAGCACCCAGGACGTGACTGCGACCGAACAGCGCATCGCGGAAGTCGCCGAGCGCCTGCGCTCCGAAGCGCGCCTGCGGGCCGTGCAAGGCGCGGGCGCGCCGGCTCTGGCCGCGCAGCAGGCTGCACCGCAGGCTGGCGCATCCATTGCCGCGCCCGTGCATGCGGCTGGATCGGCCGCCGCGCAGGCCGCGTCCTACGCCGCCGTGCCCGGACAGGCGCCGGCGGTCGGCCGGCACGACGTTGTGTTCGAGCAGGCCCCGCCGCGTCCGGGGGTCGCCGCTGCGCCCGTCGCCGAGGTGCACGCCGCCCCGGCCCAGCACGAGCCGATGCCCGAGCATTTCCTGCCGCCGCGTGCCGAGCAGACTGTGCGCCCTGCCCGGATGCCGCGCGTCGACGAGTTGCCCCTGCCGGCGCAGAACCAGATCCGCGCCAGCCGCGGCGAGGCGCCGCAGCACGCGCCGCAGGGACAGGGGAGCAACGATCCGCGCCAGCGCCTGTCGCTGCTCCAGCGGCTCGCCTCCGTGGGCCTCGGACGCCGGGACGAGCCAGCGCCGCAGCCGCAGCCGCAACGCGCGCCGGAAGCGCGCCCGCAGCAGCCCGCCCAGGTGCCGGTGCAGCAGCAGGCCCCGGCCCAGCCGCCGGCATTCCGCCAGCCGGGTCCCGAATCACAGCCGCAGCGGCCTGCCGCCGCGTCTCTTCGCAATGCAACAATCGACGACGAACAGCTTGAGATTCCGGCGTTTCTTCGCCGTCAAGCGAATTGAACAGGCCCATCCGTTCACAATTTCCGAGGTTGTCCACAGCGGGGCCGTAAGGCCCCGCTGCCATTTGTGCGGATGTTCCTGTGGGTGGACGGCGCAAGAGCGCCAAAACCGCGCACAAAATGCCGGAAGAGGAGGCAAGAAGACACTTTTGCGCCATAATTGACGCCAGCGGGATGGGGCCGGCCGGAAAGTGTTAATGAAGAGTAAATATTTGTTTTTTAAATGGTTTATCTGATTTTGTGCAATGTAACAGACGGTAAGAAAGCGTGATTGGCGCCCATACAGTGAGGTGACTATTTTGGCCACACACAGTGAGTCGGAAACGAGATCGCCAGTGCCTGCGGGCGCCGGATCCCCGGCTCAGGGCACGTCGGGCAGGATCGGGTCGACGCCGCCATGCAGTACACGGTCCGGGAACAGACATCGATGAAGGCCAGCAGGCAAACGACGCTACGCACGGCCATTGCGCTCACCGGGGTGGGCGTTCATTCCGGCCAACCTGCGAGACTCGTTCTTCATCCCGCGCGCGCCAACCACGGTGTCGTTTTCCTGCGGACGGGCCTGCCCGGCGACCGCCAGCGTCTGATCGACGCCCGCTACGTCCATGTCAGCACCACGGAACTGTGCACCGTCCTCGGCGACAAGGAGAGCGGTTCGGTATCGACCGTGGAGCACCTGATGGCCGCACTCTCGGGCCTGGGCGTCGACAACGTCCTGGCGGAGGTCGACGGCCCCGAGATGCCGATCCTGGACGGCAGCGCCGCCTGCTTCGTCGAGGCCATCGTGAACGCCGGCATCGCCCGGCAGCAGGCCGCGCGGCGTTACGTCAAGGTGCTGCGTCCCGTGCGCATCGAGCACGGGCGCGGTTTCTCCGAGCTGCGGCCGTTCGAGCGCGGTTTGCGGCTCGATGTCGAGATCGATTTCGATTCGGCTGTCATCGGCCGCCAGCGCAAGATCGTCGACCTCAACGCGGACACCTTCTGCGGCGAGATCAGCCGCGCCCGCACGTTCGGCTTCCTGCGCGACGTCGAGAAGCTGCGCAAGATGGGGCTGGCCCAGGGCTCGTCCCTGGAGAACTCCGTCGCCATCGCCGACGACGGCATCGTCAACCCGGACGGGCTGCGCTATGCCGACGAATTCGTCCGCCACAAGATGCTTGACGCCGTCGGCGACCTCGCCCTCGCCGGATACCCCCTGCAGGGCGAATACCGTTCCTATTGCGCCGGTCACCGCATGAACGTGGCGGTGCTCGAGGCGCTGTTCCGCGATCGGGCGAATTATGCGATCGTGGATGCGCATGCCCCGCGCCGCGAGTTCGGCTATGCCGAACTCGGTACGGGCGTTGCGGTTCCGGCCTACGCGCCAGACCTGACCTGAAATACCATGCGTGATGGATGGCTATGCACACAAGGTGCTTGGCCGATCGGGGGTGTTTGGGGTAAACAGCCTGTGGTTGGGGGTAATGTCGTCCCTCGCGCCATCTGAGAGGACTGACGAGGGATGCGTTTTCCTTCCATGCTGTGTTCCACCAGGGTCGTTTCGCATTTGTCTTCCGCAGGCGGCATGGCAGGTAAAGCGAGAAGCGCGGCTGCGAACTTCGCCGCACCCTGGCCGCGCCTTGTGCTGGTCGCCGTTTGCCTCGGCGGGGTGGCGGGCTGCGACACGCTGAAATCGATCAACCCCTTCGACAGGAGCGAGACCTACAAGCCGGAGATCGTTCCGGTGACCCCTGCCGAAGAGCTCTACAACGACGGGCTGGCGCGCTCGGCCTCGGGCGATTTCGAAGGCGCCTACAAGGCGTTCGACACCATCAACCGGCAGAATCCCGGCACGCAATGGGCGCAGAAGTCGCTGATCATGCAGACCTACGCCGCCTACGAGGGCGCCCGGTATGACGATTCGGCCAACAGCGCCATGCGCTACACGACGCTCTATCCCAACACGCAGGACGCCGCCTACGCGCAGTATCTGCTGGCGATGTCCTATTACAAGCAGGTGCCGGACGTCACCCGCGATCAGGCCGCGACGCAGCGCGCCATCGTGGCATTCGATACCCTGATCCAGCGCTATCCCAGCTCCGAATACGCCGCCGACGCCAAGTTCAAGGTGCAGGTCGTGCGCGACCAGCTCGCCGGCCACGAGATGGAGATCGGCCGTTTCTATCTGAGGCGCCGCAACTACACGGCGGCCATCAACCGCTTCCGCACGGTCGTGGCGCAGTACCAGACCACGCGTTCGGTGGAGGAGGCGCTGATGCGCCTGACCGAAGCCTACGCCGCGCTCGGCATCTTCAGCGAGGCGCAGACGGCCGCGGCCGTGCTCGGCCACAACTTCCCGGACAGCCCCTGGTACAAGGACGCCTACACGCTGCTCGCCGGCAGGGGGCTGGAGCCGCGCGAAGACACGGGCTCGTGGATCAGCAAGCTGTTCAGCGGCGGGCGATTCTAGAGCAGTTTGCGTTCAAGTCGATCCATCGAATTGAACGCAAGTTGCGGTAAAATATAGATTTTAGAGCGGGATGACGATTCAACCTGATCGCATCCCGCTCTAGAGTGCGTTCCGATCAGATGGAATCATCTGATTGATCAGAATTCGTCCAAAATCCGAAAGAGAATCCGAAAGAGCATGTCAGCGTTTCCGTGAAACGATGACATGCTCTATAGCCGCATCCTGAATGTCGATGGCGGATCACGGGGTCCGCCATTTCCTTTGCGGTCTCCGCCTACCGCCTCCGCTTTCCCGTGCCCGGCCGCACGAACACGCCCACCGTCTCGACATGGGCCGAATGGCGGAACTGATCGACCGGGGTGATGCGCGCGGGGGCGTAGCCGCCGTCGAGCAGGATTTTCGCGTCGCGCGCGAACGCGCCGGCATCGCACGAGACGGCGATCACGAGCGGCACCGTCGATTTGGCGAGTTCGCGCGCCTGCGCTTCAGCGCCCGCGCGGGGCGGGTCGAACACGACGGCGTCGTAGGTGTTGAGTTCGAGCGGCAGCAGCGGGCGGCGGAAGAGGTCGCGCGTCTCGGTGGTGATGCGGCGCAGGCCGGGCGTCGACCGGAAGGCGCGGTCGAGCGCGGCGAGCGCCGGGGCGGCGCTCTCCACCGCGTGCACGTCGGCGATCTCGGCGAGCCGCAGCGTGAAGGGGCCGCAGCCGGCGAAGAGATCGGCGGCGCGGCGGATGCGCCGCGGCGCCTCGGCGCAAGCCTCCATGACGAGGCGCGCCAGCGTCTCCTCGCCCAGCGCCGTCGCCTGCAGGAAGCCGCCGGCCGGCGGCACGACGAGCCCATTGCCCATGGAGATGGCGGGCGCGCGCCGTTCGACGATCCGATCGCCGTGCAGCGAGAGCCGCGCCAGATCGAGGCGCTCGGCGGCCCGCGTCAGGGCGCGGCGGTCGGCCTCGCTCGCCGGGCCGTAGCCGCGCACGTCGATGTCGAGGCCGCCGGTGGTCGCTGTCACCTGGATGTCGAGCGGCTTGCCCTTGGGCAGCAGCAGGCGCGCCAGATCGAGCGCCGCCGGCGGCGCGTGGCCGAGCGCCGGATCGAGCACCGGGCAATGGTCGATCGGAATGAGGGTGTGGCTGCGCGCGGCCATGAAGCCGACCGCGTCGAAGCCGTCCTTGCGCCTGGCGTGGAACGTCACCCGCCGGCGTCCCGTCCCGTGCGCGTCCACCAGCGGCGCGACGGCGGCGTCGACATGCGCGCGCGCCAGTGCGGTGACGACGCTGTCGCGCTTCCATGCGCGGTAGGCCGCCTCAGCCATGTGCTGGGTGGCGCAGCCGCCGCAGCGCATGAAGAGCGCGCATTCGGGCTCGCGCCGCGCCGGTGAGGGCGTCTCGACGGCAATGAAGGCGGCGCGCGCTTCCACCCGTCCGTGCGACGAGCGCGCCGCGCGCCCATCGAGCGGGTCGGGCGCGGGCAGGCCCACGCGCACGACCTCTCCGGGCAGGGCGTAAGGCACGTAGACGGGGCCGGCCGGCGTGTCGGCGATGCCGTCGCCGCGCGCGCCGAGCCGGTCGATGGTCAGGGTCCGTGTGCCTTCCTGCATCATGACAGGCGGGCTCCGAGCAGAAACTCCCGGTTGCCGTCGCCGCCCGCGATCGGCGAGGGGATCACGCCGGCGACGGTGAAGCCGAGGCTCTCGACATGGGCGCGGATGTCCGTACACACACGCACGTGCGCCGCCTCGTCGCGCACGATGCCCTTGTGGAGATGGTCGCGCCCGGCCTCGAACTGCGGCTTGATGAGCGTGACCAGCGCCGCGCCCGGCGCGAGCAGGGGCGCGACCGGCGGCAGCACCAGCCTCAGCGAAATGAAGCTGACATCGACGGTCAATACGTCGAACGGCCCGAGGCCGCGTTCCGCGAGACGGCGCGCGTCGGTGCCCTCCAGCACGGTCACGCGCGGATCGCCGGCGACCAGCGGATGCAATTGCCCGTGGCCGACATCGACGGCATGCACATGCGCCGCGCCGCGCGCCAGCAGCACCTGCGTGAAGCCGCCGGTGGAGGCGCCGACGTCGAGCGCCCGTGCGCCCGCCGGATCAATGCCGAAGGCGTCGAGCGCCGCGGCAAGCTTCACGCCGCCGCGCGACACCCACGGGTGCGGCGCTTGCGCCGCGATGACGGCGTCGGGCGCGATGGGTTGGGACGCCTTGCGCAGCGGCGTGCCGTCCACCGTGACGCCGCCCGCCTCGATGGCGGCCTGCGCCCGGGCGCGGCTATCGAAGAAACCGCGCTCCACCAGCACGATATCCGCCCTGCGCTTGTCGGACATTCACGCCCTGAGCGCCGGCGCGGCGGCCGTATTGCCGAGTGCCGCGAACACCATGTCGACGATCCCGGCTGCATTGAGCCCGGCATCGGCGTACATCCGCTCGGGCTTGTCGTGCTCGATGAAGGTGTCGGGCAGCGTCATGGTGCGCACCTTGAGGCCCTGATCGAGCAGCCCCTCCTGCGCCAGCGCGTGCAGCACGAAGGCGCCGAAGCCGCCCTGCGAGCCTTCCTCGATGGTGATGAGGCATTCGTGCTCGCGCGCCAGACGGCGAATGAGGCCGAGATCGAGCGGCTTGGCGAAGCGCGCGTCCGCCACCGTGGTGGAGAGGCCGCGCGCCTCGAGCTGGTCGGCGGCCGCCTGCGCCTCGGCGAGCCGCGTGCCGAGCGACAGCAGCGCCACGCGCGTGCCCTCGCGCACCACGCGGCCCTTGCCGATGGGCAGGATCTCGCCCCGCTCGGGCAGCTCGACGCCCACGCCTTCGCCGCGCGGATAGCGCAGCGCGATGGGGCCGGCGTCATAGGCTGCGGCGGTCGCCACCATATGCACGAGCTCCGCCTCGTCGGCGGCCGCCATCAGCACCATGTTGGGCAGGCAGCCGAGATAGGCGATGTCGAACGAGCCCGCATGCGTCGGGCCGTCCGCGCCCACGAGCCCGGCGCGGTCGATGGCGAAGCGCACCGGCAGATTCTGGATCGCCACGTCGTGCACCACCTGGTCGTAGGCGCGCTGCAGGAACGTCGAGTAGATGGCGCAGAACGGCTTGTAGCCTTCCGTCGCCAGGCCGGCGGCAAAGGTCACCGCATGCTGCTCGGCGATGCCGACATCGTAGGTGCGCTCGGGAAACGCCTGGCCGAACAGGTCGAGCCCGGTGCCGGAGGGCATGGCGGCGGTGACGGCGACGACCCTGTCGTCGCTCTCGGCGGCGCGGATGAGGGCGTCGGCGAACACCCGCGTATAGGTGGGCGCGTTGGCCTTGGGTTTCGCCTGCGCGCCGGTGACGACATCGAACGTGCTCACCCCGTGGTACTTGTCGGCGGCCGCCTCGGCCGGGGCGTAGCCCTTGCCCTTCTGCGTCACGACATGCACAAGGATGGGGCCGCTCTCGGCGTTGCGGGCGTTGCGCAGCACGGGCAGCAGGTGGTCGAGGTTGTGGCCGTCCACGGGGCCGACGTAGTAGAAGCCGAGCTCCTCGAACAGCGTCCCCCCGGCCCAGAAGCCGCGCGCGTATTCCTCGGCGCGTTGCGCCTTCTCGTAGAAGAAGCGCGGCAGGCGGCTGACGATCTGCTTGCCGGTTTCGCGCAGCGAGCGGTAGGTGCCGCTGGAGACGATGCGCGCCAGATGCGCCGACAGCGCGCCGGTCGGCGGCGCGATGGACATGTCGTTGTCGTTGAGGATGACAATGAGCCGCGCGCCGAGCGCACCGGCGTTGTTCATCGCCTCGTAGGCCATGCCGGCCGACATGGCGCCGTCGCCGATGACGCAGACGACATGATGATCGCCGCCCGACAGATCGCGCGCCGCCGCCATGCCGAGGCCGGCGGAGATCGAGGTCGAGGAATGCCCCGCGCCGAAGGGATCGTAGGGGCTCTCGCCGCGCTTGGTGAAGCCCGACAGGCCACCGCCCTTGCGCAGCGAGCGGATGCGGTCGCGCCGGCCGGTGAGGATCTTGTGCGGATAGGCCTGATGGCCGACGTCCCAGATCAGCCGGTCGCGCGGCGTATCGAAAATGTAGTGCAGCGCCGCCGTCAGTTCGACGACGCCAAGCCCCGCCCCGAGATGTCCGCCGGTGACGGATACCGCGTCGATGACCTCCGCGCGCAGTTCGTCGACCAGTTGCGGCAGCGACGCCTCCGGCAGCGCGCGCAGGTCTTCGGGCGTCAGGATGGTGTCGAGAAGCGGCGTAGGGACGGACAATGAGACAACCTCGGCAGAACGCGAAAACGCAAGACTCCAAAACGCCGCACTCGAAACCGCGGCGCTACCGGGAACACGCGCCGCGTCGAACGCGCGGGGCAGGGGAACGGGGGGCGCCCCTGCGCCGACGCCGGTTTGCGCAACGTCAAGGCATAAGCCTTCAGTCCGCATTCGTCAAAGATTATAGAGCGGCGGATGGTCGAACTGAATCGGATCGCCGCTCTATCTCCTTGTCCTCGCATCCCGTTTCTCCGAACAGCGTATACACTGTTCGGCTTGATGCCGCAGCGGCCCGATGCCGGCACGGCGCTATTCCTCGATGTCGAGCGGGGTCGCGGACACGTCTCCCGACGCGGATACGGCGATCTTCTCGATCCGCGCCTCGGCTTTCTTCAGCAGGGCGTCGCAGTGCTTCTTGAGCTGCTCGCCGCGCTCGAAAATGGCGATCGATTCCTCAAGCGGCACGTCGCCGCGCTCGAGGCGTGAGACGATCTGTTCGAGCTCGGCCAGCGCCTGCTCGAAAGGGAGGCCGTCGAGGGTGCCGGCGGCCGCGGAGGAGGGGGTGTTGGGCGCTTTCGTCATGGCTGTCCTTATCGCGCCGGAGCGGCATAATTACAAGGGGTCGCAGCGGCGCAGGCCCGTCGTCATGGGCTGCGGGGCAGGACCGTCGACGAGTTCGCCGTGCGCCGGCTCGCGGCGGGTGTGGACCCTGCGCCCTTGAGGGCGTAGTGTATCCGCCGCCGCACGCGCGCAGAACATTTCGAGAGTCGATCGTGACCCAGAACACCAACGCCCGCCGTCGCATCATGCTGCTCACCGGCGCGAGCCGGGGCATCGGGCATGCCACCGTCAAGCGCTTCTCCGCCGCGGGGTGGCGCGTGATCACCAGCTCGCGTCATCCCTTTCCGGAAGCCTGTCCGTGGGAGATGGGGCCCGAGGACCATATCCAGGTCGATCTCGGCGACGTCTCGTCGACGCTCGCCGCCATTTCGGAGATGAAGCGCCGCCTCGCCGACGAAGGCGGGGTGCTGCACGCGCTCGTCAACAACGCCGGCATCTCGCCCAAGGGCGAGGGTGGGCAGCGCCTCAACACCCTCGATACGCCGATCGAGGACTGGCAGCGCGTGTTCCAGGTGAATTTCTTCTCGTCCGCCCTGCTGGCGCGCGGCCTTGTCGATGAACTCACCCGGGCGGGCGGCTCGGTCGTCAACGTCACCTCCATTGCCGGATCGCGGGTGCACCCCTATGCCGGCGCCGCCTACGCGACGTCGAAGGCCGCGCTCGCCGCGCTCACGCGCGAGATGGCGGCGGATTTCGGCCCGCTCGGCGTGCGCGTCAACGCCATTTCGCCGGGCGAGATCGACACGTCCATCCTGTCGCCGGGCACCGAGCGGATGGCGGAGACCTTCCCTCTGCGCCGCCTCGGCACGCCGGACGAAGTCGCCAAGGCGATCTACTTTCTGTGCACCGAGGCTTCCTCCTACGTCACCGGGGCGGAGCTGCACATCAACGGCGGGCAGCACGTTTGAGCCCGCCCCTGTCCCCGATCGTTCCCCGACCGGCGGATGCGCGCGTCCGCTGCACGCGGCGCTCGCATCTTGCCGGCCGCGCCGTGCGGTTGCGGCTGGTGCCGCCGCTCGCCGCGCTTCTGTGGTCCGTGGCGGTGGCGGCCCAGCCGATACCGCTGCCGCCCGCGCGCGAGCAGCCCTCCGCCGGAAGCGGACCCGATGCCGGGACACCCGGCCGCACGCCGCCGCCCGGCTACGAGCGCGAGCTGCTGCGTCTGTCGGAGGTGATGGGCTCGCTGGCGTTCCTGCGCACGCTCTGCGGCGCGGGCGACGCGGCGCAGTGGCGCAAGCGCATGGCGGCGCTGATGGACAGCGAGGCGCGCGACGCCGAGACGCGCGCCCGGATAGCGGGCGCCTTCAACCAGGGATATCGCGCCTTCGCCGTCACCTACCGGACCTGCACGCCGGCCGCGGAGGTCGCCATCGCCCGCTATCTCGCGGAAGGCGAGCGGCTCACGCGCGCCATCGCCGCCCGCTTCGGAGACTGACGGGCCGCGAGCGCATGGAAAACGTTATCAATTATTGATGTTTCGGATCTATCTCTACTGATCGAAGCATCGTTTTCTTGAAGCATCGTTTTCTTGGGAGCCACGAGGAGCGTCGTCAATGTTGAAGGAATTCCGGGAATTCGCCCTCAAGGGCAATGTTGTTGACCTCGCCATCGGCGTGATCATCGGTGCGGCTTTCAGCCGGATCGTCGAATCGGTCGTGGGCGATCTGTTCATGCCCATCATCGCCTGGATCACGCGCGGCGGCGTCGATTTCTCCAACTACTTCCTGCCCCTCTCCGGCGAGGTGACCGCAACCTCGCTCGATGCGGCGCGCGCGCAAGGCGCGGTGATCGCCTATGGCAGCTTCATCACCCAGGCCATCAACTTCCTGATCGTGGCGTGGGTGCTGTTCCTCGTCGTCAAGGCCATCAACGAGCTGAAGCGTCAGGCCGAGCGCAACAAGGCGCCCGAACCCGCGCCCGAGGATCCCGCCGACATCAAGCTGCTCGCCGAAATCCGCGACCTGCTCGCCGACCGCACGCGGCCTTCGGTCTGACGGATTTCGCGTCGTTCCCCGCCATCTCTGCCGTTAATAGTAGCATAAGGTGCTGGACATCGGTCCTTGCGCCTTAATGATGGCGGGTTTATCCAGAATAGGGATTGAAAAGGCGCTTTCGCCGGACGCATGTTCCGGCGGCAGCTTGATGTCGTTTGTGACGGTGGGGGATCTATTGTGAGGGTTATCGCTGTTCTGACGGTGGTGTTGCTGGCGGGTGCGGCTCATGCCGCGGGGGATGGCGTGCCGGCGGGTTCTCCGGCCGCTCCCGGTTCGGAGATGTTCTCGCCGGAATGGCGCGAGCAGAAGATTCGCGATCGCGAGGCGAACCTGCAAGCGCTCGACGAGGAACAGCGCCGCTTCGACAAATGGGAAAGAAACGCCCGCCAGGCCGTGGGCGGCATCTGCGCCGATTGCCTCGGCGGCGGCCGGGGCGGACAATCCGTCACCATCCCCGGCGACGCCATCCCGAACGTGCCCGCCGCCAATGAGCGCGTCGCCGGCTTCGACGAATCGAGCGCGTATTACGTGGTGGCGCCCGCCCCGCAGGCGCCCGTGGCGCCGGTGCCGTCTCCGGCGCCCCAGGCGCCGCGCCCGGCGGCACCCGCAGGCGCCTCGGCCCCGCTGGACATCCGCACGCCCGCGGCGCGGTGAACCATTCGGCGGTGGACCGCTCTACGACCGGCTCAGGCTGATTCAGGCCGTGTAAGGCTGTTGCCGCGCGCGGTACATCTCGATCGGCTTGCCGACGCACCAGCCGATGGCGGCGCCGACCAGCATCACCACATCCGACGCCAGGGCCGGAAGAATACCGGCGAGCTGTCCGGTGCCCTCCCGGAATATCTTGACCATGTCCAGAAAGACTTCCTTGAAGCTGCCGTAGTTCTCGCCCGTGACCTTGCTGGCGATCGAGGCTATTGTGCCGAAAAGCAGACCGGCGACGGCACCCGCGATGCTGCCCGCCAGCTCGCCCACCTTCCCGACCACACGGGTGGCGAGGCCGGGGCCGATGCCCAGGATCGTCGCGCCGATCACCTGGCCGTCCTGCGCGGCCGTGCGGTATGCGGCCTTCGTTTCCAGAGGGGCGAGAGCCACGCCGCCCATGATCGACTCGCCGAAGGCGCTGTATGCGTCGCTGGTATCCAGCAAGGACCGGGCTATTTTCGTGGGAACTCCAATAGTATCGGATGGATCTGAAGTTAAATAAGACCTCTCGCAGGAAATAAAAGGATCATGCTTGGGGAGACTTAAAACACCCATCTTAATTCTCCAAATATGAATCATAAATAAACAAAAATAATATTCTTTCAGTTTTCAGAAAGCACTGCAGACAATACTAACACATACCGGATCTGAATCAAGATATATCTCGGGCATTGGTTCTGTCGTGACGTTCCACTACGCTGCCGCCCGCCGGGCGGCATGCGCCGGCAGGCTGACCATCACCACGGTGCCATGGCCGACGCTGGAGCGGATGCGTAGCGCTCCGCCGTGCAGCTCCGCCAGCGAGCGGGCGATGGCGAGCCCGAGCCCTGACCCCTTGTAGCTGCGGGCGAACTCCGTCTCCACCTGCTCGAACGGCCGCCCCAGCTTCTTCAACGCCTCGGCCGGGATGCCGATGCCGGTGTCCTCCACGTAAAGGTGCACGTTGGCGCCCGAGATGCGTGCGCGCAGCGTGACGCGCCCGCCCTCGGGCGTGAACTTGACGGCGTTGCGCAGGATATGGCCCAGGATCTGGCTCACCGCCTTGGCGTCGGCGTTGATGGCGGTGTCGGGCAGCGTCTCGACGGTGAGCGTCAGCCCCTTCAGTTCGGCGTCGCGGGCGACGGCGCGGGCGGCCTCGCTCATCACGTTGTCGACGGCGAGCGCCTCCCGCTCCAGGTTGATGCGCCCGGCCTCGATGCGCGACATGTCGAGGATGTCGCTGATCACGCCGAGCAGGTATTTGCCGCTACTGCGGATGTCGCGGCAGTATTCGTGGTATTTCTCGTTGCCGAGCTCGCCGAAGATGCCGCTCTCCATCAGCTCGGAGAAGCCGATGATGGCGTTGAGCGGCGTGCGCAGCTCGTGGCTCATGTTGGCGAGAAATTCGGCCTTGGCGCGGTTCGCCGTCTCGGCCTCGGCCTTCTGTTCGAGGTAGCGCTCGGCGAGGTCGGCGAGCTGGCGCGCCTGGGTCTCGAGCTTCTGGCGCGAGCGCTTGAGATCGGCGACGGTGGCGATCAGCCGCCGCTCCGATTCCAGCAGCTTCTCCTCGTGGTTCTTGAGCGTGGTGATGTCGGTGCCGACCGACACGTAGCCGCCGTCGCGGGTGCGCCGCTCGTTGATCTGCAGCCAGCGTCCGTCGGTGAGCTGCGCCTCGAAGGTGCGCGCGCCGCTCTCGCGCCCCGTCGCCGGGCGGGGCTGGTCCATGAGCTCGGTCTTGACCGGGGGCAGCGTGCCGAGCCGCATCAGCTCCTCATAGGGCGTGCCGGGCGCAGCCGCATCGGGCGAGAGGCCGTGCAGGCGCTGGAACTTCGTGTTGCAGGTGACGAGGCGGTTGTTCGCGTCCCACAGCACGAAGGCTTCCGAGATGGTCTCGACCGCCTCGCGCAGGCGCATGTCGGCGGTGGCGGTCTGCTCGGCGAGCCGGCGCTGCTCGGTGATGTCGACCGCGATGCCGACGAGGTGCGGGCCGTCGCCCCGGTCCTCGACAAGCTGCGCGCGCGCCTTGATCCACACCCACTTGCCGTCGGCGTTGAGAATGCGGAAATCGTGGTCGATGCTTGCGGCGCGGTTGCTGGCGATCATGTCGGCCATGGCGTAGAGGTCGGCGTCGTCCGGGTGGACGAGCTGGTTCATCTCGCCGAACGACATGAACTCGTCGTGGCGCTGGTAGCCGAGGATGTCGTACATCGAGTCCGACCAGTAGAGGCGGCCGCGGGCGATGTCCCAGTCCCACAGCCCGCAGCGGCCGCGGTCGAGCGCGGCGTCGACACGTTCGCGCACCCGCTCGCACACCTCTTCGGCGGCCCGAGCCCGGCGCGTCTGCATGAAATAGGCCATCGCCATGGCGATGAGCACGAAGGCCGCAGCCGCGAGCAGGGTGGTCTGGCCGGTGATGTCGGCCCGCCATTTGGCGAGCGCGTCGGCCTCGGTCTGGACGACGGCGACCTGCCCGCCGCCCGGCAGGTTGCGTACGGTGGCGAGCGCCGGTTCGCCGCCCGCCAGCGGGATGCGCAGCACGCCTGCACGGTCGGCGAAGGTGGTCAGCGGCTGCCGGTGGCCCAGAATCTCGCCAAGCCGCACCCCCACGAACTCGCCCGCGTGGGCGGCGACAATGCGGCCCGACGCATCGGCCACCGCGAGCAGGCGATTGCCCACCAACGAGCGGGCGGGAACGGCCCGTTCGATCACACCGCGGGCGACGGCTGCCAGGGTCGGCGCGTCGCCCCCCTGCCCCTCCGGCTGCCGGGCGGCAATCCCGAGCGTGATGTCGCTCGCGGCAAGCGCTGCGACGAGGTCGATTTCGGTCGTGGCGTCGGAAAGGGCGGCGTTGCGCGTGTCGACGCCGTGCAGGATCGCGCCGACGAGCAGGGAGCCGAGAAACACGGTCAGCAGCATGGGGACCGCCCGCCGCAGCCACGGTTCCATCACCGCCAGATGGTGATGGCCGGCGTGCCCGCTTGACCGCGTCACTCCCAGAACCGTGCCCGCGCGCACGGGCACGCTCGCCGCTTCCGCGCGCGCCATGCAATGCTCCCTTCGGAGTCCCCAACGTCTGACCACAACGCGCCGGCGTCGAGCCGGCCGGCCCCTGTGAGCGCGTCGCGGCGATGCCGCGCCCGCGCTGCCCGGACTCGCCGGAATCCGAAAAGGCCGTGCCCTGCAAGAAGGCCAGCCTCGGGAAACCGGTACGATACGCATGATCCGCAAGACGTGCCGCATCTTTCCGAATCATGACCATGAGAATCCCAAATCGCGATTTTGTCCAGATAGTTTATGAAAAGTTGCTGCAGAAAGATATGACACGCGATCCGACACATATGAAAAGGGCACGGGTGTTGCGCCCGCGCCCCCTGTTCATCGCGTGTCGCGGGGTCAGAACGTCTGGTTGTAGGCGCCCACTTCCGGATTTTCGCGCAGGATCTCGTCGACGGCCTTGAACATCTCGCGCGTGCGCGCTTCCGACACCGGGCTTTCGATCACCACGACGAGTTCCGGCTTGTTGGAGGAGGCGCGCACGAGGCCCCAGGTGCCGTCCTCTGCCGTCACCCGCACGCCGTTCACAGTGACGAGATCGCGGATGCGCTGGCCCGCGACCTCTCCGCCCTGCGCCTGCAGAGCCTTGAAGCGCTGCGTCACGCGCTCGACCACGTCGTACTTGATCTCGTCGGCGCAATGGGGCGACATGGTCGGCGTGCCCCAGGTGCGCGGCAGGTCGCGGTAGAGGTCGGCCATCGACTTCGTGGGATTGCGATCGAGCATGTCGCAGACGGCGATGGCGGTCACGAGGCCGTCGTCGTAGCCGCGCCCCACGGGGGCGTTGAAGAAGAAGTGGCCCGATTTCTCGAAGCCGGCCAGCGCGTTGAGCTCCTTCACCCGCCGCTTGATGTAGCTGTGGCCGGTCTTCCAGTAATCCGCCTCGACACCGTTGGCCTGCAGCACCGGATCGGTGATGAAGAGGCCCGTCGACTTCACGTCCACGACGAAGGTGGAGCCGGGGTGCAGGGTGGAGAGGTCGCGCGCCAGCATGACGCCGATCTTGTCGGCGAAGATCTCCTCGCCCTCGTTGTCGACGACGCCGCAGCGGTCGCCGTCGCCGTCGAAGCCGAGCCCCACGTCCGCGCCCGATTCCCGCACGGCGTCCGCGATGGCGTGCAGCATCTTGAGGTCTTCGGGGTTGGGATTGTAGCGCGGGAAGGAATGGTCGAGCTCGACATCGAGCGGCACGACCTCGGCGCCGATGCCCTCGAGCACCTGCGGCGCGAACGCGCCCGCCGTGCCGTTGCCACAGGCCGCGACGACCTTGAGCTGGCGCGTGAGCTTCGGCCGGTTGGTGAGATCGGCGATGTAGCGCTGTGCGAAACCCTCGACGAATTCATAGCCGCCGCCGGGGCGCGTCTCGAAGCGCGCGTTCAGCACGATGTCCTTGAGGCGGCTCATCTCGTCGGGGCCGAAGGTGAGGGGGCGCGCCGCGCCCATCTTCACCCCGGTCCAGCCGTTGTCGTTGTGCGAGGCCGTGACCATGGCCACCGCGGGCACGTCGAGATCGAACTGGGCGAAATAGGCCATGGGCGAGAGCGCAAGCCCGATGTCCTTCACCTTCACACCCGACGCGAGCAGGCCGGCGATCAGCGCATACTTGATCGACGACGAGTAGCCGCGGAAATCGTGGCCGGTGACGATCTCTGGCTTCACGCCGAGTTCGTGGAGCAGTTGTCCGAGGCCGAGCCCCAGCGCCTGCACGCCCATGAGGTTGAGTTCCTTCTGGAACAGCCAGCGTGCGTCATACTCGCGAAAGCCGGTGGGCTTCACCAGCGGCAGCGATTCATAGTCGTAGGTGTTGGGGATAAGCTGGGGCAGGGGCTTCGGAAACATGGCATTCCTTACAAGGCTAAGGATAGTTGGCCGGAGGTTGTACGATCGCCGCGCACAGGCAAGTACCCGCACAGATCGGGACCCGATACAGATACCGTAATCGTGACGGTTGTTGGGCGATGACCAAACTTTGCCGTCGCATCATCTAATTTAACGCGTGTCAATCTCATTTCGATCAGAACTCGCCTACAGCATCAAACCAAAAAGTGTGCACTTTCTGGAACAATTTTATGCGTCAACAAATGGATCGAGAAAGAGAGCCATTCAGATTCAATGCATTTTTCTCTGGAATAAACGATCGTGTTCATTGTCCGATCCGGATCTGCCCGGAAACCGGTCAGCGCGTGCCGTACATGCGATCGCCCGCGTCGCCGAGGCCGGGGACGATGTAGCTGTGGTCGTTCAGCCCCTCGTCGACGGCGGCCGTCCAGATGCGTACTTCCGGGTGCGCGTCTCTCAGCCGCCGGATGCCCTCGGGCGCGGCGAGCAGGCAGACGAAGCGCAGGTCGCGCGCGCCGCGCTTCTTCAGCAGGTCGATGGCGGTGATGGCCGAATTGGCGGTGGCGAGCATCGGGTCGATGACGATGACGAGCCTGTCCGCCACGTCGGCCGGCGCCTTGAAGTAGTATTCCACCGCCTGCAGCGTCTCGGGATCGCGGTAGAGGCCGATGTGCGCCACGCGCGCCGAGGGCACGAGGTCGAGCATGGCGTCGAGAAAGCCGACGCCCGCCCGCAGGATCGGCGCGAAGACGAGCTTCTTGCCCGCGAGCACCGGCGAGCGGGTGGTGGCGATGGGCGTCTCGACATCGATCAGTTCGGTGGGCAGGTCGCGCGTCACCTCGTAGCACAGCAGCATGCCGATTTCGTGCAGCAACTGCCGGAATCCCTTGGTCGAGCGCGTCTTGTCGCGCATCAGGGTGAGTTTGTGCTGCACCAGCGGATGGTCGACAAGGGTGACGCCGTCCATGACAGTTCCTTCGAGATTGATCGTCCGGCGTTGGATAAACCTTTTTGCGCTTGCTGTCAGGTGGCTTGCGCCGCGGGCAGCCCATTCGCGCGCGCCGATGTGGAAAAGGCGGCCTTGAACAGCGTGCGCGTGTACTCCGTCTGCGGATCGGCGAAGAGGCTCCGTGCCGGCCCCTGCTCCACGACCTGGCCGTTCTGCATCACGATGACGGTGTTGGAGAGCGCCCGCACCACCTTGAGGTCGTGGCTGATGAAGAGATACGCGAGCTTTCGCGTCCCCTGCAGCTCGCGCAGCAGGTCGACGATCTGCGCCTGCACCGACATGTCGAGGGCGGACGTCGGTTCGTCGAGCACGATGAAGCGCGGCTCCAGCACCACGGCGCGCGCGATGGCGATGCGCTGGCGCTGACCGCCGGAGAACTCGTGCGGGTAGCGGTCCATGCTGGCGGGATCAAGCCCGACATCGGCGAGCGCCCGTGCCACGCGCTCCCGCCGCTCGTCCTCGGAGAGGCGCCCGTGCTGCACGCCGAGCCCCTCGGCGACGATCTCGGCCACGGAGAGGCGCGGCGACAGCGAGCCGTAGGGGTCCTGGAACACGATCTGCATGGAGCGGCGCAGCGGCTTCACCGCCTTGCGCTTGAGGCCATCGATGCGCTGGCCGAGGAACACGATGGGCCCTTCCGAGCGGATGAGGCGCAGCAGCGCGAGGCCCAGCGTCGTCTTGCCCGATCCCGACTCGCCCACGATGCCCACCGTCTCGCCCTCGCGCACGGTCAGCGACACGCCGTCGACCGCCTTCACGTGGCCGGTGGTGCGGCGGAACAGGCCCGTCTTGATCGGGAACCACACCTTCACCGGCCCCGCCTCCATCACGACCGGCGCATCGGCCGCCACCGGCCGCGGCTCGCCCTTCGGCTCGGCGGCGAGCAGTTTTTTCGTATACGCATGCTGCGGATGGTCGAACACCTCGGCCACGGGGCCGGTCTCGACGATCTCGCCGCCGGTCATCACGCACACCCGGTCGGCGATCTTGCGCACGATGCCGAGATCGTGGGTGATGAACAGCAGCGACATGTTGAGCCGCGCCTTCAGTTCCGCCAGGAGGTCGAGAATCTGCGCCTGCACGGTGACGTCGAGCGCCGTGGTCGGCTCGTCGGCGATCAGCAGGTCGGGCTCGTTGGCGAGCGCCATGGCGATCATCACCCGCTGGCGCTGGCCGCCGGAGAGCTGGTGCGGATAGGCGTCGAGCCGGCTTTTCGCATCGCGGATGCCGACGAGCTCCAAAAGCTCCAGCGTGCGCCGGCGCGCCGCCTGCCCGGTGATGCCCTTGTGCAGGCTCAGGATCTCGCCGATCTGGCGCGAGATGACGTGCAGCGGGTTCAGCGAGGTCATCGGCTCCTGAAACACCATGGTGATGTCGTTGCCGCGCACCCGGCGCAGCTCGTCCTCGGTGGCGGGAAGCAGGTCGCGGCCCTTGAACAGCACCTCGCCCGACGGGTGATAGGCCGCCGGATAGTTCAGCAGCTTGAGGACGGAGAGCGCCGTCACCGACTTGCCGGAGCCGGATTCGCCGACGAGCGCCAGCGTCTCGCCGGCCGCAAGATCGAAGGATACGCCGCGGACGGCCTTGATCTCGCGCCCGTCCTGGCGGAAGTTGACCGCAAGGTTCTTCACGGAGAGAAGCGGGGTGCTCATGCCTGTCTCTCCTCAGTTGAAGGTCTTGCGCGGATCGAACGCGTCGCGCACCGCCTCGCCGATGAAGATCAGCAGCGACAGCATCAGGGCGATGACGAAGAAGCCGGTGAGCCCGAGCCACGGCGCCTGCAGGTTGGCCTTGCCCTGCGCCAGGAGTTCCCCCAGCGAAGGCGAGCCCGGCGGCAGGCCGAAGCCCAGAAAGTCGAGCGAGGTCAGCGTGGTGATAGAGCCGTTGAGCACGAAGGGCAGGAAGGTCAGCGTCGCCACCATGGCGTTGGGCAACACGTGGCGGAACATGATGGTGGCGTCGGAGAGGCCGAGCGCGCGCGCCGCGTTGACGTACTCGAAATTGCGCGCGCGCAGGAATTCGGCCCGCACCACGCCGACGAGCGCCACCCACGAGAACAGCAGCAGGATGCCGAGCAGCACGAAGAAGCCGGGCGTGATGATGGACGAGACGATGATCAGCAGGTAGAGCGAGGGGATCGAGTTCCAGATCTCGATCACCCGCTGCAGCACGAGGTCGGTCCAGCCGCCGAAATAGCCCTGGATGGCGCCGGTGAAGATGCCGATCACGGACGACACGCCGGCGAGGATGAGGCCGAACAGCACGGAGAGGCGAAAGCCGTAGATGAGCCGCGCCAGCACGTCGCGGCCCTGGTCGTCGGTGCCGAGCCAGTTCCATTCGATGTCGCGGCACGAGCCGCCGCATTGCTCGTCGGTCAACAGCCATGTCGGCGGTGCGGGCGCGGGCACCGGCATGGCGAGGTTGTGCGTGCGGTAGGAGAAGCGGATCAGCGGCCAGACGGTCCAGCCGTTGGCCTCGATCTCGTCGGCGATGAAGGGGTCGCGGTAGTCGGTGCGCGCCAGGAAGCCGCCGAACTTCTCCTCCGGATAGTCCACGAACACCGGAAACAGGATCTCGCCCCTGTAGGCGGCGATGATTGGCCGGTCGTTGGCGATGAACTCCGCGCCCAGCGTGACGAAGAACAGCGCCAGAAAGATCCATAGCGACCAGAACCCGCGCTTGTGGGCGCGAAAATTGCGCAGCCGGCGCCGGTTGAGCGGCGACAGGCGCAGGACGCCCCTCGTCGGCGGGGGCGGGGGTGGGGGAGCGGCGGCGGGAGTGACGGTTTCCGTCATCTCAGACCTCCCGCGTCTCGAAATCGATACGCGGATCGATCCAGGTGTAGGTGAGGTCGGAGAGGAGGTTCACCACCAGTCCAAGGAGTGAAAAAATGAACAGGTTGGCGAACACCACCGGATAGTCGCGGTTGACGATCGACTCGAACGACAGGAGCCCCAGCCCGTCGAGCGAGAAGATGGTCTCGATCAGCAGCGAGCCGGCGAAGAACGCACCGATGAACGCGCCCGGAAAGCCGGCAATGACGATCAGCATGGCGTTGCGGAACACGTGGCCGTAAAGCACCTGCCGCTCGGTCAGCCCCTTCATGCGGGCGGTGAGCACGTATTGCTTGCGGATCTCGTCGAGGAACGAGTTTTTGGTCAGCAGGGTCGAGGTGGCGAAGGCGCCGATCGCCATCGACAGCACGGGCAGCGCGATGTGCCACAGGTAGTCCGCCGCCTTGCCGGCGAGCGACAGCTCCGAAAAATTCTCGGACGTGAGGCCGCGCAGCGGAAAGATCTGCCAGAACGAGCCGCCGGCGAAGAACACGATCAGGAGGATCGCGAACAGGAAGGACGGGATGGCGTAGCCGACGATGACCACGCCCGACGTCCACACGTCGAAGCGCGAGCCGTCGCGCACCGCCTTGGCGATGCCGAGCGGGATGGAGACGGCGTAGGAAAGCAGCGTCATCCACAGGCCGAGCGTGATCGACACCGGCAGTTTCTCGCCGATGAGCTGCAGCACCGAGACATCGCGAAAATAGCTCTTGCCGAAATTGAACGTGGCGTAGTCCGTCATCATCTTGACGAAGCGCTCGTGGGCCGGCTTGTCGAAGCCGAACTGCTTCTCGAGGTCGGCGATGAAGGCGGGATCGAGCCCCTGCGCGCCGCGATAGCGGCCGCCGCCCTCGCCGCCGCCGACGCTCCCCCCGTCGCCACCCCCGCCGCCGATGCGCGCGGCCACGCCGCCGTCCGCGCCCTGCAACTGGGCGATGATGCGCTCCACCGGCCCGCCCGGCGCGAACTGGATGATGACGAACGAAATCAGCATGATGCCGAAGATCGTCGGCACCATCAGCGCCAGGCGGCGGATGATATAGGCGAACACGGCTCAGCGCCTCCAGCCGATGCGTTGCGCCTTGTCGGCGTCAAACCACCACGTGCCCGGCGCGCCGGAGTCGAAGCGTGGGCTCGTATCGGGGCGGGAGAAGATGTCCCAGAAGGCATACCAGTCGTCGGGGCGGAACCAGGCCGGCACCCAGTAGCGGCCGGCCCGCAGCACCCGGTCGAGCGCGCGGGCGGCCACGGTGATCTCGTCGCGAGTCTGGGCGCGCACGATGCGCTCGATCAGCGCGTCGATGACCGGGTTGTCGATGCCGGCAAGGTTCATGCCCCCCGGCGTCTTGCCGGACTGGGAGCCGTAGAAGATGCGCAGCTCCGGCCCCGGCGAGAGGCTGCCGCGCCGCGCCACGCTGACGATGTCGTAGTCGTAGTTCTTCAGCCGTTCCTGATATTGCGACGCGTCGACGATGCGCGACGTGGCTTTGATGCCGAGCCGGTCGAGATTGGCCTGGAACGGCTGGACGTGCGGCTGAAGCCGGGTGGCGAAATCGAGAAACTCGATCTCGAGCGGCCGGCCGTCGGGCAGGCGCAGCGCGTTGCCCTCGCGTTTCAGCCCGGCCTCCGTCAGCAGCTGGAAGGCGCGGCGCAGCAGGTTGCGGTCGTTGCCCGAGCCGTCGGAGACCGGCGGCACGAACGGCTCGCCGAACACCTCGTCCGGCACCTCGCCGCGGAACGGCTCCAGCAGGGCGAGTTCCTCCGGCGAGGGCGGGCCCTCGGCCTTGAGCGGCGTGTGCTCGAAGAACGATGTCGTGCGCCGGTAGGAGCCGTACATGATCTTGGCGTTCGTCCACTCGAAGTCGAACGCCAGCCCGATGGCCTCGCGCACGCGCGGATCGGCGAATTTTTCGCGGCGGGTGTTGAAGTACCAGCCCTGAATGTTGGGCGCGGCTTCGGTCTCGATCTTCTCGCGCTGGACGCGGCCCTCGCGGAAGGCGGCGAAGTCGTAGCCGTTGGCCCAGGTGCTCGCGGTATATTCCTCGTGGAAGTTGATGATGCCGGACTTGAACGCCTCGAACATCACCTGCTCATCGCGAAAATATTCGTAACGGACGGTGCGGAAGCGGTTCTGCCCGACGTTGACGTTGAGATCGCGCGCCCAGTAGTCGTCGACGCGGTCGAACTCGATGAAGCGGCCGACCTCGAAGCGCCCCACCTTGTAGGCGCCGGACCCGAGCGGCGCCTCCAGCGTCGAGGCGGCGAAATTGCGGCCCTCCCAGTAGGCCTTGGAGAAGATCGGCAGCGCGGCGATCAGGAGATGCAGGTCGCGGCCGCGCTCTTCCGACAGGTGGAAGGCCACGACGTCGTCGGCCTCCGCGTCGGCCCTCTCGGCTTCGGCCAGCATCGCGCGATAGGAGGGATGGCCCTTCTCCTTGAGGATGTCGAAGGAGAAGACGACGTCGGCGGCGGTGATCGGGGTGCCGTCGTGGAAACGCGCCTGCGGGCGCGTGCGGAAGCGGTAGAGCCTGCGGTCGGCGCTGACCTCGACCGATTGCGCCACGAGGCCGTAGAGGGCGTCGGGCTCGTCGCCCGAGCCGGCCATGAGCGAATCGAAGGTCATGCCCATGCCCGCCGCCGCATCGCCCTGCAAAACATAGGCGTTGAGCGTGTTGAACGTATCGAAGCTGCCCTGCGTCACCCGCATCACCAGCCGGCCGCCGATGGGGGCGTCGGGGTTGACATAGGGGAAGTGCGGGAAATCGGGCGGCAATTGCAGATCGCCGAAGGCGGAAAGGCCGTGGGCCTCGAACGCCTCGCCGGGCGGGGGCGGTTCGGGCGCCTCTGCCTGCGCGAAGGCCGCGCCCGGCAGCAGGTGGGCGACGAGCGCCGCGCCGGCGATCCCGGCGCCCAGGCCGAGCAGGTCGCGGCGGGTGGCGAGAATGGCGGCGCGGCGCAGCGCCTCGGGCGCGAGCGGGGACGGCGCGCCGGGTGGCGGCAGGAGCGTGCGAGAACGACGGACCAAGGGCGGTCTCCCGGTTGACGGCACTGAACGAATCCAACTCTATCAGTGTAGCAACCAGAAATGTCCATGCCTCGTTAACATTTCGTCAGCCAAGGCCCCGGGAAGCACCGATGATAGGCATGGCGCTCACTCCGGAAGCGACGGCCGCGAGGGTGGCGGAGGAGGGGGCGGCAGTTCCTCATCCTCGTCTTCGCTGTCCCATCTGATGGCGTATCCCCCCGAGACGCCCCGGAAAATGGACGGAGACTGCCCTCCGGAAAGGTCCGACGTGCCGGTGAAACCGGCGATCGACGATGACCGGCTTTTGTCGTCGTCGCCGAGCGGAACCGTTGTCGCCCTCGATGCCCCCGATATCGTCGATGGCGACGGAGCCCTGTCCCGCGCGCCGGCGTCGGAAGCGGGCGCCCACGCGACGGCTACGCCGTTCACGAAGAGGCCGGCGCGGCCGTCATGTTCGTTGCCGACGAACCTTCGGACGAAGGTGACGGTCGGCACGGTTGTGGCGTCGGCGTTCCTGAGGGCGGCCGTCTGATCGCGGATCGAGGTGCGGACCTTTTGTATCTGCACTTGCGGAGCGACACTGTTGACCCGCGTCCTTATGCCCCATTCGGCCTCACCGAGCTTTTCGGCAAGTTTGCCGGCGAGCTCGCGATCCTTTGCGACGTAGGATACATGGTCCACCGACGCTGCGAGCGTGATGCCGCTTGCTTTGGCATGGCTTTCGGCGATCTGCCTCGCCAGGGCGTGTCTGGCCTTTTCCCTTTCGGCGTCCACGGCCCTGCCGTGTTCCGAGCCGGCGAACAGGTTCGGCCGCCTGGTATCGGGATCGGCAATGGCCTCCAGCGCCGCGAGCTGCGTCCTCTTTTGCGGGCCGTCCTGCATGTTTTCCGCAATGAACTGTTCCACCGCGAGGATCGTCCGCCGCGCGTCCTGCTCCCACGCATCGTTCTTCGGATGGGTGCGGGCCAGTTCCAGAAGCGCTTGCAACGGGTCGCTCAACGCCCTGAGCGCTTCGGGCGCCGGCGATGTCCCCTTGGGGAAGGCGGCATCGGTCAGCCGGGAAATCAGATCACGGCTCGCGGACCCGAATGGCGACCGGGACAGCGGTTCCCGTATGCTGTCGATGGCGATCTTGCGGACGATGGCATTGGTTTGAGTATCCGCCGGAACGGCAGGAAGCGCGATCTTCCTGTTGCCGAGGCGAAAGTGAAAGGAGGTGTTGCCGCCGTCCGTCCGGTAGCCGGCGCGGAAATCGGCCCTCTTCTGTGGATCGGCAAGCCCCCGCAAGGCGGCCGTCAGATTGAGGAGGCGTTCGCCGGGGGCGTAGCGGAACACGAGCTTGTCCATCGCCTGCGCCACATCGTCCTTGCGCGCCTTCGGAATATGCTCCTTCATATCGTCCCACAGATCCGCGAGGACAAAGGTCTTGCTGCCGGTCTTGTCGGTCTGCATGCCGACAACGAAGGTGGTCAGCCCGAGGTCGTTCAGCGCCTGCCTGACAGCGGGATCGAAGCCGATGGCGTCCGCGCGCGCTGCGCCGCCAGCCTTTGCATCGGTGCTCTGCAGAGCGCCGAAGATCGCCTCGCGAAGCGCGCCGATCCGCACGATGTCCGGCTTTTTCGCATGCTTCACCGCCTGGGCGGAAATCGCGTGGGCAAGCGCATAGTTTTCAGCGTCGGCCCTGTCGGCTGCGTCCGTCGCGGGACTGGACAGCACCAGCTCGGGATACTCGAACGATACCGGCTTGTCGTCGATGGAGAAGGCGAGCTTCTCGCCCGCGGTGTACAGTTCATCGCCGATTTTGATCTTGAGATCACCGTAGGATGCCTTGATGAGCGGCAGCGCATCGACTTTGGCGTGCTCCAGCACCGCCCGCATCAGGGACAATGGCGATTCCTGCATCTGCACCACGGTTGCCCGGAACGCGCCGAGAGCCTTTTCCTTGGCCTGCTGCTGGTCCGGCGACTTCCGGATGCGGTCCCATAGCCCAAGGCCCGAGTGCGTTTTCCAAGCCATTTCCGGACGGCTCTCATCAAGCGTCGTGAAAAGCGACTGCGGGCCAAACAGATGACGGTCCGTTCCTGCAATAGACATAACATCCTCCCCGGCCGCAGCCGGATCGTCAATTCTGACGCAAAAAGAACATTAAAAATCAAACGATAGACAGAGTATGAATGCAGCATAGCCACATTCGCGCCAAAGTCAAACCGGATGCGGCAATAATACTGCGTGATATGCGCCAATTATGTTAATTCAGTGACGTATTCGCCATCCAGCTGCGTCACCTGTGGCGGAGGGTCGGCCGGTGGAGGCCGCATGGGCATGCCCTTTCAAGCGCGATCGCCCGCGCGCCGCAGGGGCACACGGGCGATGCGGCCGTCGTCATGACAGCAACCGCAACCGTCATGGTGCGGGATGACGAAGGGGAGACCGTTGCTCCGCGACGACGAACCCTGCTCCGGTCCGCCGTCGCGGGGCAGCATTACTGCATCGAACCAGAAACGGGTCCCGTTTCTTGGATAAATATGATGCATAAACAAATAGATAGAGCAAAATGGCGATTCAGATTTATTGCGTTTTGCTCTATTTTTCCGCGTGGACGGCAGGCGGAAGCGGCGGGGCGACCGGCGCCCAGAGCGCGTTCAGACGCTTGATGACATCGGCGGGCAGCTTGACGCGGCTATTGCTGACCAGCTTGAACAGCTCCTCGAACCCGTCCTCGAAGCGGCTATTGACGGCGTTCCGGACATTATCCTCCTCCTCGGTGGACAGGGCGCCGTCACGCGTCGCCGCCTCTTGGCGGGCTTTCCCCAGCGCCTCATCCAGCGCCGTGTCGTACTCGGACTGCAAACTGCCTATTTCTGCCAACACAGCGGCCGTATAGCGATGGGGATCGTCGCCTTTGCTGATGAAGCCGATCATGGCGGGCAGGTCGAGCGGTGGCGGGGGCGGCACGTCGTCCGTGTCCGAGTCCGTTTCGAAAGCGGAGGACGAGAAACCGTCGCTGTCGGAAAGCGGCAGCGTGGTGGCGGTAGCGGAAAAAGAATTCGAGCGCCCTGCGTCGTCCAGATCGTCGTCCGTCTCCTCGGCAATCGTGTCGAGCCCGAAGGCCTCGAGGGGCGTTGCCGTGTGGTTGCGCTTCGCCACAGCTTTCGACTGGCCGGCACTATGGCTTTCCGGCGGCGGGGGCGGGATCTCGTTCCCCTCCTTGTCCCGAGAGCCCGGGCCGCGATAGGTGGGGGGCAGCAGGCCGTGACGGACGAAACAATTCCCCGCCTCGGTTGCAAATGTCGTTGTCGGGCCGCCACTATGATCCAGCGCTGTCAAAAGGTCGCGCAACTCACTTGCCCTCTTGTCCGGGCTCAAGCCGTTGAGCCAGGGGACCAGCGTTTTCAGCTTGTGGTCGACTTCCGCCAATTTGGTTTGCGCCAATGAAACGTCGCGCGTCGGCGCGTAGGAATGCAGGACCGACAAGGTTATGTTCTTGAGCGACGCGCGCTGCTTTTTATCATGGAAAGCCGTGTACCTGCCCATCCGGGCGCTGGCGAGCTGGCTGGCATCCTTGCCGGAAGCGTAATCGCGGTCGTTTTTAGTCTCCCGATGAGCCTGCACAAGATTTTGGAGCCGATCGAGATAGCCGCGCTCCGTAGCGTTCCCGCCGGGATCCGGGATGCTGTACTGGAAGCGTTCGCCGCTGATTGTCAGCGAGAACGTGCGGCTGGAGCCGCCATCATCAACGTTCGCGTCGATGACAGCGAGGGCTTCCGGCTTCGCGCTGCGCAGGATATTCGCCAACAGCGTGAGCGCGTTATAGGCGGTTGTCTCGCCCTTGTAGCCGCGGTGGTACCGGATGCTCTCGAAGAGCTTCGCGGCATGCTCCGCCTTTTTGCCCAAATCGTCCTTGGATTTCCCGCCGAAGCATTTGGGCCACCGGTCCCGGACGGAAGGACGGACAGCCTCCTCCTTGGTTGCTGCCTTCAGCACCTGAACCAGCTTCGTTTCGCCGAACAGATGTTCGGCCGTGCCGGTCGGAATATCAGGCGCCGGCTGCGTGTTTCCGGGCATGCCCGTATCGGCCCATTGCGATGTTCTGACCCGGGAATCGCCGATGTCTGTCTGGCTCATGAAAACCTCGCCCCCCGCGCGGGTCCATCAGACCGATCGCGGCAATCAATATGAAAATGACATAGAAACAAAATACGGCTTCAAAATAGCCACATTTGGGGCAATGTCAAGAAAAATATGTCAGGATAGCGGAGAATATGACATGTTGAGCGACGATTGCGTCAGGATCGTGGCCGCCTTGCGTCGTTCCGTCACCGTGCCGGCAGCATCGCGCGCTTGCTGATCAGCGACGACGTCACCACCACCACGGTGACGATGAGCAGCATCAGCGACGACAGGGCGTTGATCTCGGGCGAGAGGCCGCGCCGGGCCTTGTTGAACACCTCGATCGGCAGGGTCGAGGTGCCGGGGCCGGTGACGAAGCTCGCAATCACCACATCGTCCAGCGACAGCGTGAAGGCGAGCAGGAAGCCGGCGAGCACCGAAGGCGCGATCAGCGGCAGGGTGATGGTGAAGAAGGTGCGCACCGGCGGGCAGCCGAGGTCCTGCGCCGCCTCTTCGAGGCTTCTGTCGAAGGCGATGAGGCGCGACTGCACCACGACGGCCACGTAGCACATGGTGAAGCTGGTGTGGGCGAGCGTCACGGTCCAGAAGCCGCGCTCGGCACTGACGGAGACGAAGAACAGCAGCAGCGACAGGCCGGTGACGACTTCCGGCATCACCATCGGCGCATAGACCATGCCGGTGAACAGCGGCCGGCCCCAGAAGCGCGTGTAGCGCACCAGCGCGAGCGCGGCGAGCGTGCCGAAGAAGGTCGCGATCGCGGCCGAGAACACGGCGATGGCGAGCGAGTTGCGCACCGCGGTGAGCAGGGCGGTGTCGTGCCACAGTTCCACGTACCAGCGCACGGAAAAGCCGCCCCAGACGTTGAGGAGCTGCGAGGCGTTGAACGAATAGACCACCAGCACCAGCAGCGGCAGGTAGAGGAAGGCGAAGCCGAAGGTCAGCGCCGTGGTGTCGAACAATGTCCAGCGGCGCGTCATCTGCCCTTCTCCAGCCGGCGGGTTTCGAGTTCGCGATAGACCATGACGGGGCCGATGACCATGATCAGCAGCACCACCGCCACGGCGGACGCGAGCGGCCAGTCGCGGTTCCTGAAGAATTCGTCCGAGAGCGTCTTGCCGATCATCAGCGAGTCCGGCCCGCCGAGGAGCTCCGGAATGACGTATTCGCCGACGATGGGGATGAAGCACAGCAGCGCGCCCGCCGCGATGCCGGGCAGCGCCAGCGGCACGGTCACCTGCCAGAAAGCGCGCCAAGGCGGGCAGCCGAGATCCTGCGCCGCCTCGATCAGTGTCCAGTCGAGCTTTTCCAGCGTCGCGTAGAGCGGCAGCACCATGAACGGCAGGTAGGAGTAGACGACGCCGATGAAGATCGCCGTATCGGTGTTGAGGATCTGCAGCGGCCGGTCAATCACCCCGACGCTGAGCAGCACGGTGTTCAGCAGCCCCTCCGGCTTGAGGATGCCGATCCACGCATAGACGCGGATGAGAAAGCTCGTCCAGAACGGCAGGATGACGAGCATCAGGAGCACCGGCTTGTGCCTGTCGGGCGCCTTGGCCATGGCGTAGGCCATGGGGAAACCGACGAGGAGCAGGAGGATGGTCGAGATGGCCGCGATCCTGAGCGACGAGAACGCCGAGGCGATATAGAGCCAGTCGTCGAGCAGCAGGGCGAAATTGTCGAAGTTGAGCTGGCTGAGCGCGTCCCGAAGGCCGGCGAGGCCCTGTGTCCAGTCGAACACCGGCACGTAGGGCGGCTGCGCCGTCGCCGGCTGCGACAGCGACATCTTGAAGACGATGGCGAACGGCGTCAGGAAGAAGATCAGCAGCCACAGGAAGGGCAGCGCCGGCACCAGCGCGCCCACGAGCCCCGGCTTGGTCGCCGCGGGCGCTTCATCGGCCGTCGTCCGGGCCGGGACGGCGGCCGTCGGGGCCTTGCCGGCATCATCCACTGGCGTGTCGCTCATGGCCGCGCCCTCCGCCTCAATGGGTCAGCAGCACGCCGGCCTCGGGCGCGAAGGTGATGTGCACCTTGTCGTCCCAGGTCAGCGGCTGTTCGACGAAGCGGCTGGCGTTGGCGCGCGACACGCGCACGATCTGGCCGCTGGCGAGCTGCACCAGATAGATCGTCCAGTCGCCGAGATAGCCGATGTCCCAGATCTCGCCGGACAGCACGTTCGGCGCGCCGGCCGGCGGCTCGCGGTGCAGCACGAGCTTTTCCGGCCGCAGCGCGACCGCGACCTCCTGCCCGACGGTCACCGCCTCGGCCGACGCCTCGATCAGCAGGACGCCCTCGCCGTCGGTGCGCTCGATGGTGAGGTGCCGGTCGGCGGCGGACGCGACCTTGCCCTCGATGATGTTCACGTCGCCGATGAACTCGGCCACATAGCGGCTCGCCGGCTGCTCGTAGACCTGGCCCGGCGGGGCGATCTGCTTGATGGTGCCCTTGTCCATCACCGCGATGCGGTCGGCCATCACCATGGCCTCCTCCTGATCGTGGGTGACGACGAGGAAGGTCATGCCGAGATTGACCTGCAGGTCCATCAGCTCGAACTGGGTTTCCTCGCGCAGCTTCTTGTCGAGCGCGCCGAGCGGCTCGTCGAGCAGCAGCACCTTGGGGCGCTTGACGAGGGCGCGGGCGAGCGCCACGCGCTGGCGCTGGCCGCCGGAGAGCTGGTCGGGCTTGCGCCCGGCGAAGGGCGTGAGCTGGACGAGGCGCAGGATCTCCGCCACCCGGTCGTTGATCTCCCGCTTCGGTACGCCGTCCTGCACCAGCCCGAAGGCGATGTTCTTCTCCACGTTCATGTGCGGGAACAGGGCGTAGGACTGGAACATCATGTTGACCGGCCGCCGGTAGGCCGGGATGCCGTTCACCACCTGGTCGCCGAGGATGACGCGCCCCTCGCTCGGCTCCTCGAAGCCGGCGAGCATGCGCATCAGCGTGGTCTTGCCGCAGCCCGACGGGCCGAGCAGGCAGAAGAACTCGCGCTCGTAGATATTGAGGGTGAGGTTATCCACAGCGACGAAATCGCCGTAGCGCTTCGTGACCTGCTCGTAGCGGATCAGCGGCTTCGCCGCAGGGTCGAGCCAGGGTGCGAAATCGCGGCGCACCGCCCCGATCGCAAGCGAATCACGTTTGCGTGCATCCGTCCGAACCACTGTCATCGGCGCGCCGGCCCTCAGCTTGTGGGCGCAGGCCGACAAGCCCGGTCGCCACCATGAAACATCCGAAAGGTACTGGTGTTGCGTTTTCGTCGCAAGCGCATCGTGTGTGCATCTTCCCTTCATACGATCATGCGAATCGATGTCAGATGATTGACAGATCCGCCGTCGCGGCGATTACTGCTGCGCGGCGGTTGTCGGCAAGAGCGGAGCGGCGGTTGTCGACACGAGCGGATCGGGTGAGGGATGACGAGGAAGAAAACATCACAGAGGCTCGGCCGCAAGCTGCGCGGCGCGGCCGATCTCGAGGAGGCGCGCGCCTTCATGGAACGCGGCGGCATCGAGGAGATCGAGTGCTTCGTCGCCAATCAGGCGGGCGTGGCGCGCGGCAAGGTGATGCCGGCGGAAAAGTTCCTCGGCAACCCGATGATGAGCCTGCCGGGCGCGATCTTCTACCAGACCATCGCCGGCGACTACCCGGACGAGGTGCTGCAGCAGGAGATGCCCGCCGACGGCGATCTCGTGCTGCGGCCGGATTTCTCGACCCTCACGGCGGTGCCGTGGGCCTCGGACCCCACGGCGCAGGTCATTCTCGACGCGTACCACCGCGACGGCCGCCCGCTGGAGAACGCCCCCCGGCAGGTGCTGAAGCGCGTGCTCGACTTCTACCGCCGCAACGGCTGGGAGCCCGTGGTCGCGCCCGAGATCGAGTTCTACCTCGTCAAGCGCAACACCGATCCGGACTATCCGCTGGAGCCGCCGATCGGCCGCTCGGGCCGGCCGGAGATCGGGCGTCAGGCCTATTCCATCTCGGCGGTGAACGAGTTCGACGACCTGTTCGAGGACATCTACGACTATTCCGAGGCGCAGGGCCTCGCCATCGACGCGCTCATCCACGAGGAGGGGGCGGGGCAGATGGAGATCAACCTGCGCCACGGCCACCCGCTCGATCTCGCCGATCAGGTATTCCTGTTCAAGCGTACCATCCGCGAGGCGGCGCTGCAGCACGACATGTACGCCACGTTCATGGCCAAGCCCATCGCGCGCCAGCCGGGCTCCGCCATGCACATCCACACCTCGGTGATCGATACGAAGACCGGCCGCAACCTGTTCTCGAACGAGGACGGCACGCCCTCGCCGGCGTTCTTCTCCTTCATCGCCGGGCTGCAGACCTATCTGCCGGCGGCGATGTCGATGCTCGCGCCCTATGTCAATTCCTACCGCCGGCTGACCCGCAACTCGACCGCGCCCATCAACGTGCGCTGGGGCTACGACAACCGCACCACCGGCCTGCGCATCCCGCCGTCCGATCCGGGCGCGCGGCGCGTCGAGAACCGGGTGCCCTCGTCGGACGCCAATCCCTATCTCGCTGTCGCGGCGACACTCGCCTGCGGCTATCTCGGCATCGAGGCGGGATTGCAGCCCGGCGAGCCGGTCACCGGCTCCGCCTACAACCTCGACTTCGATCTGCCGCGCGGCATTCTGGAGGCGGTGATCGAGCTCGGCGAATGCGAGCCGCTCATCGAGATCCTGGGCGAGAGCTTCGTGAAGACCTATTCGGCGGTCAAGCGCACCGAATACGAGACCTTCATGCAGGTCATCAGCCCGTGGGAGCGGGAATACCTGCTGCTCAACGTGTAAGCCGGGCAGGGGGTGTGGTCGCCCCCGGTCCTTTTCTCCGGCATCCGGTACGCATACCTTCCTTCTGCCCCTCCCATTCCGGACCGACGGCCGATGGCCCCTTCCTCCCTCACGAACCTCTATGCGGTGCGCCCGGACACGGCCGCGCCACGGCCGGCCGTCGCCGGCGACCTCGCTGCCGACGTCTGCATCGTCGGCGCGGGCTTCACCGGTCTCGGCGCGGCGCTGACCCTGGCGCAGGCGGGCGCGGACGTGCGCGTCGTCGAGGCGGCGCAGGTCGGCGGCGGCGCGTCGGGCGTCAACGGCGGACAGGTGCATCCCGGCCAGCGGCGCGATCAGGCATGGCTGGAGGCGCGCGTCGGCCATGAGCGCGCCCGCGCCCTGTGGGACATCGCCGAGGAGGCGCGGCTGTGGCTGCACGAGGTGATCGGCGCGCATGCCATCGATTGCGGCTTCCGGTCGGGGCTGCTCGCCATCGCCCACCGGCCGCGCCACTTCCGCGCGCTGGCAGAGGAGGCCGGGCACCTGACGCGCCGCTACGGCGTCGCCGGCCTCGAAGTGCTGGAAGGGGCGGCAATCGAAAAGTACACCCGCATGCGCGGCGCCTTCGGGGGTGTGTTCAATCCCCACGGCGGGCATCTCGACCCGCTGGCGCTGACGCGTGGTCTGGCGCGGGCGGCGGAGGAGGCGGGCGCGCGCCTTCACGAGGGCTCGCGCGTGGTGCGCGTCGCGCCCGAGGGCGGCAGCTGGCGCGTGGTCACGGATGCCGGTGCCGTGCGGGCGCGATCGGTGCTGCTGACCGGCGACGGATCGCTCGGCGCCCTGTCGGAGCTCGTGGCGGCCCACGTCATGCCGCTGGTGAATTTCATGATCGCGACCGCCCCGCTGGAGGCGGCGCTGGCGGGATCGGTCCTGTCCGGCAGGATCGCGGCGTCCGACACGCGCTACGTGGTCAACTATTTCCGCCGCACGGACGACGACCGCATTATCTTCGGCGGCGGCGAGAGCTATGGCGACAGCCTGCCCGACGATTTCGCCCGCCGGGTGCGCGGTCGCATGCTCGGGCTCTATCCGCAGCTCGCGGACGCGCCCATAGCTCACGGCTGGGGCGGCCGGCTCGGCATCACCGCGACCCGCCTGCCGTTCGTGCGTCGGCCGGAGGTGGGACTCTATGCCGCATCCGGCTTCTCCGGCCAGGGCGTGATGCTCGGCCCCTATACCGGGCGGATCGTCGCCCAAGCCATCATGGGCGACGACGAGCGCTTCCGGCATCTCGCCGCCCTGCCGGTGCCGCCGCTGCCGGGCGGGCGATGGCTGCGGCGCCCGCTGCTGACGGCGGCGATGATCGGCTTTGGCCTGCTCGACCGCTTCTGATCCTGTCCAAAAAAGAATGCTCCGGCATGGCCGGAGCATCGTCCCTGTCGTCGGCGCCGGGGCGCCGGCTTACTGCGCCGGCTGCGGTTGCTCGCCATCAGTGGGGGCTGCGTCCTCTCCCTCGGCAGGTGCTGCGGCCTCCGGCTCGGGCAGGGGCGCGGGGCTCTCCGAGAGCGTGCGCAGGTAGGCAATGATGTCGGCGCGTTCCTCGGCCTTCGGCACGCCGGCGAACGCCATGATGGTGCCGGGCGCGAAGGCCTTGGGGCTTTGGATGAAGTGGTCGAGCGCGTCGTAGGTCCACTTGTCGCCCGCTTCGGCATGGGCCTTCATCGCGTTGGAATAGCCGAAACCGCCGACTGAGCCGATGTCGCGGTTGACGACGTCGTAGAGATCCGGACCGACCTTGGAGCCGGCGCCCTCGGCGAAGTTGTGGCAGGCCCTGCACTTGGCGATGGCCCTCTCGCCGCGCGCGGGGTCGGCGCTGGCGAGGCGCACCGAGATCGGCTCCACCGCGGCAGCGGCGGGAGCGCCTGCGCCCGCGCCACCTTCCTCGCCGCCCGGCAGATCGTAGCCCGGAACGAGCGGAATGACCGGGTTGAAGATGATGCTTGAAAGCACGCCGAGGCCCATCACGAAGAGAAGGGTGCCGAGCACCGCCCCGGCAATCTTGTTGAGCTCGAATGAATCCATCGGTCTACGGCTCCGGTCGACATGTCAATAGGCGTCGGGGGCCTGCCGGTCCCGCACGCGCGCAACAGCGCATGCTTACCCGTTTTGCCCGCTACTTTGCAACTCGTATAAACGACAAAATCCTCGCGGCACTTGATTATTGTGTGCCAAGGGTGTTTCTGCGCTGCAAGCGCGGCAAGCTTGCTGCTGCCGCATCCATAAGGTGTTCGATGCCCTCCCCCCTGGTTGTCATTCCCGCCCGCCTCGAAGCCTCCCGCCTGCCCGGCAAGCCGCTGGCGGATATCGGCGGTCTGCCAATGATCGTCCACGTGCTGCGCCGGGCCGAGGCAGCGGACATCGGCCCCGTCGTCGTGGCGACTGATTCGCAGGCGGTCGCCGATGCGGTCGAGGCGGCGGACGGGCGCGCGGTCCTCACGCGCGCCGATCACCCTTCCGGTTCCGACCGGATTCACGAGGCGGTGGCGGCGATCGACCCGCGCGGCATTCACGATGTCGTCATCAACGTGCAGGGCGATCTGCCGACCATCGATCCAAAAATCATCGGTGCGGCGCTCGGCCCCCTCGGCGACCCGGCCGTCGACATCGCCACGCTCGCCGCGCTCATCACGCGCGAGGAGGAGCGGACCGCGCCGAGCGTCGTCAAAGTGGTGGGCAGCCCCCTGGCCGGCGGCCGGCTGCGCGCCCTCTACTTCACCCGCGCCACCGCGCCGTGGGGGGAGGGGCCGCTCTATCACCACATCGGTCTCTACGCCTATCGCCGCGCGGCGCTGGCCCGCTTCGTGTCGCTCGCACCCTCCGCGCTGGAGGAACGCGAGAAGCTCGAACAGCTCCGGGCGCTGGAGAACGGCATGCGCATCGACGTCGCGATCGTCGACGACGTGCCGCTGGGCGTCGACACGCCCGCCGACCTCGACCGCGCCCGCGCCCGCGCCATTCTGACAGGGAACAATCTCTCATGACCGTGTCGATCGATCAGGTGCTGCAAGCCGACCTGGCGCCCAAAGTCATTTCGTATCAGGGCGAGCCGGGGGCGAACTCCCACATCGCCGCTCACGAGGTCTTTCCGGACTGGGCGCCGCTCGCGTGCGCGACCTTCGAGGACGCGCTCGCCGCGATCTCCTCCGGTGAGGCCGGGCTCGGCATGATCCCGATCGAGAACTCCATCGCCGGGCGCGTGGCGGACATCCACCATCTGCTGCCGGAATCGGGGCTGCATATCGTGGGCGAGCATTTTCTGCCCATCCGCTTCCAGCTTCTCGCGCCCAAGGGGGCGACGCGCGAAACCCTAACCACCGTGCACAGCCACATCCACGCGCTCGGGCAGTGCCGCCAGATCATCCGCTCGCTCGGCCTCAAGGCGGTCGTGGCCCAGGACACGGCGGGGGCGGCGCGCATGGTGGCGGAGTGGAACGATCCGACACAGGCCGCGCTCGCGCCGCAGCTTGCCGGCGACATCTACGGCCTCGTCAATCTGGGGCGGGACGTGGAGGACGAAAGCAACAACACCACCCGCTTCGTGCTGCTGGCGCGCGACGCGCGGTGGGCGTCGCCCGCGGCGGGGCCGATCATCACCAGTTTCATCTTCCGCGTGCGCAACGTGCCCGCCGCTCTCTACAAGGCGCTGGGCGGCTTCGCCACCAACGGTCTCAACCTCACCAAGCTGGAGAGCTACATGGTGGGAGGGCGCTTCTTCGCGACCCAGTTCTACGCCGAGGTCGACGGCCATCCCGACGAGCGGCCGCTGAAACTGGCGCTGGAGGAACTGGCGTTCTTCTCCCGCGAGGTGCGCATCCTCGGCGTCTATCCGGCGCATCCCTTCCGTCACGCGCAGTCGGAGGCGGGCGAGTAGGCCGATGCATCGTCTCCGGAACCTGCCGCACCGGACTGCGGGTCGATCCGGATGCGATATAAATGTCATAACGTTGCGACATTTATGGCTTCGTGTTGCCATCATTGGCGCGATATATACGATTCGGTTTGGCGGGGCAGACTGGTACTTTCCTCTTCGTGCAGGATACGCGTGCGATGCAACTGGATGATACCACGCTGCGGGTCGTTGTCGTCCTTTTCGGCCTGCTGCTCGGCCTGCTGCTGCTGTTTTCGTGGTTCAACAACCGCATCAACCGCGAGTTGCTGTTCCTGGGCGCGAGCTATGCCGGGGGGGCGCTGGGGCTTGGCCTGATGGGCGGCGGCGCGCGCCACGCCGACCCGTTATACGTCGATCTCGGCTACACGGTGATCTTCTTCTCCTACGGCCTGGCCTGGATGGCGATGCGCCTGTTCGAGAGGCGGCCCTTGCTGGCGGGACGCGCGGCGGCAGGCGGCGTCGTCTGGCTCGTCATCGTCACGGTATTCAACGACAGCGGCGAGGCGCGAGTGCTGGCCGTCGGGCTCATCCCCTTCATCTATTCGATGCTGGCGGCGCTGGAGCTGTGGCGCGGCAGGGGCGAATATCTGCCCTCGCGCATGGCGCTGTTCACGATCATATGCGTCAACAGCATACTGGTCGTCACGCGCCGGCTGATCGACGTCGCCGCCCTGGTGGGCATGGGGCATGCATCGGGCGCGGAGTGGGTGCCGCTGCTGACGCTGCTGAGCACCATGGGTCATGTGGCGGCAACCTATCTCATGCTCTCGCTGACCAAGGAGCGGCTCGAGGGTGAGCAGCGGGCCCAGACGCTGATCGATCCGCTCACGGGGCTGGGCAACAGGCGGGCGCTGAACATGCATGCGGAGCGCATCCTGCGGCGTCAGGCGATGACCGGGCAGCCGGTGTGCGTCGCCGTCATCGATCTCGATCACTTCAAGCAGATCAACGACACGTTCGGACATTTCATCGGCGACACCGTGCTGCGCGTGTTCGCCGAGCGCGCGACGCTGAAGCTGCGCCCCACGGACCACCTGTTCCGCGTCGGCGGGGAGGAGTTCCTGTGCATCCTGCAGACGGCGCAGGAGCGCGACGCCGTCGGCATCATGGAGCGCATCAGGCGGACCATGAAGGACTATCGCCTGGGCGAGGGCGAGGCGGTCCGCGACGTCACCATCAGCGCCGGCGTCGCCTCCACGCAACGCGTCGGCTATGATCTGGAGGATCTGATGCGCGCCGCCGATGCCGCGCTTTACCGGGCGAAGCACGAAGGGCGCAACTGCGTGCGCGTCTACACCGGCGGCGACCTGCGATCCGGCACGACGGCCGTGCTCCCCGCCGTACCGGCCGGCAGGGCGGATCCGCAAGCGACTTGACAGAAACCCGCAATCGCCGCACACATCCTGAGCTTCCGGAACTGCGCCGCGTCAATGGGAAGAGTGACCGATGCCCGTCGCCAACATCTCGTCCGTCGAGGCCCGCAGCGCGGACAAGCCGCCGCTGGACGTGCTGATCTGCGCCCCGCGCGGATTCTGTGCCGGCGTGGTGCGCGCCATCGACGCGGTCGAGAAGGCGCTCGCGATCTACGGCCCGCCCGTCTATGTCCGGCACGAGATCGTCCATAACAAATACGTGGTCGAGAGCCTGCGCCGCAAGGGCGCCGTCTTCGTGGACGAGCTCGACGAGATCCCGGACACGGACGCGCCGGTGATCTTTTCGGCCCACGGCGTGCCGAAGGCGGTGCCGGCCGAGGCGACCGAACGGCGGTTCTTCGCCATCGACGCGACCTGCCCGCTTGTCACCAAGGTGCATCGCGAGGCCGAGATCCACCACAAGCGCGGCCGCCATATCGTGCTCATCGGCCACGCCGGCCATCCGGAGGTCGTCGGTACCATGGGCCAGTTGCCCGAGGGCGCGATCACGCTGATCGAGACGGTGGAGGACGTGGCCCGCATCGTCCCGCCCGACGGCAGGGAACTCGCCTACGTCACCCAGACGACGCTGTCGGTCGACGACACGGCGGGCATCGTCGCGGCGCTCAAGGAGCGCTTCTCGGACATCGTGTCGCCGCACAAGCAGGACATCTGCTACGCCACCACCAACCGGCAGGAGGCGGTGAAGCGGGTGGCGCCGCAGGTCGACGCGATGATCGTCGTGGGCTCGCCCAATTCCTCCAACTCCCAGCGCCTGCGCGAGGTGGCGGAACGGGCCGGCTGCAAGGTCGCTCGTCTCGTCCTGCGGGCCGAGGACATCGACTGGTCGCTGTTCGGCGACATCCGCCGGCTGGGGCTCACGGCGGGCGCCTCCGCGCCCGAGATCCTGGTCGAGGAGATCATCGACGCCTTCGCCGAGCGCTTCGAGGTGGCGGTCGAGCAGGTCTCGACCGCCGACGAGAGCGTGTTCTTCCCGCTCCCGCGCGAGCTGCGCGAACAGGCCGCCGAGTAGCCCGGCGGCCCCGCTTGCGGCGCAGTTTTACCCGCTCGCTTGCGCCCGCAGGTGCTTGGCCGCCGTCACCAGATTGACCAGCGCCGGGCGCACCTCCTCCCACTTGCGGGTTTTCAGGCCGCAGTCCGGGTTGACCCAGATCTGCTCTGGCGCGAGGCTTTCCCTCGCCTTGAGCAGCAGCTCCTCGATCTCGGCGGTGGTGGGCACGCGCGGCGAGTGGATGTCGTACACGCCCGGCCCGATCTCGTTCGGATAGCGGTAGTCGACGAAGGCGTCGAGCAGCTCCATCTTCGAGCGCGAGGTCTCGATGGAGATCACGTCGGCGTCGAGCGCGCCGATGGCGTCGATGATGTCGTTGAACTCCGAGTAGCACATGTGGGTGTGGATCTGCGTCTCGTCGCGCACGCCCGAGGACGACAGACGAAAGCTCTCCACCGCCCAGGCGAGATAGGCCGGCCAGTCGGCCTTGCGCAGCGGCAGGCCCTCGCGGATCGCCGGCTCGTCGATCTGGATGACCCGGATGCCGGCGGCCTCGAGATCCGCCACCTCGTCGCGCAGCGCCAGCGCGATCTGGCGGCTGACCGTCTCGCGCGGCACGTCATCGCGCACGAACGACCATTGCAGCATGGTGATCGGGCCGGTGAGCATCCCCTTCAGGGGCTTGTCCGTCAGCGACTGGGCATAGGCCGTCCATTCCACCGACATGGGCTTCGGGCGCGAGACGTCGCCGAAGATGATCGGCGGCCGCACGCAGCGCGAGCCGTAGCTCTGCACCCAGCCGTTGCGGGTGAAGGCGTAGCCGTCGAGCAGCTCGCCGAAGTACTGCACCATGTCGTTGCGCTCGAACTCGCCGTGCACCAGCACGTCGATGCCGATCTCCTCCTGCCAGCGCACGGCGCTTTCCGTCTCCTTGCGCAGGAAGGCCTCGTAGCCGGCGTCGTCCAGCTCGCCGCGCGTATGGGCGGCGCGCGCCTTGCGCACCTCGCTCGTCTGCGGGAAGGAGCCGATGGTCGTCGTCGGGAACAGCGGCAGGTTCAGCGCCTGGTGCTGCGCCTCGCGGCGCTCGTGGAAGGGGTGCTGGCGGCGGCTGTCCTCGGGCCTGACGGCGGCAAGACGGGCGGCAACCTGCGGGTTGTGGATACGCGCCGACGTGCGCCGTGAGGCGGCAGCGGCGCCGGCGGCGGCGAGTTCGTCCCTGACGGCGTCGCGGCCTTCCGAGAGCGCCCGGCCGAGGACGACGAGCTCGTCGAGCTTCTGCGCGGCGAAGGCGAGCCAGCTCTTCAGCTCGTCGTCGAGGCCGGTCTCGTAAGCGAGGTCGTAGGGCACGTGCAGCAGCGAGCACGAGGTCGAGACGATCAGGTGATCGGTGCCGCGCCGCGCCGCCACGGGCTCGATGCGGTCGAGGATCGCCGGCAGATCGGCGCGCCAGACGTTGCGGCCGTCGATGACGCCGAGTGACAGCACCAGACCGGCGGGAGCCTGCGACACCACCCTGTCGAGCTCTTGCGGCGCGCGCGCGAGGTCGAGGTGGAGACCCGCCACCGGCAGCGAGAGCGCGGTGGCGAGGTTGTCGCTGTAGGCGTTGAAATAGCTCGTCAACTGGATCCTGAGGCCCGGCACGGCGCGGGCGAAGAATTCGTAGGCCGAGGCGATCGCCGCGCGGGCGGCGTCGTCGAGATCGAGCGCGAGAATCGGCTCGTCGATCTGCACCCAGTCCGCGCCATGGGCGGAGAGGCGGCGCAGGATCTCGGCATAGACCGGCAGCAGGCCCGGCAGCAGCGTGAGCGGATCGACGCCCTCAACGCGGCTCTTGCCGAGCTTGAGGAAGGTCACCGGCCCGACCAGCACCGGGCGCGTGTGGTAGCCGAGCGCCTTGGCCTCGCGGAACTCGTCGATGACCTTGGTCGAGGCGAGCTCGAAGGTCTGGCCGCGCACGAATTCCGGCACCAGATAGTGATAGTTGGTGTCGAACCACTTGGTCATCTCCAGCGCCGGCAGGCCGCCGGCAGAGCTGCCGTGCGCGTGCGCCTCTCCATGCACGGCACAGGCTTCCGGTTCTCCCTGCGTGCCGCGCGCGAGCGCGAAATAGGTATCGAGCGCGACCGGCCCGCCCTTCCAGCCATAGGCTTCGGGAATGGCCCCGACCGTGACCGCCGTGTCGAGCACCTGGTCGTAGAACGAGAAGTCGTTCGACGGAATGAGCGTGACGCCGGCGCCGTGCTGGCGCGCCCAGCTCGCGGCGCGCAGGCCGGAGGCGGCTTCGATCAGGTCATCCTGGCCGATCTTGCCGGACCAGTAGTTTTCCAGCGCTGCTTTCAGCTCGCGGCGCGGACCAATGCGGGGGACGCCAAGGGCGCCCACGGAAACAGGAGAAGAAGACATCGGCTAAACCCCTTCAATTGGGGGGCAAAAGGCCGAGCGGACGCGCGCAGCGACTCCACGGGACAGGCCCGCGAAGCACCGCGATCGGCGACCACCGGGGACCCCGCCCGAGGACGTTGCTGCGTCATGGCAGGTCTCCTGGCTCGCAGGTCAACGCACGCGCCCGGCCTTCCCGATGGAACCATCAGTGACACGAATTGGGCGTATGCTCACTGCTTACAGTTGCGGGGTGCAGCTCCGGGTTCAGCGCCTGACCGACAGGCTGCTTCACCGGATTCCCTCTTGGCTCCACGGCCGCGGAGGCGTGACGTCCGCCGCCGTGAAGAACCACGACTGCGGCACTATGGCAGATAAAATCGGCCGGTCAAGTCGGTATATAAAGATATATTTATATCGTTCTGCCGATCGTCCGTGCCTCAGCCGCCGAAACGCTCGGTGATGCGCTGTGTGAGCCCATCCCGCACCGAGCGGTAGGCGTCGAGGCGCTGCTCCCGCGAGCCTTGCACGGCGGTGGGATCGAAGGTCGGCCAGTATTCGACGTCGACGGCGAGGGTGCGGGTCAGTTCCATGGCCTGATGATGGGCTTCCGGCGACAGGGTGACGATGAGGTCGAAGCCGGTGTCCTCCAGCTCCTGCAGCGTCCGCGGCCTGTGCCCGCTCATGTCGATGCCGATCTCCTCCATGACCGCGAGGGCGAAGGGGTCGACCTCCTCCGGCCGCACGCCGGCCGAGGCGACGTAGAGCGAGCGGCCGAAGTAGTGGCGGGCGAGGCCCTCGGCCATGGGCGAGCGAACCGCGTTGAGCGCGCACATGAAGAGGACGGACTGGACGCGGCGCGGCGCTGCTGCCGTGTTGCCGGGAGGGGTTTTGGATCCTACGGCGTCGCCGCCCTTGTCCCCGTCCCCCATGTCAGCCTTTCCAGTGCAGGGCGAACAGCAGGGTGAACAGGCGCCTTGCGGTGTCGAAATCGACGTCGACCTTGCCCGCGAGCCGCTCGCGCAGCAGTTCCGACGCCTCGTCGTGCAGTCCGCGCCGTCCCATGTCGATGGCCTCGATCTGGGAGGGCGTGGCGGTGCGGATGGCGGCGTAATAGCTTTCGCAGATCAGCTCGTAGTCCTTGATGACGCGCCGGAACGGCGTCAGCGACAGGAAATGCGCCACCACCGGCGAGCCGTCGGCCAGCCGGATCTCCAGCAGCAGCTTGCGGTCCACGAGCGACAGATGCAGCGCATAGGGGCCGCCCTCGTGGCCGGTGACGGAGAAGGAATTCTCCTCCACGATGTCCCAGATGGCGATGGCGCGCTCGTGCTCCTGATCCGGATTGCCGCGCCCCAGAGACGCCTCGTCGAGCGTCACGGCGACGAGGCGCCGGCGATTGTCGTCGTCCGCGCTGGTCACGACCCTGCCTTTCGGTTCATGGGCTCGTCCGTTCGCATGTGCCGGCCGTCAGAGATTGAGCCGGATGCCGACGGAACGGGCATGCGCCTGCAGCCCCTCCGTTTCACCCAGGGCGATCGCGGCCGGCCCGATGGCGCGCAGCGCCTCGGCGGTGCAGTGGAGGATGGAGGTGCGCTTCACGAAATCGAGCACGCCGAGCCCCGAGGCGAACCGCGCCGAGCGCGCCGTCGGCAAGATGTGGTTGGGGCCGCCGACGTAGTCGCCCACCGCCTCGGGCGTGTACTGGCCGAGGAAGATCGCGCCCGCATTGCGCACCCGTGCCGCCAGCTCCTCGGCGTCCCGCGCCTCGATCTCGAGATGTTCGGGCGCGATCCGGTCGACGAGCGGAATGGCATCAGTGAGCGAGGGCGCGAGGATGATCGCGCCGAAATCCTCCCAGCTCTTGCGGGCGATGGCCGCGCGCGGCAGGGTGTGCAACTGGCCCTCGACGGCTTCAGCGACCGCCTCCGCCAGCGCCTTGCTGTCGGTGATCAGGATGGACTGGGCGGCGGTATCGTGCTCCGCCTGGGCGAGCAGGTCGGCCGCGACCCATTCTGGATTGGCTTCTGCGTCTGCCAGGATGAGCACTTCGGAGGGGCCGGCGATCATGTCGATGCCCACGAGCCCGAACACGCGCCGCTTGGCGGCGGCGACATAGGCGTTGCCTGGTCCGACGATCTTGGCCACCGGCGCGATCGTCTCCGTTCCGTGAGCGAGCGCGGCCACCGCCTGCGCGCCGCCGATGCGGTAGATCTCGTCGACGCCCGCGACATGCGCCGCCGCCAGCACCAGCGGGTTGACGGCCCCGCCGGGTGTCGGCACGACCATGACGATGCGCGGCACGCCGGCGACGCGCGCCGGCACGGCGTTCATGAGCACGGACGAGGGATAGCTCGCGGTGCCGCCCGGCACGTAAAGCCCCACCGATTCGATGGCCGTCCAGCGCCAGCCGGCGGTCACGCCCGCCGCATCGGTGAAGCGCTCGTCCTGCGGCTTCTGCCTGAGGTGGTAGGCCTCGATGCGCGCCCTGGCGAGTTCGAGCGCCGCCAGCGCCTCGGGCGGGGAGGCGGCGACCGCCGCCTCGATCTCGGCCGGCGCGATGCGGAGCGTTGCGGGCGTGAGCGTCTGGTCGTCGAAGCGCGCGGTGTAGTCGATGAGCGCGGCGTCGCCACGCGCGGCGACATCGGCGATGATGTCGCGCACGACGGCGTCAACGTCTTCCGAGACTTCCCGTTTCGCCGCCAGCAATGACCTGAAGGCCGTCTCGAACCCGTCCGCGCGCGTGTCAAGCCTCACCGGCATCCTCACCCTCCACTTGTCCGTGCGACGGTCGCGCCTCGACGTTCCACACCGGGCCAAGGTCTTTCAGTTGCGCCTCGATGCACTCGACGTCAAGCATGATCGCCGCGCCGTCGGCGAATTCCAGCAGAATGGCGCCCGAGGGCTTCTCGCCTTCCACGAAACAGACGGCGAGAAGCGTGTGGAGGGCGTCCGGCGCCTTGCCCAGATGGCGATGGCGCACGGCACGCACCTGTTCGAAATGCAGCGCGGTCAGCCGCCGTTGCGGCTGGGCTTTCGCCTCGCGCTCCCAGTCGAAGCGCTGCACGGCCAGCACGAAGCGCCGCTCGGTGGGGAAATAATGCAGGTCGGCGCGCCGCACGAGCGCATCCTGCAGATGGGCCGAGATCACGTCGAGGTCGTTTTCGTCGAGCGCGAGCAGCCGCAGCAGCCGATCGCCCCGCGCCAGATCGGGACCCGCGACCTCGCCGGCGGCATCCGTTTGACGGGGGATTTCCTTGTCGCTCATCGTCTTGCTTTCACGCTTCCATGCTTATGATTTATCGGGCGCGTTAGCTACAGGCAAGCGCGCATCGCTATGGTGGGCGCCGGTCGCCGCCCGCGCGCGAGGTCGCTTTCGCGCGGGGAAACTCCGCCAAACGTTGCGTCCGCCCCGGAAACGTCATAATGCGGGCGGAACGTGTTATTTGGAACAGGCAGGCAGGTATCCGCATTGGTTGTTCGAGGTATTGTGCCGAAGGATTGCCACAGGGGGATCCGTTGAGACATCGTTCTGTATTGTTTGTTGTTGCGGCAGCGGCTGTCGTCCTGCTGTCGGCCGGCGTCGCCGATGCGCAATATTACGGTGATCGCCGCGGCGATCGCTGGGACGACAGGCCGCCGCCCGGCTGGGGACGGCCCCCTCCGCCTCCTCCCGGCTGGGGGCGCCCGCCTCCGCCCCCGCCTCCGGGCTGGGGCGGACCGCCTCCGCCGCGTCAAGGCTGGCGGCAGGGGCCGCCGCGCGGCGGCGTGTGCGTGACCTCGCGCGGGGCCTGCCCGGCGGGCCCGCTGCGCAGCGGATCGCCATGCCGGTGCGACATTCCCGGCTTCGGCGTCAAGCGCGGGCAAGTGCAGTAACGCAGGAAAGTGCAGCAGCCAGATCCACGAGCGCCGCTGCCGCAGCGCGGCGTCATTCCGCCGCCGACGTGCTCATGACCCCCTGGGGGGGGGGGGGGGGGG
>NZ_JBSEFH010000014.1:0-180199 GCF_053570585.1 Pseudochelatococcus sp. B33 | reverse complement strand
TTTCGTGCCATCGCTCACCTTTCATTTCAGATACGCAACGTATCCAGGTTGACATACGCTGCGTATATACCTATTTCACATACGCGGCGTATATAAAATTGCGTCGCATATGTGCAATCCTGCCCGCGATGCCGCAACCGGTTTCGCGCGGGACGGTGGTATATGAAAGGACCACGACATGGCGCAACGCGATGCTGTCTTCCCCGCAAATCGCCACGCTCTTTACGAGGCGCATGGCTATTCCGCCGCAATCCGGTCCGGCGATCTGTTGTTCGTTTCCGGCCAGGTCGGCAGCCGTTCCGATGGCTCGCCGGAACCGGACTTTGCCGCGCAGGTCCGACTGGCCTTCGCCAATCTGAAGGCGACGCTCGCGGCAGGGGGGTGCACCTTCGACGACATCGTCGACGTCACGACTTTCCACACGGACCCTGAAAACCAGTTCGAAACCGTCATGGCCGTGAAGAACGAGATCTTCCCACAGGCACCCTATCCGAACTGGACCGCGATCGGCGTCAACTGGCTCGCCGGCTTCGACTTCGAAATCAAGGTCATCGCCCGCATTCCTGGCGATACTTGACCTGCCGCGGTCCGGGGTGGTTTTCTACAGACGGGTCGGCTCCGCGGAGTTCGAGCACGGTCGCGTGCATCTGGCGCGTTTGACGCTGACGATCAATGCACGCGAACCGGAACGGCCGGTCAATGGATCGGTCGGGGCGCCTCGCTGTCACGCATCTATTCCGGAGGGTCGTCGATGCTCGGCGCAACGATGATCGGCCTTGGCCTGCGTCCATACTGCCGCGGCGCACAGCCCATGACCCGCTTGAACGCCGTGCTGAAGGCGCCCTCGGATTCATAGCCGAGCGACGGCGCGATCACCGCAATCGTCCCGCCCGAATTCTCCAGCCTGTCGCATGCATGTCGCATGCAAATCCGGCGCGTGATAGGAGCATCTGTTGCACTTGCACTGAACGGGGCAGCTTTGGCGCGACTGGAGAACGTCGGGAAGGCCGTCTCGGGTTTCATTGAAGTCTTGTCATAAGCCGATCAATGACCGCCCAATCCCGCATCACGGACATTCCGGTCCGAACAATGCCGCAGCTTCCGGAGCGGCAGCTTTTGGGACAGCATCCTTCGGTCACTGAATGACAACTCAGGACCCCAGCGCACCAGCGGGAGGGCCGCAGCAGCGACGATGCGTTTCCGCCACAGGGCGTGCTGTGCCCGTTCCAGACCTTCATCATGGTTGGCTTCTTCTTGTTCAGGTTGCCTCAACGGGCTCTAAGTCCGGTACGAAATGGTCGAAGAGCATGTCGGCGGCTTCCCGTGCCGCCTCCGGTGCGGTGATCAGGAGATGGACCGCGTCGTCGGCGACCGACAGGTCGAAGCGCAGAAAGGCGCAGCATTCCTGCTCCTTGCGCACCATCTCGCGCATGTCGTCCGCCGCTTCCGGTTCGTAGAGGAGATGGAGCGTCAGCGGGGAGCGCATGAACTTCTTCAGATGCCGCTCGGCGATGCCTCTGATCCAGACGGCGCGGCTCTTGAAGTCCTCCGTCTGGAGCGTGCAGGCAATTGCCTCCTCCGCTGCTTCATTTTCATTCGTTTGCGTGGAAGAAGATGCGCACCCGCAGGAGGACGCAGGCAAGCATGCCGGGGGTCGACGGCGCCGCATCGCATGCCAGGCAAACGCCCCGACCCCGGCGGCGATAGCCATACCCGCCGGGACATAGGCCGTTCCGCTCGCCCCAGCGAACATGCCAAGGCCGGCGCCTCCGAGGATGAGTGCTGCGGTCATGGGTTTCATGGTCGATGCTCCGCTCTTGATCGATCGATGGCCACAGGCTACTTCCTCCAGTAACTCGAGGAGCAAGAGCCAAGGCGACACGCAAGGGCGAAGGTCCGCGACCCGACCATCGGCGAACTGGCCCCTTCGTGCCGCGCTCGCCGATGATCGGAGGGGGTGAAATGGCTTCATCGGCCCCATGTTGGCCATATCCGCATCGCCCACTGTCGAGTGACATCGGGCCGGGTGGCACGGGGAGCCCGAAGGGGCCGTTGGCCTCTCTGTCGAACGCCGTCAAACCGGCCCGACAAGCCCAGACCACATTCGGAGGGAACGCCTGATGGATAAAGCCGTAAGAAAGCTGTTCGAGCGATATGAGAGCTTTTTCAGGCAGTCTCTGGAGGGGGAGGTGGACATGGATGAGGCCGCATCGTTGTATGCCTCGGACTTCATCGCCGCTTCGCCTGCCGGGGTCATGTCCGGGAAGAACGACGATCGGTTCAGGCAGGTCATGGTGCGAGGATATGCGCACTATCGGGCCATAGGCACCAAGGGGATGCGGCTTCGGCATGTCCGCGTCTCTCCGATAGACGAATGCCATTGTGTGGCTCATGTCGCCTGGACGGCGACATATGCCCGCAAGGACCTGCCCGAGACGGCGATAGATTTTGATGTTCACTACCTCGTCCAGATTCTGGACGGCGAAGCGAAGGTCTTCGGCTGGGTATCAGGCGACGAGCAGGCGCTTCTGAAGCAGCACGGTATCGTCTGACTACAGCTTCAGGGGAATGTCCCTCGCGCGGCAAGCGGCGGCACGGGGCGACGGTTTCTTTCGAAGGCAAGGAACAGGAGGCCGCTCGGCCCGCCCGACGCTAGACAGCCATGATCCAATGTTCAGAGGAGACGGATCATGGAACTGAAAGGCAAATCGATCATCGTTACAGGGGCGAGCAGCGGCATCGGCGCGGCAGCGGCCGTCCGGTTCGCCGCCGAGGGCGCCAGGGTGATGCTTGGAGCGCGCCGGTCGGCGGAACTCGAAACTCTTGCGGCGTCGATCAATCGGGGCAATGGCCGGGCCGTCTGTCTCGCGGGCGATGTGAAGGACGAAGGCTATGCCGGAGCGCTTGTCGATCGCGCGTTGAGGGAGTTCGGCGCGCTGGACGGCGCCTTCAACAATGCCGGCATCGTCGGAGAGATGGGGCCTGTCCCGGACATGGAACCCGACAACTGGCACGATGTCATCGCGGTCAATCTGACGGCCGCCTTCTGGGCCGCGAAGGCGCAGATCCCGGCGATGCAAAAGCGGGGGCAGGGCGCAATCGTGTTCACATCGTCCTTTGTCGGCTTCAGCAACGGCGGCATGCCGGGAATGGGGGCCTATGCGGCGTCCAAGGCGGGCCTGATCGGGCTCGTCCGGTCGCTGGCGTCGGATCATGCGGCAGAGGGCATTCGCGTCAACGCGCTGCTGCCGGGCGGCACCATCACGCCGGCCGGGGGCGAAGGCAACCCGCAGGTGCTGGACTTCATTGCCGGCCTGCATCCGATGAAACGGATGGCGACAGCCGACGAGATCGCGCAAGTCGCCCTCTTTCTCCTGTCCGATCGCGCGAGCTTCGTGACGGGAACCCCTATGCTGGCCGACGGCGGCATATCGGCCCGGCTGACGTAGTATCGCACCGACGTCGCACAGGGACAGCCGCCATCCCCCATCTGGCGGCGGTCCCTACCTCGCATCATGGAAAATGATCCCCAGCGTATGCCGTTGACCGGTTCGAACCGTGCTGACGCCGTGACGCATGTTGACGCGGTAGTCGCCGTGGGTGCCGCGTACCGGGCGGTGGTGAACGGCGAAGGCGACGGCATCGCCCTGGCGCAGCGGCACGACCTCAGCGCGGCTCTGCATCCGGGGGCGCTGTTCGGTGAGAACGAATTCCCCGCCGGTGAAGTCGCGTCCCGGCTCGGACAGCAGAAAGGCGATCTGCAGGGGGAAGGCCAGATCGCCATAGAGGTCCTGATGCAGGCAGTTGAAGTCGCCGGGTCCGTATTGCAGCAGCAGCGGCGTCGGGCGGGTCTGGCCCGCCGCGTGGCATTGCCGCAGGAAGGCGTCGAGCGTATCGGGATAGCGGGTGTCGACCTCCATGCGCGCATTCCAGCCGTTCGCGACCGTCGCCAGATGCGGATAGAGCCCTGTCCGCAGGTCCGCGATCAGATCCGGCAGGGGATATTTGAAATAGCGGTATTCGCCCTTGCCGAAACCGTGCCGCGCCATGTGGATATGGCTGCGGAAATAATCCTCATGCGGGTAGAGCGCGGCGAGATCGCGGCTCTCGGCCGGCGTCAGGATGCCGGGCAGAACCGCGCAGCCACGCGCATCCAGTTCCGTCGCGAAGGCCGCCCAATCGAAGCGCGTCAGACGGTCTTGCGGGCTCATGATGTCTGCCGCACTCATGCCTGCGCCTCCTTGTCCAGCAGGGCGCGCTTGCGCGGCACGCCCCAGCGATAGCCCGACAGGTCGCCGTCGGTGCGCACGACCCGGTGGCAGGGAATGGCGACCGCGATCGCGTTCGCGGCGCAGGCCCCCGCGACTGCCCGAACCGCGCGGGGGGCGCCGATCCGGCGGGCGATCTCGCTGTAGCTGGCGGTCTGGCCCGCGGGTATGTCGCGCAGGGCCTGCCAGACGCGCGTTTGAAACGCCGTCCCGCGGATGTCGAGCGGCAGGTCGAGCCCTATGCGGGGCGCTTCGACGAAACCCACGACCCTTGCGACCAGGCCCGCGAAATCCGGATCGTCGCCCGTCAGCCGGGCCTGGGGAAAGCGGTCCTGCAAGTCGCGCACCAGGGCATCGGGATCGTCGCCGAGGCTGATCGCGCAGATGCCCCTGTCGCTTCGTGCGACCAGGATTGCACCGAGCGAGCATTGCCCCACCGCGAAGCGGATATCGGCGTCCTTGCCACCGTTCCTGTAGGCCGACGGCGTCATGCCCAGCATGTCGGGAGACTGATCGTAGAACCGGCTGCTGGCGTTGAAGCCGGCGGCGTAGATCGCATCGGTGACGCTGGAGGCCGCAGGCAGCTCTTCCCGCACCCGCTTGGCCCGGTGTGCCGCCGCATAGGCACGGGGCGTCAGCCCGGTGATCGCCTTGAACTGGCGGTGGAAGTAATGGGGGCTCATGCCGGCGCGCGCTGCCAGATCGTCGAGGCGCGGCACGTCGTCGGCCTCGTCGATGATGCGGCAGATTTCGGCGACGATGGCCGCATTCGCTTGCGCTGACGACAGGCCCCTGGGATTGCAGCGCAGGCAGGGCCGGAAGCCGGCGGCTTCGGCATCCTCGGGCGTATCGTAAAAGGTCACGTTCCGCGGCTTCGCGGCGCGCGAAGGGCAGGAGGGGCGGCAATAGGCGCCCGACGTCTTCACGGCATAGACGAAATCGCCGTCGCTCGCCGGATCGCGGGCGAGGACGCTTTGCCAGCGCGGATCGCGTTCGGTTTCGGTTGCCCGTTCCATCACCAGTTCCATTGGTTGTCTCCTTCTATCAAATCTGCCGTGAGGTTAAGAGTTTCAACCACCCCGTCTCATCCCGCCGCTTGCTTTCAAATCCCTGCCCTGGCATTGAAATGGACCATTAAACGGTCTAATTGCATGGGCTCATCCGAACCAGGGGCTCGTTCATGCGGATATCCGTGACCGAAGCGAAAGGACAACTGACCGAACTGGTACGACGCGCCGAAGCGGGGGATGAAATTATCCTGATCCGTCATGGCCATGCCGCCGTCCGGCTGGTTCCGGTCAAGCCGGCAGTCGACGCGAAATCTCGCAGAGCCTTGCTCGATGCGGTCCGCGCTTCTGCCGCCACGAAGGCTGCCGCCAGGCCGGGCGCGCCGCGCAGCCAGGATTTCTGTATGATGAGGATGGCCTTCCCGGCTGATCGCCGTCGATACCTCCCCGCTGATGGCGATCGTTCTGAACGAGCCGCAAGCGGATGCCTGCGCCGCTGTTCTCGAAGCCGAGGATCGCCTGCTGATCTCCGCCGGCACGGTTGCCGAAGCGCTGATCGTCGCCCGGCGCCGCAATGTGGGCGAAGAGGTGGGGCAGTCGATCGGCGGGCTCGGCTTCGAGATCGTCAGCGTCACGCCCGCATCCGCGCGGCGCATCGCCGAGGCCTATGAGGCATGGGGAAAGGGCATTCACCCGGCTCGCTGAATGTCGGGGATTGCTTTGCCTACGCGGTGGCGAAGGAGCACGGCTGCCGCTTGCTGTACGTCGGGGCGGATTTCGCCCGGACCGATGTCGACAGCGCTCGCTGACGGCCGCGGTCAGTGCAGTTGCGGGAAGCCATGGCGTTCGGCCAGGAGGGCGACAATGCGGATGGTGTTGCTGATGAAACGGATGCCGTTGTGTTCGCGGGCATCGGCCGGCGGATTGTCGCCGAAGACGAAGGCGGGCAACGACTGGTTGTCCTCGCCCAGCAACGCGATCACCTCGGCGCGGGGGCGGGGGAAATCGACCCGGGCGACGTCGATGCCTGCCGCCAGCGCGGGAAAAGCCGCCAGCAATCCCTCGATCTTATTGCAGTAGGGACACACGAAAACCGCGCCCGGCCTGTTGGGATCCGTGAAGCCGGGTTTGATCAGGAAAAGCTTGTCCTTGACCATTCTTCATCCTCGATGATCGTTGTTGTGAGAAGCGTTGCCGGCAGCGCCGGGCGTTGAAGCCGGACGAGCGGGAAAAAACCCGCTTGAACCTATACAAACTCTATAGATATAATTTCAACGTTGCAGCGCAATTTTCCCACCGGATCGACGCGCCATTCCTGAATTCGGAAAGACACCACCCTGATGACCTACACGCTGAGTCTTTTGGACAAAAGTCCGTTGCAGAAGGGAGAGACGGCGGTCGAGGCGCTGGCCCGCACCGTCGCGCTCGCCCGCAAGGCCGAAGAGCTCGGCTACCGGCGGTTCTGGGTGGCGGAACACCACAACAGCGAGGATCTCGCCAGCCCCTCGCCGGAACTGCTGGCTGCCTATCTCCTCGCGCATACTGCGCACATCCGTGTCGGCACGGGCGGCGTGATGCTGCAGCACTACAGCGCCTACAAGGTGGTGGAGAACTTCAAGCTGCTGTCGTCGCTGGCGCCGGGACGCATCGATCTCGGTGTCGGCAAGGCGCCCGGCGGCCTGCCGCTGTCCACACGGGCGCTGCAGTGGGGCTACGATCCGGCTGGCAAGCCCGGTTTTGCCGAGCAGATCGCCCAGATCGACGCCTTTCTTAGTGGCGGTTTCGAGACGCCGCATCCGCTGGCGGGCGTGAAGGCGACGCCGGAGATCGCCGGGCAACCCGAACGATTCCTGCTCGGCGCGAGCGCGGACAGCGCGCGGCTTGCGGGCAGCCACGGCTGGGGCTTCGTCTATGCCGCGCATCTCAACGGCGATGCCGCGCATCTCGCAAAATCCCTCGACGCCTATCGCGCTGCCGGCGGCGAGACGCCTCTCATCGCGCTTGCCGCCATCGTGGCGGAAGACCCGGCCGATATCGCGCCCTATGTCGACGACAGAACCATCTTCAGGGTGACGCTGAACGACGGACGCAGCGTCAATGTCGGCTCGCGGGAAAAGGCCGAGAATTTCCTGCGCGAGGTCGGCGTCGACCAGGCGGACACGACGGCCTACACCGTCATCGAGAACAAGCCCATCACGCTCCACGGCACGCCGGATGCCGTGGGACGGGAGCTCGAGGCGCTCGGCGCCCGCTTCGGCGTGGAAGAATTCGTCATCGACCTGCCGATCGCGGCCGAGGCCGTGCGCTTCGGCACGGTCGAGCTGCTGGCGCGCCGGCGGCGGGCCGCGGCGGCCTGACGACATCTCGGAACAGGGAGCAAGCCGTCATGAGCGGAAAACCCATCACGTTCGGCATCATGCTGCAGGGGCCGGGCAGCCATCTCAATTCGTGGCGCCATCCCTCGGGTCCCGCCGATGCCAGCGTGAACTTCGATTTCTATGCATCGACGGCGCGCAAGGCCGAGGAGGCGGGCATCGCCTTCGCCTTCATCGCCGATGGCCTCTACATCAACGAGAAGTCGATCCCGCATTTCCTCAATCGCTTCGAGCCCGTCGCCCTGCTGTCGGCGCTCGCCGCCGTCACGAGCCGCATCGGGCTGGTGGGCACCATTTCCACGTCCTACAGCGATCCGTTCACCGTCGCGCGCCAGCTCGCCTCGATCGATCTCATCAGCGGCGGGCGCGCCGGCTGGAACGTGGTGACATCGCCGCTGGAGGGGAGCGCCGGCAACTACGGCCGCCCGCATCCGGAGCACGGCCTGCGCTACGAGATCGCCGACGAATATCTCGACGTCGTGAAGGGGCTGTGGGATTCGTGGGACGACGACGCCTTCGTCCGCGACCGCGAGACCGGCGTGTTCTTCGACAGGGCGAAGCTGCACACCCTCAACCATCGCGGCAGGCACTTCTCGGTGACGGGGCCGCTGAACATCGGCCGTTCCCGGCAGGGACAGCCGGTGGTCTTTCAGGCGGGATCGTCGGAATCCGGTATCCGCCTCGCCGGGCGGCACGCGGACGGGGTGTTCACCAACAACGTGTCGGCCGAGGAGAATGCCGCCTTCGCCGAGAAGGTGCGCGCCAGCGCCGTCGCCCACGGGCGCGATGCCGGCGATGTGAAAATCTTCCCCGGCGTCGGTCCGATCGTCGGCAGCACCGAGGAGGAGGCCGAGGCCAAGTACCGGGTGATCCGCGATCTCGTGTCCATCGACGAGGCGCTGGCCTATATCGGCCGTTTCTTCAGCCACCACGATTTCAGCGTCTATCCGCTGGACGAGCCGTTCCCGGACCTCGGCGATCTCGGCAAGAACGATTTCCGCTCCACCACCGATCGCATCAAGGAGAAGGCGAAGGAGAGCGGCGCGACGTTGCGCGAGATCGCGCTCGAGGTGGCGACGCCGCGCACGCCCTTCATCGGTTCCGCCGAGAAGGTGGCGGAAGAGATCATCCGCTGGGTCGATGCGGGGGCGGCGGACGGCTTCATCCTCGGGTTCCCGGTCATTGCCCAGGGCTTCGGCGACTTCGTCGACCATGTCATCCCGGTCCTGGAAAAGCGCGGACGCTACGACCGCGGGCAGATCGGGCACACCCTGCGCGACCATCTCGGTCTGCCGCGGCGCGAGAGCCGCTACGCCGCGCAGCCCGCCGCGGCCGAATGAGGGACAGGACATGACGCATCAGGGCGGAGAGCCGGGAACGGGTGTCAACGACCGGGTGGAGCAGGGCGTCCTCGCCACCATCGACGAGTTCGTCGCCCTGCGGCGCGACCTGCATGCGCATCCGGAACTCGCCTTTCAGGAGAAGCGCACGGCGGCGATCGTGGCGCGGCTGCTGGCATCCTGGGGCTATGAGGTGACGACCGGCATCGGCGGCACCGGCGTCGTCGGCCGGCTCAAGCGGGGGGAGGGCACGCGCAGCCTCGCCATTCGCGCCGACATGGACGCCCTGCCCATCGAGGAGGCGTCCGGCCTGCCCTATGCCAGCGAGACGCCGGGCGTGATGCATGCCTGCGGCCATGACGGGCACACCACCATCCTGCTCGCCGCCGCGCGCTATCTGGCCGAGAGCGGCCGCTTTTCCGGCACGCTCAACCTCATCTTCCAGCCGGCGGAAGAGATCGGTCGCGGTGCGCACGGCATGCTGCGCGACGGCCTGTTCGAGCGATTCCCGAGCGATGCCGTTTTCGGCCTGCACAACTGGCCTGGTGTGCCCGAGGGCCAGTTCGGCTTCGTGGAAGGCCCGGCGATGGCGTCGATCGATTATGCGCGCATCACCGTGCGGGGCAGGGGCGGCCACGGCGCCGCGCCCCACCTTGCCGTCGACCCGGTGCTGGCGAGCGCGGCCATCGTCCTCGCGCTGCAGAGCGTGGTGGCGCGCAACGTGAACCCGCTCGACACCGCCGTGGTCACGGTCGGCTCCATCCACGGCGGCAAGGCGGCCAACGTCATTCCTGAAAGCGTGGAACTGACGCTCACGGCGCGCGCCTATGACGAGGCCGTGCGCGCCCATGTCAAGGAGCGCATCACGACACTCGCCGAGGCCCAGGCGGCGGCCTTCGGCGCGACCGCGCAGGTCGACTATCGCGGCGGCTTCCCGCCCGTGTTCAACCATCCCGCGGAGACGGCCTTCGCCCGCGATGTCGCCATCGACACGTTCGGCCTCTCCCGCATCGAGCAGGACTTCGCGCCACGCACCGCGAGCGAGGATTTTTCCTATCTGCTGCGGGAGCGGCCGGGCAGCTACCTGTTCGTCGGCAACGGCGACAGCGCACCCCTGCACACGCCCGCCTACAACTTCAACGACGCGATCCTGGCGCCCGCCGCGGTCTACTGGGCGCGTCTGGCACAGGCGTATCTCGCATGAACGCGCGCCCTTTCCTGCCTTCGTTTGCAAGCCGGTCTCCCGCAAGCCGATCTTCCGCCATGGCTGACATCATCATCCACACCTCGCCGGCCGACGAGCGGGCGCGCCCCCTGGTCGAGGCGCTGGCCGCCGAATACGAGGCGCTCTACGGCGATTATTTCAAGACCGAGGACGGCCTGACCGAGATGGAGCGCTACCCGCCCGAGCTTTTCGCGCCGCCGGCGGGCAATTTCTTGCTGCTGGAGCGCGACGGCACCGTGATCGCCGGCGGCGCCTTCAAGCGCTACGACGACGAGACCGCCGAACTCAAGCGGATATGGACGGAGGCCACCCTGCGCCGCCAGGGCATCGCCCGCCGGATCGTGACGGAGCTGGAATGGCAGGCCGCCCGGCAGGGCTATACGCGGCTCTATCTCACCACCGGGTTCCGGCAACTGGGAGCGGCAAGGCTCTATCTGACCTCCGGCTACACGCCGCTCTTCGACACCAGCGTCGATCCGGAGATCTACAAGTCGCTGCCGTTCACGAAAGATATCAGCGGGTTGCGGGCTGCCTTGCAGGAGAAGGCGTTCGCCGCCGCCGGCGAGGCGGCAGGGAGAGGACGGCGATGACATCCCTTTCCGGCGTCGAGAAGGAAAACGCCCTCTCGCCGCCTCCCCCCGCGCGGGACAGGCCGGCGAAGACGGGAGAGCGGCCCATGGGCAGGATATACGACAACCTCGTGGAACTCATCGGCAACACGCCGTTGCTGGAGCTTCACAGGATCAGGAAGAACCGGGACCTCGCGGCGCGGCTCATCGCCAAGATCGAGTACCTGAACCCGGCCGGCAGCGTCAAGGACCGCACTGCCTGGGCCATCATCCGGGAAGGGGAGAGAAGCGGCCAGCTGAAGCCCGGCGACCTGCTGGTCGACATCACCAGCGGCAACACCGGCATCGGCCTCGCCGCGGTCGCCGCGTCGCGCGGCTATCGATCGAAGTTCTATCTCAGGAACATCATCAGCCCGGACAAGATCAACATCCTGCGCCAGTTCGGCGCGGAGATCGTGCTCGTCGACAATCACGCGTTTCTGGAGCCCGACGCCCTCGATGTCATCCAGGCGCGTATCCGCGAGGAGAACCCGGGCGCGTTCTTCACCGACCAGCTCGCCAATCCCGCCAATCCGCGCATTCATTACGAGACGACCGGTCCCGAAATCTGGCGCGATACCGCTGGCGCCGTGGATATCCTGGTCGGCGCCGTGGGCACCGGCGGCACCATCTCCGGCGCCGGCCGTTTCCTGAAGGAGCAGAAGCCCGACGTGAGGGTCATCGTCGCCGAGCCGACCGCCGATTCCCTGCCGACGAAGGAAAACCCCTATGCGGAGGCGATCGAGGGCGTCCACAAGGTGACGGAGGTCGAGGCGGACCATCTGCCGGACAATTTCGACGCGAGCATCGTCGACGAAGTGATCGCCGTGGAAACTACCGATGCGCGGGCGACGGCGCGGGCGCTTGCGACGGAGGAGGGCATTCTCGCCGGAACGTCCGCCGGCGCGGTGCTCGCCGCCGCCACGGCCGTGGCCGCCCGGCCGGAAAGCGCCGGCAAGACGATCGTCGTCGTCATCCCCGACAGCGCCGAGAGATACCTTTCCCCGCCCGCCGTGGTTGGTTGAGCCGCTCTCCGGAGGCGTTCGGGGCCGTCAGTCGAGGCGGGGGATCGCCTCGAGCAGCTCGCGGGTGTAGCTGTGGCGCGGCGCCGTGAAGACCTCGCCGACGCTGCCGTTCTCCACCACATGGCCGCTGCGCATCACGATCACCTTGTCGGTGAGATGATGCACGACACCCAGATCGTGGGAGATGAACAGCAGCGAGGTCCCCGATTCCGCCTGCAATTCCGCCAGCAGGTCGAGAATCTGCGCCTGGATGGAGACGTCGAGGGCACTCACCGGCTCATCCGCCACCAGCAGCTTGGGACGCGGCGCGAAGGCGCGCGCGATGGCGACGCGCTGGCGCTGGCCGCCAGAGAGCTCGCGCGGGTGGCGATCCAGAAAGGCGTCACCGAGGCTCACCGCATCCAGCACCTCGCGCACGCGCTCCCTGCGCGCACCGCCGTGCACCTGCACGGTGTCCAGGCTCTCGCCGACGATGCGCTCCACGGTGTAGCGCGGGTCGAAGGAACTCAGCGGGTCCTGCGCAATGAGCTGGATGCCGGCCCGTTTCGTGCGCCGTTGCTGTTCGGTGAGTTCGCTCCACGGCTCCCCGTCGAGCAGCACGCGGCCGGAATCGGGCGCGAGCAGGCCGAGCACGATGCGCGCCACGGTCGTCTTGCCGGAACCCGATTCGCCGACGATGCCGAGCGCCTCGCCCTTCGCGAGCCGGAACGAGACGTCGTTGACGGCAGGCCCGGTGCGCGAGGCCGCGAAACGCTTCTTCAGGTGCTCGGCGACGAGCACGGGCGTGTGCGGGTCGATGCGCTTTTCCGGCAGCGGCACGCGCCGATGCGTGACGGTCTCGGCCCTGGCTTGCGGCGCGAGCCGGAAACCGCGCGAGGCGGCGGAGGGGATCGCATCGAGCAGTTGCCGCGTGTAGGGGTGGGACGGCGCCGACAGCACGGTGCGCGTCGGCCCCGATTCGACCACCTCGCCGTGGCGCAGCACCAATACGCGCTCAGTGAGGTTGGCGACGACGGCAAGGTCGTGGCTGATGAGCAGCAGCGCATGCCCCGCCTTGCGCCGCTGGTCCAGGAGATCGAGGATCTGTTTCTGTACGGTGACGTCGAGCGCCGTGGTGGGCTCGTCCGCGATCACCAGCACGGGCTTGCGGGCAATGGCGGTCGCGATCAGCGCCCGCTGCCGCAGGCCGCCGGACAGTTGATGCGGATATTGCGCCAGGCGGTGCTCGGGCTGCGGAATGCCGACCGACTGCAGCAGGTCGAGGCTGTGCAGGCGGATCGCCTGCGAGCCGCGCCCGATGCTGCCGGCGAGCGCATCGGACAATTGCTGGCTGATGCGCCGCAGCGGATCGAGCGAGACGAGCGCATCCTGCAGCACGAAGCCGATCTTGGCGCCGCGCACGCGCCGCCAGTCCCGCTCGCTGTGGGCGAGCGCATCCCGGCCGTCGATGCGGAACAGGTCCGCGCTTACTTGCGCCTGGCGGCCCGCAAGGCCGATCAGCGAGCGGGCAGTGACGGACTTGCCCGAACCCGACTCGCCGACGAGCGCCACCGACTCGCCGGGACGGATGGTCAGATCGACGCCGCGCACCACATGCCCGGCTTCGCCATTGGCCGGAAAGCGGACGTTGAGGTTGCGGATCTCGATGAACGGCGCGCTCTCCTGCGCGGCGAATGCGACGCTCATATTGCCTGTCTCCCCTCGAAGGCGCGCTGCCAGCGTCGACCGACCACGCTGACGGCGATGACGGTCAGCGTGATGGCGATGCCGGGCCAGGCGCCGATCCACCAGGCGTTGCGCAGGTAGTTGCGCCCTTCGGCAAGCATGGCGCCCCATTCCGGCGTCGGCGGCTGTGGCCCCATGCCGAGGAAGCTCAGGCCCGCCGACCCGATGATGGCCGTGCCGAGGCCAACGGTGGCGAGGATCGGCACCTGGGCGATCGCGTGCGGCAGGATGTGGCGTGTCACCAGCGTGAAGCGCGGCAGGCCGAAGGTGCGCGCCTGCTCCACGTAGCCCGATTCGGCGATGACGAAGGTCTGGCTGCGCACCACGCGGGCGAAGCGCGGTACCGAGGCGACGCCGAGCGCGAAGATGAGATTGACGGTGCCGGGGCCGGTGAAGGAGATCAGCACCAGCGCCAGCAGCAGGTCCGGGAAGGCCGAGACGACGTCGAGAAAGCGGGTGATCGCCTCGTCCAGGACACCGCGCGCGAGGCCCGACAGCAGCCCCAGCAGCGATCCCACCACCATGGCGATGCCGATGGCGCTGGAGCCGATCAGCAGCGAATAGCGCGCACCGTGGAGCACGCGGGAGAACACGTCGCGCCCCAGGTGATCGGTGCCGAAGAGGTGCGCCCCGCCCGGCGCCAGCTGCGCCTCGAGCGGATTGGCCACGATCGGATCGTATGCGGTCAGCAGGGTGGGCCATGCGGCCGCGACGGCGACCAGCGCCAGGAACAGACCGGCAAGCACGACATCGGCCTCGCGGAACGCCCGCCGCGCGAGGTTGCCGCCGTTCCGGGCAATGTCTCTATGGACGAGGGACATGGCTTGGCCGCCTCCTCAACGCCCGCGCAGCCGCAGGCGCGGATCGAGAATGAGATAGAGCAGATCGACGATGGTGCTGAGCACGACGTAGATCAGCGCCGACAGGATCGCCACGGCGAGCACCACGGGCAGGTCCTTGCCCAGCACGGCGTCGACCGTGACCTTGCCGAGGCCGGGCCGGCCGAACACCTGCTCGGTAATGACCGCGCCGCCGAGCAGGCCGCCGATGAGCCAGCCGGTCAGCGTCACGGCCGGAATGGCCGCGTGGCGCAGGGCATGGCGCAGGCGCAGCACGAGGTTGCTCGTGCCCCAGCTGCGCACCGTCAGCGCGAAGGGCTCCTCCAGCGCGTTCTCCAGCCCCTGCCGCAGCACCTGCCCGACGACGGCGCCGAGCGACAGGCCGAGCGACAACGCCGGCAGCACAAGCGCGGCGAAATTGCGGTCGCCCGCCACCGGAAACAGCCTGAGCGTGAAGCTGAACACGAACAGCAGCACGATGCCGAGCCAGAAGGACGGCGTCGAGACGAGCACGAGTTCGATGCCGCCGGCAATGCGCGACGGCCAGCGCCGCCCGGCCGTCAGTACGGCCACGGTCACCGCGAACACCACCGCCACCACGAGCGCCGCCGCCGTCAGCTTCAGCGTCGGTCGCAATTGCGAGAGCACGATGCCCGTGACATCGGTCTGCAACATGTAGGAGCGGCCGAAGTCGCCGTGGAGCACGCGCCAGACGTAGTTGAAGTACTGGACGATCAGGGGATCGTCGAGGCCCCATTCGGCGCGCACGGCCGCGACCACCTCGGGTGTCGGGATCTGGTCGCCGACCAGGAGGTCGACGATGTCGCCGGGGGCGATCTGCAGGCTGACGAAGGTCAGCGTGATCGCCGCCCACAGCACCACGACGCCCGAGCCGAGCCGGTAGAGAACGAGCGTCCAGACCGAGTCCGGATCGAGCCGGAATCGCCGCGGCCCGCGTGGGCGCTTGTCTTGCAGAACGATGGTGTTGTCGATCGTCATTGGATCTCGTCTTGGAATCTCGTCTCGGGATCTCGTCCGAAGCAGGGGGGAACGCGGCGGACGGCGGCGTGCGGGCCGCATCCGCTGCGTTCGACGTCGGCGCTTACTTGTCGAGCCAGATGCCGTGGGCGCTTTCCGGCAGCTGCTTGAAGGGCCGGAAGGTGATGCCCTTGACATAGGACGCCGCCGCGATCTGGTCCTCCGGCTCGTAGAGCGGGAAGGCATAGGCCTGATCGACGATGGCGAACTTCTGCAGGCGCGAGTAGAGCTCGAAGCGCTTTTCGAGGTCGAGCGTGCCGGATGCCTCATGCAGCCACTGCTTCAGTTCAGGCGCCGAGGCGCGGCTGTAGTTGATCGAACCGCCCTCATCGACCGGCAGGTAGTGGTATTCGATGTCGACGCCGTCGGTCGGGGTGTTCGAATTGGCTATGGAGCCGAACTTGCCGGTGTTGCGCCGCTCGGTGTAGGTGCCCGCGTCGACATAGGAGATGGTCAGGTCGATGCCGGCCGTCTGCTTGGCCTGGGCCTGGATAGCCTGCAGCAGCACGTCGCGCTGGTCGCGCACCGTCGCCTGTGCCTGCACGATCTCGATGGACAGCCGCTCGCCGTCCTTGGTGCGGAAGCCCTGCGCGTCGCGTCCCGTCCAGCCTGCCTCGTCGAGCAGCTTGTTGGCGAGCTCCGGGTTGAAGCCATAGGCGCCCTCGATGCTCTTGTCGTAGAAATGGGCGTCGATGGGCGAGGTGATGCCCCAGGTGCGCGTGCGGTGGCCGCGGTAGACCGATTGCAGGATCGTATCGATGTCCACCGCCGCGATGAGCGCCTTGCGCACGCGCACGTCCTGCGTCGGGCCGTATTCCACGTTCAGGAACAGCGAATAGGGCGTGCCGGTGTTCAGCGCGTGCTGATAGGTGTAGTCGGGGTCATCGGTGAACAGTCCGGCGTCATTGCCGGAAATGCCCTCGATCACGTCGACCTGCCCGGAGGTCAGCGCGCCGGTGCGCACCGACGATTCCGGCAGGAAGCGGTAGGTCACCTCGTCGAGATAGGCCGGTCCCTGGTTGGCGGCGTTGGCCGGCGGCGAGTTGTAGTCGGGGTTCCGGACGTAGTGCAACTCCTGGCCCTTGATGTAGCGATCGAGGATGAAGGGGCCCGTGCCTGCGATCTCCGGGCCGCCGGACTTCAGTTGCTCGGAGGCGAAAGCCTTCGGCGACAGGATTTCGAGGCCGGCGGAGAAGTCGAGGAACGGCGCGTAGACGTCCGACAGCGTGAACTCGACGGTGCGTTCGTCGAGCGCCTTCGCTTCCGCGAGCCACTTGACGGGGCCGGAGCTGGTGCTGCGGGAATAGGCGGGGTCCTTCAACTGCAGGAAGTTCTGCACGACGACGTCGGCGGTGAGCTTCTCGCCGTCGGTGAACGTCACGCCCTCGCGCAGGGTGTAGGTGTAGGTCTTGCCGTCTTCCGACACCTTGTAATCGGTGGCGAGCCACGGCACGTAGCCGCCCTCGGCCGTGCGCGCGAGCAGCGTCTCGTAGACGTTGCGCAGATAGAGCTTCGTCTTGTCCTGCCCGTTGAGGTGCGGGTTCAGCGTCGCCGCCTCGGTTTCGACGCCCCAGGTCAGCGAGCCGCCTTTGACGGGCTCCTTCTCCTGCGCGCCCGCGCCCGTCGCAGCGAAGATGGCGAGCGAGGCGCCGATGGCCGTCGCGATGAATTGCTTGCGGGTCAGTTTCAGGGACATGCGGTCTGTTCCTTCTCGAAAAGAGATCTGTTGCGAGGCAATGGCGGTGCGGGCTGCGGCGGACATCGCTGTCTCGCGCCCGTCGCGAGGCTGACGAGGAGGCTCATGGCCGGCTCCCGGGCACGGCAGCGTCCTCGAAGCGCTTGTATTCGGCGACGTCGAGGTCGGCATAAAGGTCGGGGTGCAGCACCTTGCGCAGCAGAAGAACCTCATCCCCCTTGCTGATGTGCTTGTAGAAGCCTTCATATCCGCGCCGCTCATAGAGGCCGACGAGCCACGGATGGCGGGTCGCGGTGGCGAGATAGACGGCAGGCGCCTTCACCTGATCGCGCAGGAACACGTTCTCGGCGTAGTCGAGGATGCGGCTGCCGATGGATTGCCGTTTCAGCGCCGGGGCGACGGCGAACCAGTGGATGAACGGATAGCTCGCGAGATGCGCGTCGCCGCCCGCCCAGGGGAAGCGCACGGACACCGTGCCCGCGATCGCGCCCTCGCGCCGCAGGACGAAGGTCGTATGGCGGCGGATCACCCGCTCCACCTGCGGCAGCTCGGCGGTAGTGGCGGTGAAGCGGATGCCCAGTTGCTTGATGGGCTCATAGGCGGCGCGCAGCAGGTCGAGCAGCTCAGGCGCATCCGCCACGCTCGCGATGCGAATGTCCTCGCGCAGGGGAGCGGACTCCCGCTCCCGCGCCTTGCCGTCGCCCGCCGTCCGCTCGCCGGCGCGCGTATCGCCCGCCCGCCTGTCATCCGCGACCCGATCCTCGCTGACCACGTCAGCCACGCCGCCACCCATTCGTCTCTCCCGGAGCCATGTTTAAGGGATCATTTTCATGTTGTGCCGCATCAGCACAAGACTTAATTTACAGAATTAATAGATTTTATGGGCGAGCATGGGTTGTCAAGCTCTTTCAGCGCCTGCCGGGGCAGAGCTCCCGATGACGTGACGGCAGCCCGGTCCGTTTCAAGGAGAGTTGGACCGAAGCCGCCCGATCGCTTGCGGAAGTCGCAGCGGAAATAAATCAATTAAAACTATCGATTTTATTGACATAAAAATGCCGAACCTCTAGCGTTCGGTCTGTCTTCCGGTCTGCGCATCGCACCGAATATCGAGGATCTCATGCCGCAGAAAGGCGCGCCTTCGACCACGCCGACAGGACCGTCGTCATGCAGCGCGGATGGATCGTGGAGACTGGCCCCGCCCGGCAGGCGGACGCGCCAGCGCTCGAAGCCGCATCCTGATTTTTCGAGACCCTCCCATCCACATCAACACAGGCCCCGAACATGACGATCATTCTCGACCGCAGGTCTTTTGGCCGCTTCGGCATGCTGGCGATGCTGGCTTCCACGCTTGGTACGGTCCCGGCTGCGGCGCAGTCGGACAAGCAGCCCGTTTCGGGCGGCTCGCTGACGTGGGGGCTCGAAAACGAACCCATCACGCTCAACCCCCACATCCACAACCTCGCCAAGACCAAGCTCCTCATCCGCAACAGCTACGAACCGCTGCTGTCGCGCACGCAGGAGGGCGGCTACGTCCCGTGGCTCGCCACCGGCTTCACCGTCTCGGACGACGGCACGACCTATACGTTCAACCTGCGCGAAGACGTGAAGTTCACCGACGGCGAACCCTTCAACGCGGAGGCGGTGGCGCTGAATTTCCGCGAGGCGGCGAAGGTCGAATACACCGGTCCCCTGAGCACCGGCCCGATCCGCTATCTGGAAAGCGCGCGGGCGATCGACGACTACACCGTCGAGCTGAAGCTCAAGGAGCCCTATGCGCCGTTCCTGTTCTTCGCCACGGCGCTCGAGATCATCTCCCCGCCGTCCTTCAAGGCACCCAACCTGAAGGCGGGCGGCAAGGAGATCGCGGGCACGGGGCCGTTCATTCTCGAAAACTACGTCAAGGGCCAGGAAATCACCTACAGGAAGAACCCGGACTACAACTGGGCGCCGGCGAATGCGGCCCATCAGGGACCGGCCTATCTCGACGAGGTGACCTATCGCTTCCTGCCGGAATCGTCGGTGCGCGTCGGCGCGCTCACGTCGGGGCAGGTGGACGTCATCGAGGGCGTGTCCGGCAACGACGCTGGGCTGTTCACCGATGACCCCGACTACGTCTATCTGACAGCGCTCAACGGCGGCACGCCGTTCACCCTGTTCTTCAACGTGGTGAGCGGCCTGAGCGCGGACGTGCGGATCAGGAAGGCGCTGGTGGCGGCGCTCGATGTCGATACGGTGCTGCAATCGGTCTATCGCGGACACCGCGTCCGCGCCTGGGGGCTCAACACGCCGGTCGACACGCTGTTCTACGACAAGAGCATCGAGGGCACCTACGGCAACGACCCGGCGCTCGCCAACAAGCTGCTCGACGAGGCCGGCTGGACGGAACGCGACGCGGACGGCATCCGCAAGAAGGATGGCCAGCGGCTGACGCTCGACGTCGTGCAGAGCCAGAGCGTGCTGCGCGACCAGCGGGACGTGCTGCTGCTCGCCCTGCAGGCGCAGGCGCGCCAGAACGCCGGGATCGACCTGCGCATCACCTACGTCGACGCCGGCACCCATACCGAACGGCGCAAGAAGGGTGATTACGCGCTGATCGGCAATTCCAACACCGCCGGCGACGGCTATGGTCTCGAAATCCACTACCTGCCGCTCGATCAGGGTGGCCGGAACAACTTCAACGGCACCGCCACTCCCGAGCAGACGCAATGGCTGCTGGAAGCGGCCTCCATTCAGGATCTGAAGCAGCGCTTCGACCTCTACGCAAAGCTGCAGCGCCATGTGCTGCTCGAGAACGCCTATTCCCTGCCGCTCTACGTCTCCGAGGATCAGATCGCGGCCGCCTCATACGTCAAGGGCGCGGGCTTCCGGCCGTTCCACCAGCTCGTGGAGAGCGCCTACGACATCTGGATCGACAAGTGATCTTGCGGGTGTCCGGCCGGCCACGCCAGCGTGGCCGGCCGGTTATCATGCCGGCGGCAGGCCGAGATTGCCGCGCAGGGTCGTCTCGCCATAGTCCGCGCGGAACACGCCCCATTCCTGGAGGAAGGGGATCACCCTGTCGACGAAGTCGTCGAAGCCCGTGGGCGTCAGGTGCGGGGCGAACACGAAGCCGTCGGCGGCGTCCGCCTGGACGTAGCGGTTGATCTCGCGTGCTATCGTTTCCGGCGTGCCGACGAAATGCTGGCGCGCCGTCACCCTGATGATCAACTGGCGGATGCTGAGCTTGTCGCGCTCGGCGATCTCGCGCCACCTCTTCGCCGTCGCGAGGGCGTCGTCGTAGCGGTTGGCGCGGCCCTGCGAGACTGGCCGAGACGACACGTCCGGGTCGATATCCGGCAGCGGTCCCTCGGGGTCGTAGGCAGAGAGGTCGCGGTTCCAGACCTGCTCCAGAAAGGTGATGGCGTTTTTCGGACTGACCTGCTGCAGCCGGATGGCGTCGAGGCGTTCCCGGGCGTCCTCGTCGCTGTCGCCCAGTACGAAGGCGGCGCCGGGCAGGATCTTGAGGCTGTCGGGCGAGCGCCCGTATCGGGCGAGCCGCGACTTGACGTCCGCGTAGAACGCCTGCCCCTCCTCCAGCGTGCCGTGGCGGGAATAGATGACGTCGGCGCGGCTCGCGGCGAGTTCCCGTCCGGTGTCGGAATCGCCCGCCTGCGCGATCACCGGCCGGCCCTGCGGCAGTGGCGGCAGGTTGAAACGGCCGTGGATATCGACATGTTTCGACGTGATGTCGAACCCCCCTCCGGCGTTTTTCCACAGCGTGAAGGCCGCGTCGAGGAACTCCCGCGCCCGCTCGTAGCGCTCCGCATGGGGCAGGTGGTCGCCGCGCCGGAAGTTCGCGCCCGTGAACGCGCCGGGCGAGGTGACGACATTCCAGCCCGAACGGCCGCCCGACAGGGCATCGATGGTGGCGAGCTGGCGCGCGAGCGCGTAGGGCTCGTTGAAGGTCGTCGTCAGCGTGCCGATCAGCCCGACATGGCGGGTGATGGCCGAGATGGCGGCGAGGATCGCGAGCGTGTTGGGCCGGCCGACGACGTCGAGCTCGTGAAAGCGGCCCTTCTGCTCGCGCACCCTGAGACCCTCCGCCAGGAAGATGAAGTCGAGCTTGCCGCGCTCGACGGTGCTGGCGAAGTGGGCGAAGGACGAAAATGCGATCTGGCTGCCGGCCGCGGGATCGCTCCAGACGGTGAAATTGTTGACGCCCGGAAACTGCGCTCCCAAAATCACCTGCTTCTGTACTACCTGCTTCTGCGACATGATGGTTTTCCCGTAACGGACGATCAGGCGGCGGCGGTATAGCGGTTCACGGCGACCGGCAGGCCGAGGCGCTGGCGCAATGTCCCGGTTCGGACATCGTGCAGCAGCCCCCTGTCGCGCAGGGCCGGGATCACGACGTCGGTGAGCCCGGCGAGGTCGCGCGCCAGATCGCGCGGGATGAAGCGGAAGCCGTCGACACCCGCCTCACGCCAGCCCGCGAGCTGCCCGGCGAGACCCGAGGCCGGCCCGCTCCAGCGCAGCGCCGGGGAGCCGATGTCCTCTCCGACGTCGAAATTGACGGTGACATCGAGGAAATGGCGCAGCGGGGCGGCGCGCGCCGCTTCGGCCTCCGCCGCCCGTGCCCGCGCGAGAAAATCGCCGACCGGCGTGCCGCCGGGTTGCAGGAACACCAGATCGGCCGCGGCGGCGGCAAAGGCGAGGTCCGCGTCGTCACGCGCGCTCACCGCCACCACCGGCTGCCCCTGCGGCGGGCGCGGCACGATGGAGGGGCCGAGCACGCTGAAGCGCTTGCCCTTGAAGTCGATGTAGTGCAGCTTCGCGCCGTCGACGAAGCGCTGGCTCGCCGTGTCGCGGATGACGGCGTTGTCCTCCCAGCTGTCCCACAGGCGGCGGATGACCTCGATGCTGTCGGCGGCATCCTCGTCGAGATCGGGCGCGACCGGCTCGGGAAAGCCGCCGAGACGGCCGAGAACGCGCGCGACGGACGCGGCCTCGTCCGGCCGCAGCCTCTGCGCCAGCAGGCCGGCCCGGCCTTCCGTGACGTAGTCGAGCGTCGCGATGGCGGTCGAGACGTGGAACGGCTCGTTATAGTTGAGCACTGCACCCGGGATGAGACCGATCTCGCGCACCAGCGGCCCGAGCCGGTTGGCGAGGGGCGTCGCGTCGAACCCGTCGGCGCTGGCGCCGAAATGGTCCTCCAGCGTCAGGAAATCCGCCTGCCCGTCGACGCGGCCGAGGATCGCCTCCCAGTAGGCCGGCGCTTCCGGGCGGCCGGCGGCGGGATCGGGAACCTGTCCGGCGACGTTGAGGGCGAAGGCGAGATGAAGCTTGTCGGTCGTCGTCATGGTCACTAACAGCCTCTAAGTGTGCCGGTCGGCGGGCAGGTGCAGGACGGGTTGCGGCAATCCGAGATTGGCGCGGAAGCCACCCTCGACGTAATCGTCGTCGACGAGATCGCGCTTGCGCAGCTCCGGCAGCAGGCCGTCGAGCAGCAGGTCTTCCTGGTCCGGATTGCCGAGCCCGTGCAGTGACAGGATGTCCAGGATGCCGAGCCGGAAACGTTCCTCGATGGCGTCCGCGAGCTGTTCCGGCGTGCCCGCCACCGACCAGTGGCCGGTCTCGTTGGCCTCGATGATCAGTTCGCGCAGGGTCAGGCCCTGCAGGGCATAGCGGCGGAAGATCGCGATGCGGCCGCGACGGCGGTTGGCGCCCTCCACGCCCGGCAGCAGGCGTTCCGGCAGCGGGCGGTCGAGCGGCAGGTCGGACAGGTCGATCTCGCCGCCCAGCATGTCCGCGAGCTTCAGCCGACCCTTCTCGTAGTCGATCCGTTCGTGCTTCTCGCGCACGCGCCGGGCGACATCGGCGTCGGATTCCCCGATGACGGAATGGAAGGAGTTCATGATCAGCGGCAGGTTTTCCGCCCGGCCGAAGGCACGCGCCTGGCGGCGCAGTTCGTCGGCGAAGGCGATGGCGCCGTCGAGCAGCGGCTGCGAGGTGTAGACGGCCTCCGCATACCGCGCGCCCAGCGTCACGCCCTCCGCCGACTGTCCCGCCTGGAACTGGACGGGGCGGCCCTGCGGCGGGCGCGGCACGTTGAGCGGCCCCCGCACTTGGAAATGCTCGCCGCGGTAGTCGATGCGATGCAGTCTGGCGCCGTCGATCCGGATGGCGCCGGCAGGCGTGCGCGTTGCGGCATCGGCCTCGTTGGCGGCAAAAAGCGCGTGGACGACCTCCACGAACTCCGTCGCGCGCGCATAGCGCGTCGCCGGGTCGGGCAGCGGATCGCCGCCGAAATTCTCCTCGCCGGTGGAGGACGTGACGGCGTTCCATGCCGCGCGGCCGCCGCTCGCGTGGTCCAGCGTCGCGATCTGGCGGGCGAGGTTGTAGGGATGCTGGAAGGTGGTCGACACGGTGGCGACGAGGCCGATGTGCGACGTGACCTGACTGAGAGCGGCGAGCGCGATGAGGGGCTCCTGGGAACCCGTCGTTCCCACCGCGCCGGTAGGATCGACCTGCAGGACATCGGCGGTGAACAGGCCCGTGATCCTCGCGGCCTCGGCCTTGCGCGCCAGCGCCACCGCCCGCTGCACGCCCGCCACCGGTGACGGGTCACTGGCGGCATGAAGGAAACTCGCCGCACCCACCAGGGTCTTGAGGCGCCTGGTTCCGGGACGCTCGGGACGTGGAACGGTCAATGCGATCTCCTGTCGTTTTCTGATCGGCATCGCGGCGCGGGTCGTGGCGGAAAGGCCAGGATGAACCGTCCCGATGCGAAAACAGGGGAGGGGAAGAACAGGGAGCTTCTGTCTATTGTATATATTGTCTATCGTCAAACTGTAATTCGTGCCACGATAAGCTTGCCGCCGTGGCCGGGTTGCCGGCGAGGGCAATGGTTTCCGGCGAGGCGTTCTCCCGCCGGAGGTCGCATTCAAGGGGTAGGGGCATGACAGTCGACAACAGTCTTATCGCGCATGACCGCGTGCCGCTCGGCTTCCTGCCGACGCCGCTGGAGACGCTCGAGCGCGTCGGCGCGCGGCTCGGCATCCGGCTGTTCATCAAGCGGGACGATCTGAACGGCTTCGGCGGCGGCGGCAACAAGGTGCGCAAGCTGGAGTTCATCCTGCCCGAGGCTCTGTCGGCTCGCGCCGATACGCTGATCACGACGGGCGGCCTGCAATCGAACCACGCGCGGATCGTCGCCGCCGCGGCGCGGAAGCTCGGCCTGCGTCCGCTGCTGGTGCTCGAAGGGCGAGCGCCGGCGCAGGTTCAGGGCAATCTCCTGCTCGACCGGCTGTTCGATGCCGAAATCGTCTTCGTCGATCCGACGGATTATGCGGTGGGAACGACGGACCTGCTCGACGCACAGGCGGAGCGGGTGCAAGACCGTGGCGGAAGGCCCTACATCATCCCGCTCGGCGGGGCGGGGGCGCGCGGTGCGCAGGGCTACATCAACGCCATCCGTGAGACCCAGGCCCAACTGGAGGCCGCGCGGCTTTCCCCGCCGGATTTCCTCGTTGTCGCGGCCGGCACCGGCAGCACGCTGGCGGCGCTGCATGTCGGCGTGCGCTGGCTATGGCCCGCCACGCAGGTGATCGGGATCACCGTCTCGCGCAAGGACGAAGCCGCCTATCGCGCCGGCGTCGCGCAGCAGGCGACGGAGGCCGCCGGGCTTGCGGGGCTTGAGGGCCTCTGGACAGCGGACGACATCGCCATCGACACCGGCTATTTCACCCCCGGCTACGGCGAACCGAGCGCCGGCGGCATCGAGGCCATCAGGCTGCTTGCCCGGGAGGAGGGGATATTGCTCGATCCCGTCTATACCGCGAAGGGCTTTGACGGGTTGATCGGCCTCGTCGGCTCGGGCCGGATTCCGCAAGGCGCGAGCGTGCTCTTCCTCCACACCGGCGGCCTGCCGGCCTTGTACGCGTTCCCGCACGTCCTGGCGGGATGACCGCCTCCCGCGATGGCGTGAAGCACCCGATGCGAGCGACATGATGACACAGGACGGCTCTCCCCTATGAAGACGACTTTATCCATAGACTTTATCCAGTTAGAGGAATATAAATTCGGTCGGACAGCTCGTTTCCGGGCTGGATATCCTGGATCGGGCCGTGGCTGAGAACGCAACAACATCAAGGCGGTTACGGTTATGACGACTTTGAACGCGTATTTGGAGCAGAAGCGCGAGGCGCTGGCCCGCCGCCGGGCGCGGGTGAAGGCCGGCGAGCTCGGCCCGGCGACCCTGAGGGCAGGCGCCAGCGCCGAGGGACGCAGCGGCGTGCGGCGCATCCGCATCCGCGATTTCCAGGTCATTTCCGACAGCCCGCCCGATTTCGCCGGCTACGACCTCGGCCCGTCGTCGCCGGAGCTCCTGTTCGGGGCGCTCTCGAGCTGCCTGACCCACACCTACCTGATTCATGCCGCCGACCTGGGCGTGCCGCTGGAATCGTTGCGGGCGGACGTGACCGCCACCATCGACCCGCGCGGCGGCTCGGAGGGACACGAGCACATCCCCGTCTATCCGCACGACATCGCCTATACGGTGACGCTCGTATCCCCCGCAAGCGCCGACGACATCGCGCGGCTCACGGCTGCCGTGGAGCAGTTCTGCCCAATCCTCAATCTCCTGAAGCGCGCGACCGAGGTCACTGGCCGGGTGGATCATCGGCAACCGGAGCCCCGGCAGCCGGAGCCTCATGCGGCGGGCACCGCCTGACGGTCTGCACGCGGGCCGGCGCCGGGTGCCGGCATGGTGAATCCCAACTGGCGAATCCCAACTTTGGAAAGGTGTTATCATGGTCCATTCGACGTCTGAAAACGCTGGCAATCCCTCCCGCCGCAGGCTGCTGCAGCTTGCGGGCGGGGCGCTGGGCCTCGGCGCGCTTGGCGCGGCCGATCCGTTCGGCCTGCTCCCGCAAACGGCGGTCGCGCAGGTCAACCCGCTCAAGGAGAACACCGTCGTCAAGCTCGCGTGGGGACAGACGGCCGTCTGTCAGTCGCCGATTTCGGTGGCGCTGAAGCGCGGCTTCTTCGAGCAGTACAACCTCACCGTGGAGCCGGTGAACTTCAGCGGCCCCACCGACCAGCTCCTGCAGGCTATCGCCACCGGCCACGCCGACGGCGGCATCGGCATGGCGCTGCGCTGGCTGAAGCCGCTGGAGCAGGGCTTCGACGTGGCCCTCACCGTCGGTACTCACGGCGGCTGCATGCGCCTGCTCGCGCCCGCCGAGGCCAACATCACCAAGGTCGAGGACCTGCGCGGCAAGAAGGTCGCGGTCACCGACCAGGCGAGTCCTGTGCGCAACTTCTTCGCCATCCGCCTCGCCGAGATCGGCATCGATCCCGACAAGGAAGTGGAGTGGCTGCAGTATCCGCAGGACCTGTTCGGCGAGGCGCTGAAGAAGGGCGAGGTCCAGGCGATCGCCGGCGACGATCCGCACCTCTACCTGATCCGCGAGCGCGAGAACCTGACGGAAGTCGCGACGAACCTCGACGACGTCTACAAGGCCTCGACCTGCTGCGTGCTCGGCCTGCGCGGCAGCCTGCTGCGCGACCAGCCGGACGTGGCCGCCGCCGTCACCCGCGCCATCGTCGAGGCGCAGGCGTGGACGGCCGCGAACCCGGACGAGACGGCCGAAATCTTCGCGCCCTTCGTCCCCGCCAAGGTCCCGGCGGAGACTCTGGCCTCCATCCTGCGCAGCCACACGCACGATCATCACTCGACCGGCGAGGCGCTGCGCAAGGACGTTGCGCTGTTCACGGAGAAGCTGAAGATCGTCAATGTCATCCGCCCGAACACCGATTCCGAAGCCTTCGCCCGGAAGGTCGTTCCCGATGTCCTCATCTGACCATGCCACGACATCCGCACTGGCGGGGGGATATCCCCCCGCCAGTGCCGTTCCGACGCGAATCAGACGGTCGCCCGCCCTTGCCCACGCGAAACCTGCGGCAAGGAAGGGATCGGACCATTGGCTGACGCATCCCTGGTGGACGGTCGCCGCGGTTCTGATCTGGGCCGTTCATGCGGTGATCGCATACGCGCTGCCGGACAAGCCGTCGGGATTTGCGGAGCCGTTGTACGCGCGCGAGACCCATCTCGGATTCGCGGTATGGGCGGGCCTGCTCGCCGCCGCGGCGGTCGCCGGCCTGCTGTTGCCGACGCTGCGGGACAGATTGCGGAAGGCCGGGCCGTGGCTCACCGCGCTGGGTTTGATCTTCATCGCCTGGGAACTGTCGACGGCGAAGTTCGGCCTTCTGCCGATACCGTTTTTCGCGCCGCCCTCGTCGCTCGTCGAGGTTTACGCGGACGACTGGCCACGCCTTCTCGACAGCCTGCTCAATTCGCTGCGGCTGCTGGCCTATGGCTTCGCCATCGGTGCCGTGAGCGGCTTCATCACCGGGGTTTCCATCGGCTGGTCGCACTCGCTCGGCTACTGGGTGCACCCGATCCTGCGCTTTCTCGGCCCGATTCCGTCGACCGCGCTGCTGCCGATGGCCTTCTTCTTCTTCCCGTCGAGCTTTTCGGCGGCGGTGTTCCTGATCGCGCTCGCGACCTGGTTCCCGGTGACGGTTCTGACATGGTCGGGGGTGGCCAGCGTCGAGAAGGCGTACTATGATGTCGCCCGCACGCTTGGTGCGAACGAGCGCTTTCTCGTGTTCAAGGTCGCGGTGCCTGCTGCGCTGCCGCATGTGTTCGTCGGCCTGTTCATGGGTCTTGGCGCCTCGTTCTCGGTGCTTGTAGTGGCCGAGATGATGGGTGTGAAATCCGGGCTCGGCTGGTATCTGCAATGGGCGCAGGGGTGGGCCGCCTATTCCAATATGTACGGTGCGCTCATCATCATGGCGATCATCTTCTCCGGCCTCATCACGCTGCTGTTCTCGGTCCGCGACCGGCTGCTCGCGTGGCAGAAGGGGGTGGTGAAATGGTAGCCATTCCGCGAACCGGCCTCGTTTCCGCAGCCCATGCGGAGGCAGGGGCGCATATCGCGATCGATGCGTTGAGCCATGCCTTCGACCTCGACGGGCAGTCATTGCCCGTGCTCGCCGACATCGACCTTGCCGTCCGGCCGGGGGAGTTCATCGCGTTCCTGGGGCCGAGCGGCTGCGGCAAGTCCACGCTGCTGCGTCTCGTCGCGGGCCTCGACCTGCCCAGCGAAGGCACGATCCACGTCGACGGCGAACCGGTGCTCAGCCCCGATCCGTCGCGCGTCGTGGTGTTCCAGGATCCGACGCTCTATCCGTGGCGGACGGTCTGGAGGAACGTCTCGCTCGGGCTCGAGGCGCGCCACATTCTCAAGGAGCGGCGCGAGAGCGTCGACGAGGCCATCCGCCTCGTCGGCCTGCAGGGGTTCGAGAAGGCCTATCCCCGGCAGCTTTCCGGCGGCATGGCGCAGCGGGCAGCGCTGGCGCGGGCGCTCGTCAACGACCCCCGCATCCTCATCCTCGACGAGCCGCTGGGCAAGCTCGACTCGCTCACGCGAATCGCCATGCAGACGGAACTCCTCGACCTGTGGGAGAAGCGCGGCTTCACCACGTTGCTCGTCACCCACGATGTGGAGGAGGCGCTTTTCCTCGCCCAGCGTGTCGTCGTGCTGAGCAACCGGCCGGCGAGCATCAAGACCGAAATCGTCAACGACCGGCCCTATCCGCGCCGGCGGGGCGACCCCTATCTGGCGGAGCTGCGCCGCGAGGCGCTGGCGCAACTGGGGCTTGACGCGACGTGGTGACGGCTGCCCCGGGCTCCCCTCCTGCAGCATGGAGACCGTGATCAATCATGAACATCAGTCATCTTCTGGCCGCAGGCACGCTGGCCTCATTCGTTGTCGTGTCGCCTGCCTGGCCCCATGCCCACCTCGACCGCGCGACGCCTGCAGAGCGGGCGCTGGAACTGACGCCCCCGGAAGCGGTGACGCTGACCTTCACCGAGGAGATCGAGGCGAATCTCAGCCGTATCACGCTGACGAACGCCAAGGGCGAAACGGTTGCGACGGGCGCGCCGGAGCATATCGACGGCAACCGCAAGAGCCTGCGCGTCACCCTGCCGCAGCTTGCTCCCGGCATCTACAAGGTCGAGTGGACCGTCACCTCCGTCGATACCCATCGAACCGAGGGCGATTACATCTTCACCGTGGAGCCCTGAACGCGTTTTTCGGCGGAAGGCGCTGGCATCGTGACGTCGCTCGAACTGGCGCTTCTGGCTGTGCGCTTTCTGCATCTTGCGGCTCTGGTCCAGGCAGTGGGCGCGCTCGTCTTCCTGCTGGCGGTGGCGCCGCGCCCAGAGCCTCACCGCCCGCCCGCGGGGGAGGGCGATCCCCTCCGGCGTCTCATCGCGGGAAGCCTCGCGGTGTCGATCGCCGGCGCGCTCCTGTGGCTTATGCTGCAGGCTGTCGCGATGACCGGGGACGGGTGGCGCGGCCTCGGCGCCCCGGGCTCTCATCTCGCCGTCCTGTCGCAGACCCGCTTCGGGCAGGTTTTCGGCTTGCGCCTCCTGCTGCTGCTTGCGGCCGCGGCATTTCTTCGTTCATCCGGAGGAGCGGGCCGATGGCCCGCCGCCCTCCTGCTCGGTGCGGCCCTGCTGCTGCAGCCCTGGCTCGGGCATGGCGCGGCGGCGGAGCGGCTGCTCCTCCCGCTCGCCACGGCTCTGCATGTCCTGGCGGCGAGCGTGTGGCTCGGCGCGCTCCTGCCGCTCTGGCTGACGCTGCGGTCGGCACCGGCATCAGGCGCGCTGGCGGCGCGGCGCTTCTCGCCCGTCGGCATCGCCTGCGTCACGACGATTGCCGCAACCGCCGTCCTGCAATGGCCGATGATCGGCGACGGGCCGCGTTTCATCGGCACGTCCTATGGCCTCGTCGCGGGCGTGAAGACCGTGCTGTTCATCGCGCTGCTTGCCTTCGCGGCCGCCAACCGCTTCGTATTCACGCCGCGCGCGCTCGCCGGAGAGGAGGGGGCGCTGCGGGCGATCAGGGCGAGCGTTCTCGGGGAAACGCTGGTCGGTCTGGCGCTGATCGGCGCGGCGGCGAGCCTTGCCAGCCTGCCGACGGGCGCGCATGAGCAGCCGGTATGGCCTTTCCCCATCCGGCCGGTTTCCGGTCTGTGGGACGACGCCTTCCTGCGTGACAGGATCATCCGCACGCTCACGCCGCTCCTCGGCGCGCTGGTGCTGGTCGCCGCCGCCCTCCTGTGGCGGCGGATGCGCTGGCCGCTCTTCGGCGCGGCGATTGCGGTCTGGTTCTGGATGCCTTCCTTTCCGCTCAAGCCCTATGTCCGCGAGGCTTTCCCGACGACATACCAGCAATGGGCGCGCGCGCGTTCTCCCGCCTCCCTGCAATACGGCGCCGACCTCTTCCTTGCCGAATGCGCGGGTTGCCACGCGGCCGACGCGCGCGGCCGCGGCCCGCTCGCAACCGGCAAGCCCGCATGGCCGCCCGACCTCACCGCGCCGCTCTACCACCGGCAACTCGACGGCGACCTGTTCTGGCGCATCGGCGACGGCATGACGACCAAGGACGGCGCGCCGACGATGCCGGCGTTCCGCGACAGGCTGGACGACGGCGACATATGGACGCTCGTCGATTTCATCCGTGCCCGCGGCAGCGCCCGCAGCCTCGATTCCGACGGCCGCTGGACGGCGCCCACCCGCGCGCCCGCCATGTCCGCGACATGTATGCAGGACGGCCGGACAGTGGATCCTGCCCGTCCCGGCGGCGCGGCGCTCTACGTGGAAACCGTCAGCGGCAAGGATTTGCCCCGGGCCGCCACGGACGGGTGGCCCGACGCGGCAGGGCAGGATGCGGGACCGCAGGCCTGCGCGATTGGCCGGGCCGGCGAGCGGCAGCAATGGCTGTCGGCACTGGCGATCCTGACGGAGACGGACCCGCAGCACCTGCAGGCCGCCGCGGTGCTGATCGACGCCCAGGGCTGGCTGCGGCGCCTGTGGCGCACACCACCCCTGCCGGAGGAACTCGCCGCCGAGGTGCGCAGGGCACGGGAGATACCCGTCGGCACCGGGGAACACCATAATTAGTGTAGTGCGTCGTCGGCTTCACCCCGCTGAAAGGGGACGGGAGGGAACGGGCGGGCATTCGCTGGCTCCGCCGAGGCGACGGGCCGGATTGTTGATCAGCGGCCGGCACAGCTCTTGCCGCCGTCGACCGGCATGCAGATTCCCGTGATGTATTTCGCCTCGTCGGATGCGAGGAAGAGCGCGGCATAGGCCACATCCCAGGCATTGCCCATCCGGCCCATGGGGGAGGCGGCGTTGCGGGCCTTGACCATCTCCTCGACCGAGGCGTACTCGCCCGAGATCTGCTTGTAGATCAGTGGCGTGTCCATGACGCCGGGAAGGACGGCGTTGGCGCGAATGCCCTGAGCCGCATAGTTGACCGCAAGCGCGCGGGTGAAATGGTTGACCCCGGCCTTCGTCGAATAATACGAGAAGTAGGGCAGGCGATTGATCTGGATCGAGGCGAGAGACGAGACGTTCACGATCGCGCCCGCCTGCTGCCTGCACATGACGGGCAAAACATGCTTGCAGGTCAGGAACACGCTCGTCAGGTTGACGTCGAGCGCCGTCTTCCAGTCTTCCTCGCTGAGTTCGACCGGATCGCCCATCTTGGTCACGCCGACATTGTTGTGAAGGATGTCGATGCGTCCGAATTTTTCCATCGTGAAGGCGACGGCAGCCGCCACTTCGTCCGAGCGCGTCACGTCGGCGGCTATGGCCTCGCAATCGGCATTCCGTTCGCGGATCGCGCGGCGCGTCTCCTCGGCTGCGGCAATATCGAGATCGACGGCGACGACCCGTGCGCCTTCATCGGCAAAAAGCGCGGCGGCAGCCTTGCCATTGCCCCAGCCCGGCCCCGAAGACCCGGCTCCGAACACCAGCGCCACCTTGTTTTTCAGACGATCAGCCATTGAAACTACCTTGCGAGAATGGAACGGCGAGAATTGAACGAAATGCGTCAGCGCTCCCGATCGAAGGCGGCGGCAAGTTGTTCCGCTTCCTCCCGGAGCATGCTTGCCAGCTTCAGGGCCCGCTCCCCGTGGATACGGTCGGCGATCGCCGTGACGCTGAGGCTGGCGAAGGGATGTTTTTGCGCGTCGAAGACCGGCACCGCGATCGCGTTGACGCCGGGGATGATCTGCCCTTCGATGAAGGCATAGCCACGTTTGCGGGTGCTGCTGACGAGGGCGCGCAGCTCTTCGCCGGTAAAGCGCGGATAGTCCTTCAGCCACCGCGCGTTCGCGGCGATGATCGCGTCGATCTCCTCCTGCGGGAGAAACGCCAGCAGCGCCAGGCTGCCCGAGCCGACACCCAGGGGTCGGCTCTGCCCGACGTCGAGCGACAGGGTCCTGATGGGGAAGCTGCCCTGTTCGCGGCCGATGCACATCGACCGCAGCCCCTCGCGCACCTGGATGTAGACGGTATCGCCGGTCTCCGCCGCAAGCCGCGCGAGAACCGGCTGGGCGAGCGAGCCGATATCGTGCTGCGAGGCCCTGCGGCTGAGCAGGCCGAGCTTGGCGCCGAGATGATACTGGCGGGTCGCCACGTTCTGGTAGGCAAACCCGACATCCGAAAGGGCCGCGAGAATCCGGTGCGTCGTCGCCTTGCCGAACCCCGATCTCCTGGCGATCTCCGTCAGGGCGCCGCCGTCGGCGCCCATGTCCGCCAGCACGTGCAGCACGGTTGCCGCGCGCGCGATCGATTTGACCGAAGGTCCGTCGCTGTTGTCGTCCATGGGGCCTTCCAAAGTGTTCCAAGTTTCGATGTTTCTTACAGCTATTTTCGATACATGGGAAGAGGCTCCACAATCCGGATACCGTCGTCAGGGGACGACGTTCCGCATGAAATGTCAAGACGACTTTTAAATTTAATAATATAAATCAATAATTTAATCTATAAATGATGAGCCGTCCGCCGCAATGCGGGAGCGCGGGCGGATAAGCGCTTGACAGCTCCGATCATATACGATCATTTATTCCAAATAACAATATCTCAAGTTCCGTATCGTGAAACAAATCGCCAGAGGACAAACGATGAAAAAGCTGCTTACAGGTTTCCTGGTGGCCTCCGCGGTGGGGCTGGCCTCGACGGCGGGCGCGCAGGAGCGCACGTCGATCAAGATCGGCATGACCGTTTCCTCCACCGGCACCTACGCGCTGGCCTCCCAGTCGGGAGAGCGCGGTGTCGGTATCTGGGTGGACGATGTCAATGCGCGGGGCGGCATCGAGCTGGACGGCAAGAAGTATCCGGTCGAGCTGATCAAGCGGGACGACCGCTCCGACAAGCAGATGGTCGCGCGCGTCTACGAGTCGCTGATCAACGACGAGAAGGTCGATGCGCTGATCGCCCCCTTCAGTTCGACGCTCGTCGGCGTCGCCGCGCCGATCGCGGAGAGCGGCGGCAAGTTCATGGTGAGCTGGGCCGGTTCGTCCGACCAGCTCTTCCAGCAGGGCTACAAGAACGTCGTCTCGGCCACGGCCCAGGCTTCGCAGATCCCGGTGACCAGCATCAATTTCGCCAAGGAGCTCGGCGTCAAGAAGCTCGCGATCGGCTTCGTCGACGAGCCGTTCCCGGCCTCGACCGCCGCCTCCGCGCGGGAGATGGCCGAGGATGCGGGCATCGAGGTGGTGCTGTTCGAGAAATATCCGAAGGGTGCCAAGGATTTCGCGCTTCTGCTCCAGAAGGCGCAGGCGGCCGGCGCGGACGGGTTCTATTCGAGCTCCTACGATGCGGACCTGATCAGCATGCTCCGCCAGATGCGTGAATACGAGATCAGTTTCCCCTTCACCTACCTGCTGTACGGCTCCTCGCCGGCGGTGCTGGAAGCGGGCGACGAGAGCCGGTACATCTTCAGCCACACCCAGTTCGATCCGGCGGTGAACTGGAAGGTCACGGACGGTCTCGACACCGAGGCGTTCCTGGCTGCCTACGACCGCCTCTATCCGAGCGCCGCGCATCCCGCCGACTTCCAGACCGCGCTCGCCTACGGCGCGGCGGTCGTTCTGGAAAAGGCGATCGCGACCGCCGGCGCCGTCGATGCGCAGGCGCTGAAGCAGGCCGCCCTCGCCATGAGCGGCAACACGACCGTCGTCAGCGGCGAATTCCGGATCGACGAGACCGGTTTCCAGAACGGCATGACGCCGATCGTGCTGCAGACCCAGCCGGAAGGCCTCAAGATCGTCTCTCCGGGCGCGATTGCCACCGCGGAGCCGGTGTATCCGATTCCGGCCTGGAACCAGCGCTGACATGAGCCGGCTTCGGCCGACCCGGCCGAAGCCTCCTTCGTCTCGCCGACAAGACAACTGCTCACCATGCGCGGCCGGACACGGGCCGCGTGCGGAAAACGATATGAAAAAGGCCGGTCATGTCCTCCGATAAGATAAACGCGATCCGAATACCGGTGTGGCTCGGCCTGCTGCTGGTTGCGGGCCTCGGCCTCGCCGCCCTGCCGCCGGCCGGCTTCAATCTGGCGTTCTGGTTCTATCTCCTGCTCTGGATCACGCTGGCCTCCGGCCTGAACATCATGGCCGGCTTCACGGGATATCTCCCCTTCGGCTACGTCGCCTTCTACGGCGTGGGCGCCTATGCGGCGGCGGTCTGCGTGAAGATGCTCGGCCTGCCCATCGGCATCGGACTTGTGGCGGCCGCTGCGGCCGGCGCCGTGCTCAGCATTCTCTTCGCGCGCACGATGGTGCTTCGCGGGATCTATTTCTCGATCGTGTCCCTCGCACTCGCCGTCATCTGCAGGCTGCTGATCGTCAACCTGCCGGAAAACGTGGCCGGCGGCAGCTACGGCATTCCGATGGGCTTTCCCAATCCCGTCGGCAGCTACTATGCCATGCTGGTGCTGATGCTGGCGACGCTGCTTGCGGTCACCTGGCTGTCGCAATCCCGCCTCGGCATGGCCCTGCGGGCGATCCGCGACGACCCGGACACCGCGCAGGCAATGGGGGTCAATATCGGCAAGGCGCGCTTCAAGGCGTGGATCATGTCGGCCGTGGTCGCCGCGCTGACGGGCGGCATTGAGGCCTGGTACACGTCGATCGTCGATACGGAGACGGCTTTCAATCTGCTCGTGAGCACGAAGGCGATCATCTATGCCGTCGCCGGCGGCCTCGGCACGGTCATCGGCCCCGTCGTCGGCGTCGTCGCCATGCTGATGGTGGACGATCTCATCTGGCAGAATTTCCCGATCCTGAACGTCTTCCTGCTCGGCCTGATCATCGTTCTCCTGATGCTCTTCCTGCCGAACGGCATCGTCGGGACGCTGGTGCGGCGCAAGCCGGCCCTGCGCCGCATTCTGTTCTGAGCGAGGGGAATTGCACCGATGTACACGTTTCTTCTGGTTCAGGCGCTGATTTCCGGGCTCATCCTGGGCGCCATTTACGGCCTGATCGGCTGCAGCCTGACCATCATCTACGGCACGATGCGGGTGGTGAACTTCTCGCACGGCGAATTCGTCATCGGCGGCTGCTACGCGGTCTTCGTCTTCTACGTCGCGACCGGCCTGCATCCGCTTCTGGCCGTGCCGCTCGTCTTCGTCGGCTTCTTCATCCTCGGCATGATCCTCTATTTCCTGCTCATGCCGCGCCTTTCGAAGGCCGATGATCCCGAGCTCGCGTCCTTCCTGAGCTTCTACGGCGTATCGTTGATGGCCGGCGCGGCCCTTCTCTACTTCTTCGGCGCGGACACGCGTTCGCTGAACTATGTCTTCTCGCCCGGTGTCTTCCGGATCTTCGGCCTCATCGTGCCGACCGCGCAGCTGGTGGCGCTGGCCGTGGGCCTCGCCCTGATTGCGGCCTTGACCTGGTTCCTCTACCGGACGATCCACGGCAAGGCGCTGAGGGCGGCGATCATGAACCGCGACGCGATCCAGATCGTCGGCGTGAACATCGATCACCTGTCCGCGCTCGCCTTCGGGCTGGCGATCGGGCTGGCCGCGATCACCGGCGTGCTGCTCGCGCTCGTCTTTCCGGCCTTCGGCCCGTTCTCGGGCATGGATTTCACGCTGATCGGCTTCGTGGTCATCGTGCTCGGCGGGCTCGGTCATCCGGTGGGCGCGATCTTCGGCGGCATCCTGTTCGGCATCGCCGAACAGTTGTCTATCGTCTTCCTCCCGCAGTCCCTCTCGCCCGTCGTCGGATTCGTCATCCTGATCGCCACGATCATGCTGCGTCCCGCGGGCCTGTTCGGAAAGGTGGCGCTGCGATGACGGCCTCGACCGAAACCCCGCAGGATGAGGGCGCCTCGCCGATGCTGGAAGTCACCCATCTGCGCAAGGTCTTCGGCGGCATCACCGCCGTGGACGACATCTCCCTCATGGTGCCGGAAAACGGGATCCTCGGTCTCATCGGCGTGAACGGGTCCGGCAAGACTACGGTGATGAACTGCATCAACGGGATCTATACGCCCACCGCCGGCTCCATCCGGTTCAGGGGACGCGATCTGACCAACCTCAGGCCGCATGAGGTGACCTCGTCCGGCATCGGCCGGACGTTCCAGGTGCCCAGGCTGTTCCACCGGCTGACGCTGACGGAGAACCTGCTGGTGCCGGTGCTGGAGGACGCCCGCAGCGACAGGGAACTCACGGAGAAGGCGAACGGCCTGCTGGCCGACGTCGACCTTTACCGCATTCGCGACAATTATGCCGAGGAGCTGTCCGGCGGCCAGCAGAAGCTGGTCGAGCTGCTGCGGGTGATGATGCTCGATCCGCAGTTGATCCTGCTCGACGAACCTTTCGCCGGTGTTCATCCGACGCTCTGCAAGGTCTTCACCGACCAGATCCTGAAGCTTCGGGAGCAGGGCAAGAGCTTCATCCTCGTGAGCCATGACCTGACGTCCGTGTACCGGATGTCGCAGCATCTGCTCGTCCTGGACCAGGGACGGAAGATCGCCGAGGGCAATGCCGAGGACATCCAGAAACATCCCGAGGTCATCGAGGCATTCCTGGGACGATGACGATGAGAGACAATCAAAGCAGCATCGCCGATGGCGAAGCCATCATGGCCCTGGACAACGTGTCCGTTGCCTATCATGGCGACATCACGATCCTGAACGGCGTGAACCTCCTGGCCCGAAAGGGGCAGGTGACCGGCATCATCGGTCCCAACGGAGCGGGCAAGTCGACGGCGCTCAAGACGCTCTATGGCTTCCTGCGTCCGACGAGCGGCCATATCCGCTTCAAGGGAGAAAGCCTCAACGGCCAGCCGCCCTACACCTTCATCGAGCGGGGGGTGGCCTTCGTGCCGCAGAACCGCAGCCTGTTCGGGGACCTGTCCGTGGAGGACAACCTGCGGCTCGGCTGCTGGGTCTTCCGCAAGGACAGGGCGCGGGTCGCCCGCGTGCTGGATTCGGCCTACGGTCAGTTCCCGATCCTCGGCCAGAAGCGGCACGATGCTGCCGCAAGCCTCAGCGGCGGGCAGCAGCGCTTTCTCGAACTGGCGCGCGCGCTTGCGCTGGAACCCGAGGTCGTGCTGCTGGACGAGCCGACGGCGATGATCGCGCCGCGTTTCTCCCGCGAGATCTATGACTTCATCAAGACCTTGCCGGCCCGGGGCATCAGCGTCGTGCTCGTGGACCAGAACGTGCGCCAGTGCGCGGCGGTGTCTGACTATCTCTATGTCCTGGAGCTCGGGCGCAACCGCGCCGAAGGCGGCCGGGAAATGTTCGAGGGCGAGTCCGCGCTGCAGAAGCTGATCGCCGAGTGGCTGGAATATCGGATCGACTGAGCACCAGAATGTCGAAGCAGGATGATCTCAACGACCGGCCGGTTCATCAGCTCGCCGCCGGTCTGCGTGCGCGGCGGATTTCTCCGGTCGAGCTGATGGACGCATGCCTGGAGCGCATCCGCAAGACGGATGGCAAGCTGCACGCCTTCCTCGACCTCTGGACGGAAGAGGCCATGGCCGGCGCGCAGGCCGCCGAGGCCGCGATCGCAGCCGGCCGCTATCGCGGGCCGCTGCACGGTATTCCGGTCGCACTCAAGGACCTGCTCGAAGTGCAAGGTCATCCGACCACCGCGGGTTCCCGCCAGCTCGCGCACCGCATGTCGGGCGAGACGGCAACCGTCGTGGAGAGGCTGCGCGAGGCCGGCGCGATCGTCGTCGGCAAGCTGCACATGGTCGAATTCGCGTTCGGCGGCTGGGGTTCCAATGCCCATTTCGGCGCGCCGTGGAATCCGTGGGATCTCGACGTCCATCGTTCTCCCGGAGGCTCGTCGAGCGGGGCGGCTGTGGCGGTGGCCGCCGGCATGGTTCCCGTTGCGATCGGATCGGATACCGGCGGCTCCATTCGCAGTCCTTCCGCCATCAACGGCATCGTCGGGCTCAAGCCCACCGTGTCGAACGTCTCGACCCACGCCGTCTTTCCCTTGAGCCAGACGCTCGACTCCATCGGGCCGATGACCCGGAGCGTCGAGGACGCAGCCCTCGTCTTCTCGGCCATCGCGGGACGCGACGACAAGGATGCGGGCACATTCGACGGTCGTCCACCGGATGTGTCGACCGCCCTGAAACAGCCGCTCGACGGGCTGCGGCTGGGCTATGTCGAGGAGGTCCAGCTTCCCGCAGTAGCGGGAGAGGTCCTGGATTGCTTCCATGCGGCGCTCGACGTGTTGCGCAAGGCGGGTGCGACAGTGGAGCCCGTGCGGCTGCCGCGCAATCCAGTTGCCTATTGTGTCGGCGCTTCGCATATCATCCGCACCGAGGGCTATGCCAATCTGGCGGAGATCGTCGCGGACCCGGTCGGACTTTTCGATCCCTTCGTGCGGGAGCGCATCATGGCGGGCGGGAAGGGATCGGCGTCCGACTATGCGCGCCGCCTGATCGAGCGGCGCGGCGACATGTCGGCCTTCCATCACGCTGTGGACGGCTTCGACGGCGTCCTGTTGCCGACCATCCCGGTCACGTCGCCGCCGATGTCCGCCATCGACGAATACAACATGCCCCTGTCGGACCTGACGCGCTTCGTCAACTATCTCGGCCTCTGCGCACTCGCGGTACCGGCGGGCTTCGACGCCGGGGGCATGCCGGTGTCGCTGCAGATCGTGGGGCGAGCGCATGCGGAAGACCTGATCCTGCGCGTTGGCTGGACCTTCGAGCAGGAAGCCGGCTGGTCGGCCCGCAGGCCGGATCTGTCGCGCCTGCTCTAGCGGCTGCTAGGGACCATGGACAACACCTGAGGAGATGCAGATGTCTATCGAACTGACCGGGGGTGAGGCCCTCGCGCGGATGATCAAGCTTTACGATCCGGGGCCGATGTTCGGCATGGGCGGCTTCCAGCTGCTGCCCTTCTACGACGCCGCCCGCCGTCTCGGCTTGCCGCACCACCTGATCAACGACGAGCGGGCGGGCATCTTCGCCGCCGACGCCTATGCGAAGATCTCCTCCCGCGTCGGCCTTGCGGACGCTACCCTCGGCCCCGGTGCGACGAATCTCGTGACCGGCCTCGTCGAGGCGCTGAATGCCGGCACGCCGATGGTTGTCCTGGTCGGGGATTCCCATCGTGACCATTCCTGGAAGAACATGACCCAGGAAAGCCGGCAGATGGAAATCCTGCGGCCGGCGGTGAAGGAATTGCTGCGCGTCGAGGTCATCCATCGCATTCCGGAGCTGGTCCGCCGTGCGTTCGCCGTCGCGACCTCGGGCCGTCCGGGTCCTGTCGTCATCGACGTGCCGGAGGACATCTCCCACGGTACATATGCGTTCGAGGAGAGCGACTTCTATGCCGTTCCGGCCCACCAGTCCGTTCCGGCTATCCGCTGCCGCCCGGACGGCGAAGACCTCAGGTCCGCCGCCGCCCTCATAGCGGCGGCGAAACGCCCCATGGTGCTCGCGGGCGGCGGCGTGCACCTGAGCGACGCGGCCGATGTACTCCAGGCTTTCGCGGATCGACTCAACCTGCCGGTCGCGCACACGCTGACGGGCAAGGGCGCGATCGCCTGCTCCAGCCCGTTGAGCGCCGGCCTCTTCGGCCGCTATGACCGCATCGCCAACAAGCTGATCGACGAGGCGGACCTGATCCTCGTGATCGGGTGCAAGCTGGGCGAGATCGCCACCAAGCGCTATACCCTGCCGCCGGCGGGTTCGAGGATCATCCATCTCGATCTCCTGCCGGAGGAGTTCGGCCGCACCACCCGGTGCGATATCGCGCTGTGGGGCGATGTCCGGGCGACGATCGAGGAACTGTCGGACATGCTTTCCGCCCAGGCACCGGCTATCCGCGAACGCCAGCAAGGCTACGCTCAGGATATCGTCAGCCGCATGCAGGCGTGGCGAGCGGAGGTCGGGCCGCGCCTCGCCTCCGACGAGACGCCCGTGAGCATGGCGCGCCTGCTGACCGAGATCAACAAGGTCATGCCCGAGGACGGCATCCTGATCGCCGATGGAGGCTTTGCCGCGCACTGGGGCGGGTTGCTCTACGACACCAAGAAGCCGGGCCGCGGATTCGTGCCGGATCGCGGTTTTGCCTCGATCGGCTACGGCCTGCCGGCCGCCATCGGCGCGAGGGCGGCATCCGGCGACCGGGCGATCGTCAGCATCACCGGTGACGGTGGCTTCAACATGATGCTCGGCGAGATGGAAACAGCCCGGCGCATGGGCTACGGCTTCACCATCGTCGTCGTCAACAACGCGGCTTCCGGCTACGTCAAGGCGCTGCAGCACCTGATGTACGGCTCCGAGGGCTATCACGCCTCCGATCTCGTCGAATGCAACTATGCCAGGATCGCCGAAGCCATGGGTGTCAGGGGCATCCGGGTCGAGCGGCCGGAAGAACTGCCGGCGGCGCTGGCGGAAGCGCTGGCGTGCAGGCAGCCGGTGGTGCTCGACGTCGTCGTGACCCGCGATCCGGCGAAGATGCTGCCCGGCGTCGACAACCGGACGGCCAAGGTCGAGAAAGGCGACCGCATCGCCTGATACGTCCTGCCGCCCGTCGCGCTCGCAGCGGGCGATGTCCTATGAGCGGGCCCACTTCTGCAGGAGCTCCCGCAGCGGGGCGCCGGGCTCGGCGCCGTTGCGGCGTGCGAGTTCATTGGCGAACGAAATGATTCCGTCCTCGTAGATCGATCCGGCATCGCCGATGCGCGCCGATCCAGCCGCAACCGTCACGGCTGCGATCCCGCGCCGGTCGAGAGCCGGCAGGCGCGTGATGCCCGCCTCGTCGGCGCCAATGCCGGCATCGTGGAAGACGGCGGCGAAGGCATCGACCTGCAGGGTCAAGGCCGGGTTCCCGCCGACGAGACCGCCGTGCGATCCCGTCACCACGATCTGTCCCTTGTCTTCCGGCCGCACGAGGCTTGCCGAGTCGATCAGCACGATCGCGCGCGTTCCGGATGCATCGCCGAGCCTGCGGGATTCCGAGATCGGTGCCGGCGTCGCTGCCGCCGTCGTTGCGGCGGTCATCTTCTGCGCCGCCGTTGCGCAGCTCTCGTCAGGGACAACGCCGAGCTCGAGGGCGATCGCGTTGGCGTGGCTGATGCGGCCGCGCTGCATCATGTCGGAAACGTCGCCGATCCGGCAGCTCATGTTGGAGACCGTCGCAGCCGGTATTCCGAGCTTCTCCAGATATGCGAGCGAGGCGATGCCGGCATTGTCCTTGCCGTTGCCGGCATCGTTGAAGATGGCGCCGGTGACGGCGGCCCTGGCGACCAGATAGGCAGGATAGAGGCCGCCATGAGAGCCGCAGACGACGACGCTGCCCCGCACGTCGTCCGGAAGCTTTGTCGCGGAATTCGCAAGAGAGATCATCCGGAGGCTCCGTTGGTCAACCACATGGATGCCTGAGGCAATACCGCAAAGTATGGTCGCTTGTAACCCCTTGCATGGTTCTCGGCCCTTGGAAATGTGCGGTTTTCGGGGTTCCAGGTTCGGTTGGCGGCGGATCGGCTGTGGGCTGCCTTTTTCATGCGACACGAAAACGCCTGTTGACAGCTCCACATCCATCCGATTGAATGGTCTGACCACCTGATGGCATGTCCTTAAAAACAACGAGCATGGTGGGTGGCCCAGGGGAGGAGAACATGAGATGGATAATTGGGGCGGCGTTGGCCGCGGCGTTTGCCATTGTGGCAACTCCCTCCGTCGCGGAGGACAAAATCCCGGCCCTTTCCACGTCGAAGCCGGTGAGCATCATTCTGGGCAGCGGCCCGGGAAGTGGTCCGGACAATATGGCCCGGACTTATGTTCAGATCGCCGCCAAATACACCGACCAGCCCTTTGTCATTGAGAACCGTCCCGGCAGCAGCGGGCTTGTGGCGGTCAATCATCTGCTCCGCCAACGTCCTGACGGTATGTCTCTGCTGGTCTTTACACGATCATTCGCCATCAACCATCTGACGCTTCCGGACGTCGAGAGCCCGCTCGACAAGCTCCACTATGTCGGCGTTGCCATGTTCGCGCCTCTGGTCGCCTTCACCTACGCCGACGGAAGCCCCTATCAGGATGGTGCCGCGATGCTGGCCGAATGCGAGGCCAAGCCGGGTCAGAAATGGGCTGCGGCCTTCGTCGCAAGTCTCGATTGGCTGATGGTGCAGATCATCTGGAAAGAGACCGGCTGCAAGGGCGAATACATTCCGTTTGACGATGGAGCCGCTCTCGCTGCGGCGGTGATGGGCAAGCATGTCGCGATCGGGGTAGGGGACATGGGCGACATCGTCAGTCGTGCCGGGCGCCTCAAGCCCCTCCTCATCGCAACGGATGAACGCGATCCCCGTCTTCCCGATGTCCCGACGCTCAAAGAGCTCGGCTGGAACATCGTGCAGGAGAACCATCGTGGCCTCGTCAGCCTCAAGGATATCCCGGAGGAAGCGAAGGAGTTCCACGGCAAGGTCTTCCAGAAGGTCATCGCCGATCCCGATTGGGCAAAGTTCATCGACAGCCAGAAAGCCCGCATCGGCGGCATGGATGGCGCCGACATGGAAAAGCTGGAGCATGAGAGCGAGGAGCTCGGCAAGTTCATCTTCGCGGAGAGCGGTCTGTTGAAATGAGCATACCCTGCACCGGCTCAAAACCGGCGCAGGGCCAGCAATACCCGGGAGAGCATGATGAACGCCACTCTGTTCAGAAAGCCGGACTTCTGGTTCGGAGCAATCGGGATCTGTCTGTCCAGTTTTCTTTTCGCGCAGACCCGCAATCTGTCCGCTGGTGCGGTCAGTGACGCCGTGGGTTCTGCATTTTTTCCGCGTCTTCTGATCGGCCTTCTCTTCGTTCTCTGTGTGCTGCTCATCATTCGCGCACGCAACGCCGTCCATATGGATGTCGAGCATGGATCCATGGGGCGGGCGCTCGTGACCGTCCTGCTCATTGCCGTCTACTGCCTCGCGATGCCCTATGCCGGCTATTACCCGAGCACGATCGTTCTCCTCGCCGGCATCCTGTGGATCGCTGGAATGCGCAGGCTGACATCGATCGCATTTGTCGTCGCGGTTCTTGTCGCTTTCCAGTTCTTCGTCTTCGACAGGCTGTTCGGCGTTCTGTTTCCCACTTCGAGCCTGATCGGGTGATCGCGATGGAACTTATCTCAAATCTTGCAATCGGCGTTCAGGCGCTCGCCGGCTGGGAGCCCCTGCTCGCGGTAGTGGCCGGCATCATCCTCGGAATCGCCGTCGGCGTTCTGCCGGGTCTTTCGGCTTCGACCGGCGTTGCGCTGCTGCTGCCTTTCACTTGGTTTCTCGATCCCGCGATCGCCCTCATCCTTCTTGGATCGATCTACACCGCAGCCGAATATGGTGGCGCGATCACTGCGATCGCGATCAATACGCCGGGCGAACCGTCTTCGATGGTGACCGCACTCGACGGTTATCCGATGACGAAGCAGGGGCGCATGCACGAGGCGCTCAGCATTGCCCTCGTGACTTCGGTCATCGGTGGTCTTATTGGCACGGTCGTCCTTATCCTGTTTGCCCCGTCACTGGCAGAGGTCGCGCTGACGTTCGGCCCGGCCGAATATGTCGCGCTGGGTGTACTCGGCCTCACGCTGGCCGCTTCGCTGAGCACGGGCGACTACATCAAGGGGGCGATCACAACCGTCCTTGGCCTGTTGCTGACCACGGTTGGTCAGGATCCCATCACCGGCAGCCTTCGTTTCACGTTCGGCAGCACCGAGTTGATCGAGGGCATTGATCTCATACCCGCGATCATTGGCCTTTTCGCTGCCTCGGAGGTGTTCGCAGAAATCGGCGTCAAGGACAGCGAGGGCAACAAAGCCAAGGTGAAGCAGGAAAAGAAGCGGATGCGCCTGGCCGACTACTGGGCACTGCGCCGCACCACATTGGTCGGAAGCTTCTTCGGCGTCCTGATCGGCATCTTTCCGGGAGCCGGAACGACGATCTCCTCACTCGTAAGCTATGCCGAGGCAAGGCGCTACTCGAAGAAACCGGAAGATTTCGGCAAGGGATCTCCGGAGGGCGTTGCGGCCTCCGAGTCCGCGAACAATGCCTGCGTCGGCGGCGCCCTCGTTCCGATGCTCACCCTCGGCATTCCCGGGTCCGGAACCACCGCGGTCATGCTCAGCGCCCTGATCATGCACGGCCTGCAGCCGGGTCCCGAACTTTTCGTGCAGAACCAGGCCCTCGTCTACGGCCTGTTCGCCTCGCTCATTCTGGCGAACATTGTGATGCTCGGCATCGGGGCGGCGGGAATCAATCTCTGGCTTGCCGTGATGCGCCTGCCGAAATCGGCCCTGATGGCCATGATCATCTCGCTGTGCATCGTCGGAGCATACGGCGTGAACAACTCCATGACCGATGTTTATCAGATGCTCGCGTTCGGCGTCGTCGGCTTCTTGCTGAAGCGCTACGGCTATCCCGTGGCAACCGTCGTTCTGGGACTTGTCCTCGGCTTCATGATCGAGACGAACCTGCGCCGGACGGTCCTTCTCGGCGGGTGGGAGAGCTTCGTCAATCAACCCATCGCGCTTGTTCTGCTTCTCATCGCGTTCGCCTCGGTGTTCTTCGTCGTCCTGAAGGAATTCAGGTCGAAGCGGAACACATCGATCACGGCGTGACACGCATCAACGGAAGGATTCGAACCGTGTCTTCTGAAGACAGCATTTCTCGGAACAGCGATGCCGACGCCGCCCAGCCGAGATATCGTCCGGTCACCCGGCAGCTCGTTCCCGACGCGATCGCCAGCCAGCTTCAGGAGCTGATTGCGAAGAACAGCCTCAAGGCCGGCGACCGCATCGCATCCGAGCGGGATCTCGCGCTCGAACTCAAAGTCAGCCGTTCCGCCGTGCGCGAAGCGGTCAAGATGATGGTCAGTCTCGGTATTCTGGAAGTTCGACAAGGCGCCGGAACCTTCGTCTGCGAGCCGCAACACCGTCCGCTTATGGATCTCTCACAACTCGAAAGCGCCGAGCGGCGGCGCGCGCTCCTTCAAGTGACCGAGGTCCGACGGCTCATCGACATCGAGGCGGCGCGGCAGGCCGCTCTTGTCGCGACGCCGGAAGATCTCATTAAGATCGAGAACTACCTGCACGCGAGCGAAGCGGAACCGCTGCGGACAAAGCGCAAGTACAACATGGATCTCGGATTCGAGCAGGCGATCGGAGAAGCGACCCGCAACCCCTACCTGATCGAGATCCAGCGCAGCGCCCATGCCATGTTCGAAGCCGCTTGGAAAAGCGGCGGCTTCATTCCGCGCGCCGCTGCGGAACGCAACAGGCAGCACAAGGCCATATTCGAGGCGATCCGCAGCCGAAACGCCGACCATGCCGCAGAAGTCATGGCCCGCCATTTCGATCTTGGTATCCAGCCGATCCGTGCGTGACGTTCAACCTTGAAAGCAACGACGATGAAAATCACGAAAGTCGAGACAATCCCGCTGCAGATGCCGCTGCCGAAAACATTCTATGGCAGCTATTACTTCATGACACATCGCTGCACCATCATCACACGCATCTATACGGACGAAGGTATCGTCGGCGAGTGCTATACCGGAGACGAGTTCGAGACGCAGGGCGAGGTTCTCAAGATCATCCATGAAGAGATCTCCCCGCGGATTATCGGCATGGATGTTTTCAACACCGAAGGCATCTGGAAGAACACGATCGGGCCGACCTACAACATCCTGAGAGACCGCAAGCTCGGCACGAATGCGCAGGCCTGCGTGGACGCTGCGGTTCAGGATGCGTTCGGCAAGGCCCTCGGCCAGCCGCTTTACAAGCTCTGGGGCGGCTATCGTGACAGGCTGCCGGTCGTTGCCATCGCAGGCTATTACGAAGAAGGCAAGAAGCTCGCGGATTTCGGCACGGAGATGGAGGAGCTGAAGGCAAGCGGATTGGGCGGCTGCAAGTTCAAGGTCGGCGGCCGCAGCCCCGAGGAAGACGCGGAACGCGTCCGCACGGCACGACAAGCAGCCGGCCCGGATTTCATCCTGACCGTCGATGCCAATCAGGGATACGATCAGCGGGACGCGATCAGGTTCGGGCAGCTCGTCGCCGACCTGAACATACGCTGGTTCGAGGAGCCGTGCCGCTGGTACAATGATCGTTCGTCCATGGCTCTCGTGCGCGCGGTGACCGGCGTTCCCGTTGCGGCCGGGCAGAGTGAGTATCACCGCGGCGGCTGCCGCGATCTCTTCAACGACCGGTCGATCGACGTGTGCAATTTCGATTCGAGCTGGGGCGGCGGCCCGACCGAATGGCGGCGTGTCGCCGCGATGGCGATGTCCTATGAGATCGAGATGGGACACCACGAAGAGCCGCAGGTCTCCGCGCATCTCCTTGCTTCGATCCCGCACGGCACGATGATGGAGGTGTTCCATCCGGATCGTGATCCTTTGTTCTACTCCCTGGTCGAGAACAGGAATTCCTTCGAGAATGGCACGTACAAGGTCCCGGAGGGGCCCGGCTGGGGTCTGAAGCTCGATGAAAAGGTGATCGCCAAATATCGCGTCTGACATCCAAGTATATCGTCTAACGCAGAAGTATAGCGTCTGACGTCCTCGTCATGACGATTTGAGGAGTTCCGTAATGATCAGGAAAGACGTGACGCGCGCCCTCGCGGAATGGATCGTGGCGCAGCACGATGCCGATCTTCCTGCGGACGTCGAGAAGGAGGCGACGCGCACCTATCTCAACTGGTTCGGTTGCGCGATCGGCGGGGCGCGCCATGAGACGGTCGAGGTCGCGCTGCGGGCGATAGAGCCGTTCGTAGGCCCGCGAACGACGGCCGTCCTCGGCCGCAGGGAGAAGGTCGATATGCCGAATGCCGCTTTCCTCAACGGCATAAGCTGTCACGTCCTCGACTACGACGATACGTATCTGCAATCGATGATCCACCCGGGCGGGCCGGCGGCATCGGCGCTCGCCGCTCTGGCGGAGACATATCCGGTTTCCGGGCGCGAGCTTTTGCATGCACTTGCAATCGGCGTGGAAGTGACTTGCCGTATCGCCAATTGTGTCTATCCGGATCATTACGACCGCGGCTGGCATCTCACCGGCACGGCCGGAGTGATCGGCACCGCCGCGGGAGCCGGCTATCTGCTCAATCTGAACACACGGCAAATGGTCTGGGCACTTGGCATCGCTGCGACGCAGGCGTCGGGCCTTCGTGAAATGTTCGGTACGATGTGCAAGAGCTTTCATGCCGGCCGCGCCGCCCAGAACGGCATGACGGCCGCGCTCTTCGCACAAGCCGGCTTCGATTCGTCCGAGCGCGCGCTCGAAGCGCCACGCGGCTTTGCGAATGTTCTTTCGACGAAGCAGGATTACGCCGAAATACTGGAGGATCTCGGAACACGTTGGGAGGCACGCTACAATACATACAAACCTTATGCTTGCGGCATCGTCATCCACCCCGTCATCGATGGATGCCAACAACTTCGCGCCGAGCTTGGCGACGTGGCCATGCAGGATATCGAACGCGTGGAATTGCGCGTTCATCCGCTCGTGCACGAACTGACCGGCAAGCCGGAGCCGACGACGGAACTCGAAACCAAGTTCAGTGTCTACCATGCGGCGGCCTGCGCGCTGCTCCGGGGCGATGGATCGCCGACGGCGTTTACGGATGAGGCGGCGAACGATGCGGCGCTTGTCGCGCTTCGTCGGCGCGTCGTCCTGGATCTCGACCAAACGTGCCACGAGGCCTCGGCCGGCATCCGGCTGACGCTCCGTGATGGCCGTGTGATCGAGAAATTCGTGGAACGGACGATCGGCAGTCGTGACCGGCCGCTGAGCGATGCCGAACTCGATGCCAAGTTCCACGGTCAAGTCGGCCCTCTCATCGGCGCGGCCAGGGGGCGTTCCATTGCCTCGCAAATCCGGGACCTCTCGGTAACGGAGGACGCCGGAAGCCTGACGAGGAATCTGATTGGCGGCAGATAAGGCGCAACATCGGCTCCGACGCCGCGTTTCGGCCGATTCTCGGCGGCTCCGGGGCGCGTATCTCAGGCGAAGTCGCTGCGCACCAGTCCGTGTTTCTGCAGCTTGTCGTAGAACGTCTTGCGCGGGATCCCGAGCGCTTCGATGGCCGCCCTGGCGTTGCCCTTGTGCTCCCACAGCGCCTTGCGGATGAGTTCGGCCTCGTGGAGCTCCATCTGCTGGGGAAGCGTGAGCTTTTCGCCCGTCGCGCCGGCCTCCTGCCATACGGGCACATCCAGCAGGCCGAGCACGTATCGCTCGGCGGCGTGGGCGAGTTCCCTGACATTGCCCGGCCACGGATGCGCATTCAGAAAGTGCAGCAACCCCGGCTTCACCTCCGGCGGCTCGACCTGGAAACGCGACGCGGCCTTCTTCAGAAAATGCATGAACAGCAGCGGGATGTCATCGCGCCGCTCGCGCAGCGGCGGAATGGTCAGGCTGACGACGTTGAGCCTGAAATAGAGGTCTTCCCGGAAATCGCCGCGCACCGCCGGGTCGCCGAGGTCGATCTTGGCGGCAGCCACTACCCTGAGGTCGAGCTGGCGGCTCTCGTTGCCGCCGAGCGGCACGATCTCCCGCTTTTCGAGGACGCGCAGCAGCTTGGCCTGCGCCGCGAGCGGCATGCTTTCGATCTCGTCGAGAAACAGCGTGCCGCCGCCGGAATATTCGACATGCCCGATCCGCTTCTTCAGCGCGCCGGTGAAGGCGCCGGCCTCGTGGCCGAAGAGCTCGCTCTCGATGACGTTCTCGGGCAGCGCTCCGCAGTTGAGTGCCACGAAACGGCCGTCGCGCCGGCGGCTCCAGCGGTGCAGCAGCTCCGCCACCACCTCCTTGCCGCTGCCCGTCTCGCCCGCGACCAGCACGTCGATATCGGCGACGGCGATCTGGCGCAGCGTCTGGCGCAGCCGCTCCATGGCGGGGGTCTGGCCGATCAGCGGCACGTCGTCGTGCTCGGCGTGCACCACGGCCTGGCGCAGCCGCCTGTTCTCCAGCACGAGCCGGCGCTTTTCGACCGCGCGCTGCACGCTCTGCACCAGCCGGTCGGCCGCATAGGGCTTGGGGATGAAGTCGTAAGCGCCCTGATGCATGGCGTCCACCGCCATGTCGATATCGCCATGGCCGGTGATCAGGATGACGGGAATGTCGGCGTCGATGTCGCGCAGGCGATGAAACAGCTGGAAGCCGTCCATGCCCGGCATGCGGACATCCGTCACGATCGCGCCGGGAAAGGCGGCGTCCGTCGCCCGGACCAGCTCCGCGCCCGTCTCGAACAGCCGGACGTTCAGGCCCGCGAGTTCGAGCGTCTGGGCGTTCGCCCGCCTGACCTCGGCGTCGTCATCGACGAACGCGACGTCGACGGGCACGTCCTTTTCCGCTTCGCTCGTGCTCATGGTGTGCCCGTATGCTCCTCCGGTGCCCGCGCCTTACGGTCCGCGCGGCTGCGGCCGTCGTCAACGCGCACGTCGTCGATGTGGCCGGTGCGCCTGAGATGGATGGTGAACCGCGTTCCCCGCTCGGGCGACGTCTCGACGTCGAGCGAGCCGCCGAATGCGGTAATGATGTCGTTGCAGATGACGTGGCCCAGTCCCAATCCGCCCGGTTTGGTCGTCGTGAAGGGTGTGAACAGGTGCTGCATGACGTTGTCGGGAATTCCCGGCCCGTTGTCGCTGACGCTGAGGCGCACCTCGTCGCCTTCCGCGCGCCAGTCGAGTTCGAGCCGGCTGCCGGGCCGGCCCTCCATTGCCTCCAGGGCGTTCTGCATCAGGTTGACGAGCACCTGCTCCAGCCGGACGCGGTTGCCGATGACCTTCAGGTCTTCGGGCGGCCTGTTGCACACCATCTCGACGGCCTGCTGGCGCTGCCGGTTGTGCAGCAGAAGCAGCGCGCCGTCGATCGACTCGGCGACGACTGTCGCCTCGAGGCCGCCGGTGCGCTTGCGCGCGAAGGCGCGCAGGTCCTCCATGATCGTGCTGATGCGCTGCGTCAGCGCGGCGATGGTGGCGAGGTTCTCCCGCACGGCGCCGGTATTGTTGCGTTGCAGAAGGATCTGCGCATTGTCGGCGTAGCTGCGGATGGCGGCCATGGGCTGGTTGATGTCGTGGGCGATACCGGCCGATACCTGCCCGAGAATCGCCAGCCGGTTGGCCTGCGCCAGTTCCTCGCGCATCTCCTGCAGGCGGGTGACGGCGTCCTGCCGCTGCAGCACCTCCGACTGGAGCTTGTCGTTGGCGGCGCTCAGCTCGCGGGTGCGGTCGCGGACGCGCCGTTCCAGCTCGATGCGCGACGCCTCGTTGCGCGCGGCGCGCAGCAGGTTGCGGTTGCGCCGATGCACGAGCCAGCCGACCAGCGCGATGAGCGGCGTGACGACGGCGATGGCGCTGAGGCGCCCTTCATACGCGGCGGCCCTGACCTCCTGTTCGCTCGGCGCCAGCAGATGCAGCGTCCAATGTGTGGAAGGCACCGGAACGCTGATCCTGACGAAACGCGACGGCGAAACGGCTTCCGGTGGCAGCACGGAGACGATGTCCGGTGTCCCGGCTGCGAAGGCGGGGATGACCGGCACCTGCATCAGCGGCGCGTCGCCGAACTGGAGGCTTTTGCGGATCGGGTCTTTCGCCGTTTCCGGAATGGTCGTGATGGTGCCAAACCGCCACTCCTGCTTCTTCGACACCACGACCACGCCGTGGGTGTCGCTGACATAGGAAATGTCCGGCCCCTCGCGCCAGTCCGCCTCGACCTGATCGAACTGGACCTTGACGACGACGACCCCGAGCAGCCCCTCAGGTCCGTCGATGCGGCGCGTGATGTAGAGCCCCGGGACCCGGCTCACGGTTCCGAGCGCGTAATATTCGGCCGATCCGTGCGCGAGGGCGTCGACAAAATAGGGACGAAAGCCATAGTCATTGCCGACGAAGCTGATGGGCGTGCGCCAGTTGCTCGCCGCCACCGTCACGCCCTCGCTGTCGAGGAGGTAGATCACCGACGCGCTCGTGCCTTCGGTGAGCTGCTCGAATTTCCGGCTGAGCGCGTGCAGGGCCACCTCGTCGCTCTCGGCCAGCGCCCTCTGGATCTCCCTGTCCTGCGCGAGCACGAAGGGCAGGGAACGCTGCTTCTCCAGCACCGTGCGCAGCAGCGCCGCATTGAGCACGGCCGTATTGCGGGCCCGCTCGTCGATCGCCTCATAGGCGCGCTCGCGGGCGCGCTCCGCGCCCACGATCAGCGCTCCCGCCACCACCGCGGCCGCGGCCACCGCATAGGCAAGCCAGATGAGACCGAACCGCGTGCGCAGCGCGTCATACGGCTTGCGCGCCGCACGCAGGAACCGGCTCGGGAGCGACGACAAATCCATGGCGGAACTGTGCGGAATTTCGGACATCAACCCGGCAATTCAGAGCGGTTTTTCGCACACATGGCAAGCGGATAATTCCGATCCTGAAAATTTATAATATATTTCAATATGATACAGTTTATCACTTTACTGGCACAGGACTTGCCAAAGCCTCCCTGAAAACAGGGGACAGCCTCCTGCTTCACTCCGGAAGGACGCCCCTTCCGTCGCTGTTGCCCACCATAAGATCAAGGAGGAAAGCTGTGAGTCCGGTCCAGATTTCAGCGCCGGTTGCGCGCAAGACAAGAGTCCCGTTCTACGCTCACCTTTATGTCCAGGTTCTGGCGGCGATCGCCGTCGGCATCGCCCTTGGCCACTTCTCCCCCGAGATCGGCGCGGCGATGAAGCCGCTCGGCGATGCGTTCATCAAGCTCGTCAAGATGATTATCGCGCCGGTGATCTTCCTCACCGTCACGACCGGCATCGCCGGCATGTCCGATCTCAAGAAGGTCGGGCGGGTCGCCGGCAAGGCGATGCTGTACTTCCTCACCTTCTCGACGCTGGCGTTGATCGTCGGACTCGCGGTTGCGAATCTCGTCCAGCCTGGCAGCGGCATGCACATCGATCCTGCGTCGCTCGATGCCGGCGCCGTCGCCACTTATGCGGAAAAGGCGCATGAACAGAGCCTTGTCGGCTTCCTGCTCGGCATCATTCCGTCGACGATCGTCGGCGCCTTCGCGTCCGGCGATATCCTGCAGGTGCTGTTCTTCTCCGTGCTGTTCGGCATCGCGCTGGGCATGATCGGCAAGCGGGGCGAGCCCGTGCTGCACTTCCTGCAGGTGCTGACCCTGCCGATCTTCCGGCTGGTCTCGATCCTCATGCGCGCGGCGCCGATCGGCGCCTTCGGCGCCATGGCGTTCACCATCGGCAAGTACGGCATCTCGTCCATCGCCAATCTGGCGCTGCTCGTCGGCACCTTCTACGCGACATCCTTGCTGTTCGTGCTGGTCGTCCTCGGGGCGGTCGCACGCTACAACGGCTTCTCCATCATCGCGTTCATACGCTACATCCGGGAGGAACTGCTGCTCGTGCTCGGCACCAGTTCGTCCGAAGCCGCCCTGCCGACGCTGATGGAGAAGCTGGAACGGGCGGGATGCACGCGCTCGGTCGTGGGTCTCGTCATTCCCACCGGCTATTCGTTCAACCTGGACGGCACGAACATCTACATGACGCTGGCGGCGCTCTTCATCGCGCAGGCGATGGACATTCCGCTGTCGCTCGGCGAGCAGGTCCTGCTGCTGCTGGTCGCGATGCTCAGTTCCAAGGGCGCGGCCGGCATAACCGGCGCCGGCTTCATCACCCTGGCGGCGACGCTCTCGGTCGTTCCGTCGGTCCCGGTCGCCGGCATGGCCCTCATTCTCGGCATCGACCGGTTCATGTCCGAGTGCCGTGCGCTGACGAATCTGGTCGGCAACGCCGTTGCCTGCATCGTGGTGGCGAAGTGGGAACGCGAGCTCGACCCGGAAAGGCTGGCCAGTGCGCTGGGCGGCGAGCCCGCGCCCATGCCCGCACCACTTCCCGCAGCCATGGAACCCGCATCTGCGGTGCAGCAGCCAGCGGAGTGACCGCCGGGCATGGAGGCGGGCGCAGGTCGCCCTGAGAGTACGCCTCGAAGATCGGCTGCACGGGCGAGACCCCGCGCAGCCGATAATATTGTCAATCTGTTGCCCGATGCCGATGCCGCTGGACAAGACGCGCCTGCTCCGATATTGAGATGATATAACATTTCATTTTTATCTCTCAGATCAGGATTCAGGCGATGTTTGGCAAGGTCGCTTCGGTTATATCCGCGTCCGCCTGGGCGCTCGTCATTGCACTTGGTGTTTCCGGTCCGGCGCGGGCGGCTTCCGGGGTGGAGGTGTTCAACGTCGTCGCGCCTTTCGAGGTCAGCGGCGTCGAGCCGTCCACATCGGGCGACCTGTTTCTGAAGACTGGCGTTGCCGAGACGCTCGTCGATGCGGACGAAGACGGCAATCCGCTGCCGGCGCTCGCCGAGCGGTGGGAGGTGTCGGACGACGGCACGATCTGGCGGTTTTTCGTGCGTCCCGGCGTCGTGTTCCATGACGGCTCGCCGCTGACGGCGGACAGCATCGCCCATGCGCTCAATGTCGCGCTCGGTCGCTCCGGCGGGCTGCTGGTGAAGGCGCCGATCGACAGCATCGCGGCGGAGGGTGAGGTGGTCGTCATCACCCTGAAGCAGCCCTTCGCGCCGCTGCTCGCCTTCCTCGCCCAAAACACAACGCAGATCCTCGCCCCGGCCTCCTACGCGGCTGATGATACGGTCACCACCGTGATCGGCACCGGGCCGTTCAGGCTCGGCGCTTTCGAGCCGCCGCTGAAGTTCTCCGTCGAGCGTTTCGACGGGTACTGGGGCGACAGGCCCGCCATCGCGCAAGCCCATTATCTGGCAGCGGGGCGCGGGGAAACGCGCGCGCTGCTGGCGGAGAGCGGCGATGCTGACTATGTGCTGAACCTCGACCCCGCAAGCCGCGTGCGGCTCGAGCAGGGCGGCAAGGTCGATGTCCTGTCGATCGCCATTCCCCGCAGTGTCCTGCTCAAGGTCAATGCCGGGCATCCGGCGCTCGGCGACGTTGCCACCCGGCAGGCGCTCAGCGCCGCCATTGACCGCGAGGGCATCGCCGCCGCCATCCTGCGGCTGCCCGATGCGGGCGCGACGCAGCTGTTTCCGCCGAGCGTCGGCACCTGGCACAATAAGGATATCGAGCCTCTGACTTACGATGTCGGCAAGGCGAAAGCGCTGCTGGCGGAGGCGGGATGGACGCCCGGCAATGACGGCGTGCTGGAGCGCGACGGCACGCGCTTTACCGTGACGCTCACGACCTACCCGGACCGGCCCGAGCTGCCGCTGATCGCCGCCGCCTTGCAGGAACAGCTGCGTGAGGTCGGCGTCGCCGTCACCATCAACTCGACCAACTCGAGTGAAATCCCGGCCAAGCATCAGGACGGCACGCTGGAGCTCGGGCTCGTCGCGCGCAATTTCGCGCTGGTGCCCGACCCGATCGGCACCATCCTGCAGGACTATCCGCCGGAAGGCGGCGACTGGGGTGCGCTCAACTGGTCGAATGCCGAGTTCAACGCCGCCATCGATGCGCTGTCGCGGACAGTGGACGTCGCCGAAGGGCAGGCCCTGCGCGACAGGGCGGTGAGCATCCTGCAGGCCGAGCTGCCGGTCATTCCGGTGGCGTGGTATCAGCAGACGGCGGCCGTCTCCAAAAAGGTGGAGGGCGCGCGCCTTGATCCGTTCGAGCGCAGCTTCGGCCTCGCGAAAGTGCGCAAGACGCCATGAGCGGCTCCTTGATCCGCGCCGTTCTGCTGCCCCGTCTCGTGCAGGCGGCGCTCGTGGCGCTGCTCGTCGGCGTTCTCACCTTCATTCTGGTCCGCTCGCTGCCCGGCGACATGGCCTATCGCATCGCCGCCGGCCGCTATGGCTACGACATGGTGGACACGGCCGCCGCCGAGGCCGTGCGGCGGGAGCTCGGCCTCGAACGGCCGGCGGTCACGGCGCTCGGCGCCTGGCTGTGGGATATCCTGCGTCTCGATCTCGGCAAGTCGCTGATCTCGGGCCAGCCGGTCATCGGCGAGATCGTGCACCAGCTCGGCGCCACCATCGAGCTGTCGCTCGCGGCCGTACTGCTGTCGCTGCTCATCGGCCCGCCGCTCGGCGTGCTGGCGGGCCTGAGGCCCGGCGGCTGGCTCGACCGTATGCTCCTCGTCGTCTCCAGCGGCCTGCGGTCGCTGCCGGCCTTCGTGCTCGGGCTGCTGCTCGTCGTGGTGCTGGCGCGGGAGTTCGGCCTGTTACCCGTCGCCGGCCACGGCAGTGTGCGCAACATCGTCCTGCCGGCGATGACGCTGGCGCTCGGCCTTGCGGCGGTGTCGGCGCGGGTGGCGCGCGATGCGATGCTCGGCGTGTCGCAATCGCCCTACTACGCCTTCGGGCGGGCCAAGGGCCTGACGGAGCGCGAGGTCTTCACGCGCCACGGCCTGCGCAACGTCGCGGTCCCGATCGTCACCTATCTCGGCGTGCAGTTCGTCTATCTGATCGAGGGCGTGGTGGTGGTGGAATCGCTCTTCGCCTGGCCGGGCATCGGCCATGCGCTGGTGCATGCGATCTTCGCGCGCGACGTGCCGATGATCCAGGGCACGGCGCTCGTCATGGGGCTGATGTTCGTGGTGCTGAACACCGGCGTCGATCTCGCCTGCCGGTGGCTCGATCCGCGCACGGCGCGGGCCTGATTTCGGGGAGTTCGGTGATCCCATGGCTGTCGATCTCTCTCTCCCGCTTGCGCCGGAGTGCCGGCTGTGGTCCGCGCAGCGGGTCACGGGCTGCGTCATTCTCGCGGCGATCGTTGCCTTCGCCTTCCTGACGCCGCTCGCCGTCGAGACCGATCCTGCCCGCCAGAGCCTGCGCCACGCGCTGGGCGGGGCGACCGCGGCAGAGCCTCTCGGCTACGATCATCTCGGCCGTTCCATGCTGGCGAGACTGTCGGCGGCGCTGCGCCTGTCGCTGGGGCTCGCGCTGCTCAGCGTCGTGTCGGCGGCCGTTCCCGGCATCGCGCTCGGGATTCTCGCCGCCTGGAAGGGCGGGGTCACGGACCGCGTCATCTCGCTCGTGGCCGATGCGTTCATGGCGCTGCCGGGGCTGCTGCTCGTGCTGATGTTCATCGCCATCGTGCCGGATGCGCCCTGGGCGCTCTACGTCGGCATCTCGCTTGTGCTGTGGATCGAGTATTTTCGGCTGACCCGCTCCGTCACCCGCGTGCTTGTCGTGTCCCCGGCGGTGCAGGCGTCACGGCTGCTCGGCTTCGGCCCGCTCTACATCGTGCGCCGCCATATCTGGCCGGAGATCGCGCCGCTGCTGCTGACGGTGGGGGCTTTCGGCGCGGCCTCTGCCATTGCGGCCATCGCGGCACTGAGTTTCGTCAGCGTCGGCGTGCGGCCGCCGACACCGGAGCTCGGGCTGATGATGACGGAACTGCTGCCCTATTATCACGAAGCGCCCCAGGCGCTGCTGCAGCCGGTGGCGGCGGTGTTCCTGCTGATCCTGAGCCTCAACCTGATCGCGGGGAGCAACAGCCGATGACCGCACTTCTCGTCGCCGAGCAGGTCTGCGTTTTCGGGGCGCGCCTGTTGGTGCATCCGGCCTCGCTGACGCTGCGGGCCGGACGACCCTTCACCATCGTGGGCGAAACCGGATCGGGCAAGAGCCTTCTGGCCCAGGCCGTCATGGGCACCCTGCCGCACGGTCTGCGCGCCGAGGGGCGGGTGACGATCGGCGACCGGCGGCTCGACCTGAAAGACGGGCAGGGCCATCGTGCCCTGTGGGGGCGCACGCTCGGCGTGCTGCCGCAGGAGCCGTGGCTCGCGCTCGATCCGACCATGCGCGCGCGTGAGCAGGTGGGAGAGGGCTACCGCTTCGTGCGCGGCTTGCCCGCGGCGCAGTCGCGCGCCCGTGCGCAGGCGGACCTTGCCGCCCTCGGCCTCGACCGGGCCGGCGATAAGCTGCCGTTCGAACTCTCCGGCGGCATGGCCCAGCGGGTGGCGTTTGCCGCGGCGCGGGCGGGCGGCGCGCGCGTCGTGATCGCCGACGAGCCGACCAAGGGCCTCGACATCTTCCGCCGCGACGAGATCATCGCGCTGCTGCTGAAGGAAATCGAGGACGGCGGCGGGCTGCTCACCATCACCCACGATCTGGAGTTGGCGCGACGCATGGGCGGCGATGTCGCCGTCGTGCTCGAGGGCCGGATCGTCGAGCAGGGGCCGGCCGCGGACGTGCTGGGGGCCCCGCGTCACGACTATACGAAGCGCCTGATTGCCGCCGATCCCGCGGCCTGGCCGGAACGGCACGGAGCGACGCAACGCCCGGCGGGGGCGAAGCCGGTGCTGACGGCGACCGGTCTCGGCAAGACGCGTGGCGGGCAGTTGCTGTTCGAGAATCGGGATCTGACGGTTCTTCCCGGCGAGATCGTCGGCATCACTGGCCCGAGCGGCTGTGGCAAGAGCACGTTCGGCGATATCCTGCTGGGCCTCGTGGAGCCGGATGCCGGCACGGTCACGCGCGCCGATGGCGTTGCGCGCGTGCGTTTCCAGAAGCTCTATCAGGATCCGCCCGCGGCGTTCCCGCAAAGGGTTTCGCTCCGCCGTGCGCTGAACGACCTCGTGAGGCTGCACGCTCTCGATGCCGGGCGGATCGCGCCGCTGTGCGAGCGCCTGCGCCTGTCGCCGGACCTGCTCGACAGGCTGCCGGCGCAGGTGTCCGGCGGGGAGCTGCAGCGCCTTGCCCTGCTGCGGGTGCTGCTGCTCGACCCGGTCTTCCTGTTCGCGGACGAGCCCACATCCCGGCTCGACCTCATCACCCAGCAGGAGACCGCAGCGCTTCTCACCGAGGTGGCGCGCGAGCGCAACTGCGCCGTGCTGATCGTGAGCCACGACGTGGAACTCATCCGCAAGATGAGCGACCGGCGGATCGCCTTCGGGCGGGACCCGGTCGAGGCCGCGTTGGCGGCATGACAGACCGGCCCGGGCCGGCGCGACACCCTGCACCACGCTCATCATCGCCCAACGGCTGGCGGCCGTCGCCGATGCCGACCGTATCCCCGTGGTGGAGGGCGGCCGCTGCCGCCGGCTGTGGGCAGTGGACACCTTGGAAGAACAGGCGTGCGACATCCGGGTGATCTGAGCGGTCAAGCCGGCGCGAAGCGAAAATTCCCCGAGTCTTGGCTGTAAATTTTATCAGTCTTATAGTATCAAATGAAACTTTAAATATTATAGATTGGCTGCACATGTTGTCGCACCCCCGGTAATGACCGTTGATGCATGAATTATAGCTGTGTATGGAGTCCGGTTACATGCTGAGGACGCGATTTGGCCCGGATTTGCGCGCGCCGAATCCGCGTAAACATGGATCGTGTTCATGCCCAGGGTCAAAGCACTACCTCTTCTGCTCTTGCTGGCGATGTCGCCGTTACTCGCCGGCTGCCAGTGGGTCGTCATGGCGCCGGCGGGCGATATCGCCACACAGCAGAAGGACCTGATCCTCGTCGCGACGGGGCTGATGCTCATCATCATCCTGCCGGTCATGGCCCTCACGGTGCTTTTCGCGTGGAAGTACCGGCAGTCGAACCGCGCGGCCGCCTACGATCCGGATTTCCACCATTCGACGAAGCTCGAGGTCGCCATCTGGGGAGCGCCGATCGCCATCATCCTGGTGCTCGGCACGGTGACGTGGATCGCCACCCACCGGCTCGATCCCTACCGGCCGCTCGACCGCATCGGTGCCGGCCGGCCGGTGGCGGAAGACGTGGAGCCGTTGCGGGTCGAGGTCGTGTCGCTCGACTGGAAATGGTTGTTCATCTATCCGCAGTACGGCATCGCCACGATCAACGAACTCGCCGCCCCGCTCGACCGGCCGATCGCCTTCACCATCACGTCATCCAACCTGATGAACTCGTTCTTCGTGCCGGCGCTCGCGGGGCAGATCTATGCGATGGCCGGGATGCAGACGAAGCTGCATGCCGTGGTCAACGAGGAAGGCGTCTACGAGGGCTTCTCCGCCAACTACACCGGCCACGGCTTCTCCACCATGCGCTTCAAGTTCCACGGCCTGCCGGAGGATGCGTTCGACGCCTGGGTGACGAAGGCGCGCGCTTCCGGGGATGCGCTCACCCGCGCCGTCTATCTGGAGGTCGAGCGCCCGAGCGAGGCCGATCCGGTGCGCTATTTCGGCTCGGTCGATCCCGGTCTCTTCGACCGCATCGTCAACAGGTGCGTGCCCGAAGGCAAGGCCTGCGTGAGGGACATCATGCACGACGACGCCAACCGCATCAGCGGGCTGGGGCGCATCGGCAATCCGGCGGCGCTCGCCGAGGCGCGGCTGGAGAAGGCGCTGGCCGAGAGCCTCTGCCTGCCCGGGAACCCGTCGGGCACCGCGCAGGCGACGCTGGCCCGTCTGTCGACGGCCGACGGCACCGCCTCCGGCGTCAGGATCTTCAGCGAGTAAGCAGCGATGGAACGCGACAGCAATCTCCAGCAACTGGTGTTCGGGCGTCTCACCCTCGATGCCATCCCGCTCCACGAGCCGATCATCGTCTGGACCTTCGTGGTGGTGGCGCTGATCGGCGGGGCGGCGGTCGCCGCCATCACCCGATACCGGCTGTGGGGCTATCTCTGGCGCGAGTGGTTCACGAGCGTCGATCACAAGAAGATCGGCATCATGTACATCGTCCTGGCGCTGGTGATGTTCCTGCGCGGCCTTGCGGACGCGCTCATGATGCGCCTGCATCAGGCCATGGCGTCGGGCGGCGGGGAGGGGTATCTCAACGCCCACCACTACGACCAGATCTTCACCGCGCACGGCGTCATCATGATCTTCTTCGTCGCCATGCCGCTGGTGACTGGGCTGATGAACTACGTCATGCCGCTGCAGATCGGCGCGCGCGACGTGGCCTTTCCGTTCCTCAACAATTTCAGTTTCTGGATGACCGCAGGCGGCGCGGTGCTGGTGATGGCGTCGCTGTTCGTGGGCGAGTTCGCGCAGACCGGCTGGCTCGCCTATCCGCCGCTGTCGGGCATCGAGGCGAGCCCCTGGGTCGGGGTCGACTACTATCTGTGGTCACTCCAGATCGCGGGCGTCGGCACGACGTTGTCTGGCATCAACCTCATCGTCACCATCGTCAAGATGCGCTGCCCCGGCATGACCTACATGCGCATGCCGGTGTTCACCTGGACGAGCCTGTGCACCAACATTCTGATCGTCGCCACCTTCCCGATCCTCACCGCCGTGCTCGCCCTGCTGACGCTCGACCGCTACGCGGGCACACACTTCTTCACCAACGACGGCGGCGGCAACCCGATGATGTACGTCAACCTCATCTGGATCTGGGGGCATCCGGAGGTCTACATCCTCGTGCTGCCGGCCTTCGGCATCTTCTCGGAGGTGGTCGCGACCTTCTGCGGCAAGCGGCTGTTCGGCTACACGTCGATGGTCTACGCGACGGCCGCCATCATGATCCTGTCCTATCTCGTGTGGCTGCACCACTTCTTCACCATGGGATCGGGCGCGACCGTCAATACGTTCTTCGGCATCACCACGATGATCATCTCGATCCCGACGGGCGCGAAGATCTTCAACTGGCTGTTCACCATGTACAGGGGGCGCATCCGTTTCGAGGTGCCGATGATGTGGACGGTGGGCTTCATGCTGACCTTCGTCATCGGCGGCATGACCGGCGTGCTGCTCGCCGTGCCCCCGGCCGACTTCGTGCTGCACAACAGCCTGTTCCTGGTGGCGCATTTCCACAACACCATCATCGGCGGCGTGGTGTTCGGGCTGTTCGCCGGCATCGTCTACTGGTTCCCGAAGGCGTTCGGCTTCAAGGCCGATCCGTTCTGGGGCAAGGTGTCGTTCTGGTGCTGGCAGATCGGCTTCTGGGTGGCGTTCATGCCGGTCTACATCCTCGGCCTGATGGGCGTGACGCGGCGCATCAGCCAGTTCGAGGACGCGTCGCTGAACATCCTCTTCGTCACCGCCGCCGTGGGCGCGTTCCTCATCCTCGTCGGCACGCTGGCCTTCGTGGCGCAGTTCGCGGTGGGCTACCTGCGCCGGCAGGCCTACGCCGACACCACCGGCGATCCGTGGAACGGGCGCACGCTGGAATGGGCGGTGTCCTCGCCGCCGCCCGCCTACAACTTCGCCTTCACGCCCGTGGTGCACGACCTCGACGCCTGGTGGGACATGAAGAGCCGCGGCTATGCGCGTCCGCTCACGGGCTTCCGTCCGGTCCACATGCCGCACAACACCGGCACGGGCGTGATCCTCGCCGGGCTCTCGGTGGTGCTCGGCTTCGCCCTGATCTGGCACATCTGGTGGCTGTCCGCGGTGTCGTTCGCGGCGATCATCGCCGCTGCCATCGCGCACACGTTCAACTATGACCGGGACTACTACATCCCGGCGGCGGATATCGCCGCGACGGAAGCCGCGCGCACGCGGCAGCTCGCAGGGAAGGTGGCATCATGACCAAACACGTCAGCCCGGCCCTCACGGAGGGCGCGCCTGTTTTCTTCCTGACGGAGGACAAGGACGGGCACCACGGCCACGTTGAGACCGGGACCATGCTCGGTTTCTGGATCTACCTGATGAGCGACTGCCTGATTTTCGCGTCGCTCTTCGCCGTCCACGCCGTGGTCGGCGGCAATTACGCGGGCGGTCCGGCGCCGGTCGATCTCTTCGATCTCAACCTCGTTCTGGTGTCGACCAGCATGCTGCTGATCTCGTCGATCACCTACGGCTTCGCCGTCATCGCCATGCAGGAGGGCGACAAGCGGGGGACGCTCGGCTGGCTCGCGATCACCGGCGTGTTCGGCCTCGCGTTCCTCGGGATCACGATCTACGAATTCCTTCACCTGATCCATATCGGCGCGACGCCGCAGGTCAGCGCCTTCCTGTCCTCGTTCTTCACGCTGGTGGGCACCCATGCGCTGCATGTGGCCTTCGGCGTGATCTGGCTCGGCGTGCTGCTGGTGCAGATCGGCCGGCGCGGCATCGGCGAGGCCAACCAGCGCCGGGTCATGTGCCTGTCGATGTTCTGGCACTTCCTCGACCTCGTCTGGATCGTCGTGTTTTCCTTCGTCTACCTGATCGGGGTGCTGTGATGAGCGTCCATTCGCAAGAGGTCGCCGGTCACAGGCACGAATCCGGCGAGGCGCACGGCACCGTCGGCGGCTACGTCACCGGCTTCGTGCTGTCGGCGATCCTGACCGTCATCCCGTTCTGGCTGGTGATGAGCGGCGCGCTCGGCAGCACCGCGCTCACCGCCGTTGCCGTGCTGGGGCTCGGCGTGGCGCAGATCGTGGTGCAGATGATCTACTTCCTGCACATGAGCGGCCGCTCGGAAGGCGGATGGACGCTGATGGCCTTCGTCTTCACGGTCATCATCATTGTCATCGCCGTGATCGGCTCGATCTGGGTGATGAACCACCTGCACGACCATATGATGCCCATGACCCACGAGGATGCCCGCGCGCTCCCCTGAGGCCGTGAGATCGTTTATGAGATCGTTTCCGCCCCGGTCGCTGATCGTCGCCGGCATCGGCGTGCTCGCGGTCATCTGCGGCCTCGTGGCGCTCGGCGTCTGGCAGGTGCAGCGCCTGTCGTGGAAGACGGACCTCATCGCCCGCATCGAGGCGCGCGTCCATGCGGAACCGGTTCCGGCGCCCGGCCGGGCCGGATGGCCTGCCGTCACGCGCGAGGGCGACGAGTACCGGCGCGTGCGGCTTAGCGGCACGTTCCTGCATGACCGGGAGACGCTGGTGCAGGCGGTCACGGAGCTTGGTGCCGGCTTCTGGGTGCTGACGCCGCTCGAGGACGGGCACGGCGCGGTGACGCTGATCAACCGGGGCTTCGTGCCGTCCGACCGTCGCGCACCCGAAACCCGGCTGGAGGCCCGAGTGGACGGGCCGGTCACGGTCACGGGTCTCATCCGCATGAGCGAGCCGGGCGGGGCGTTCCTGCGCACGAACGATCCCGCCGGCGACCGCTGGTATTCGCGCGATGTCGCGGCGATCGCCGAGGCGCGCGGCCTCGGCTCCGTCGCGCCCTATTTCCTCGATGCCGACGCCGGCCCCGATCCGGGCGGCTATCCGCGCGGCGGGCTGACGCGCCTGTCGTTCCCCAACAGCCACCTGGCCTATGCGCTGACATGGTTTGCCATGGCCGCGCTGGCCGCCGGCATGTTCATCGCCTTCGCGCGGCATGCGTGGCGGGAGAGCGAGGGGGACCATACCGAACCGTAGCGGCCGTCACGCCGGAAGTGATCGTCGATGGCGCGTGAATGCCATTGAAGATAGGCTTCGAATCGATCGGAGGTCCGCGCCCGCTCGCACCGGGCTCCTTGACCGGAGAGCGCAGCCCATGAGTTTCCGCAGCCCATGAGTTCGATCGATGACATTGTCCGCCTGCTTCCGGCAATCGCCTGGGCAATGCTGCCGTTCGTTTCGGGGCTGGCGGTCCTCGGCGTCACGGCGGCGCTCTTCTGGTTCCGATACGACATCATTCCGGCCGAGCCGTTCCAGCCGACGCGCAGGGAAGCCGAACAGTTCGCCTTCTATTCAAGACCCGAATCCTGGTTCGCCGCGAGGCTTCAGGGCCCGCCGGACATCGTGGAGGGGCAGGCGCTCAATCCCAAGCTCCAGTACATGATGGAGAGAACCCGTCCCGCAGCCGGGTGGGCCGCGTGCGCCATGCCGGCGATCTACGCCACCTCGCTCGGCCGCGCCTGGGTGCGCAACAAGATCGATCGCACGTGGCTGCTCTATACCAGGATGACCGCGCCGATGCGCAGCGTCGTGGATCGCGAGATCGCCGGTCGCGGCGGCCCGGTCCCGGTCCGCATCTATCATCCGCAGGTGGAGGCGGGCGGTCCGCTGCCGGTACTCGTCTATCATCACGGCGGAGGATGGATCTTCTCCAGCATTGCGGCCACGGATCGGGTCTGCCGTCACATCGCCAACGCGGCGAGGGTCATCGTCGTGTCCGTCGGGTATCGGCTTGCGCCCGAACATCCCTATCCCGCCGCAAGCGATGACGGGGAGGACGCGTTCCTCTGGGCCAGGGCCAACGCCCAGTCCCTCGGGGGCGACCCGGCCCTCGTCGGTGTCGGCGGCGACAGCGCCGGCGGGCACATCGCCATCAATATCGCCCAGCGGCAGGTGATCGCCGGCAGGCCCGGTCCCGGCGCCATGCTGCTCTTCTATCCCGGAACCGGCCTGCCGGTCGAGGACAGGTCCTTCACGTTGTTCGGGCGCGGCTACGGGCTCGACGGCACCTTCATCGATTTCATCCTGCCCCGCGTGTTTGCGGGCCATTCCAGGCTGGACGGCCGGGTGGACGACCTGATGGACCCGCTGCGCGCACGAAGCCTCAAGGGCCTGCCGCCGGCGGTCATCTCCACCGCGGGTTTCGACATCCTGCGCGATTCCGGCCGCGCGTTCGCCGAACGGCTGGAGGCGGAAGGCGCGCCCGTCAGGTACACCAATTATCCGTCGCTCGCCCACAGCTTCCTGCAGTTCTCCGCCGTTGTGGACGATGCCGACAGGGCGGCCACGGAACAGGCGAGACTGTTCGGCGAGGTCATCCGCGAGGCCGGGGCAGGGCGGGGCGACGATGGCTCCCGAGACGCCTGAAAGGGAACGGGGGACATCGCAGGCCCGTTTCGATGAACTTATCCGCGATGCGCGCGTTCATGCCCATGAGGCGTCCGATTTCGTGCCGAATCGCGATGTATCGTGACCGGCACGGTGGGCGACGGAGCCTGAATATCACTACTATGCAGTAGATTGATGAACATGGGACATGATAAAAAACCTCGGAGTTCGTCTGGCCCGGCGGTCAGGGGGAGGTCCTGTGACGAAGGGGAAAGCGGCAATGTCATATCGAAAACTCGTCCTCGCGACCGGCCTCGTTCTCTCGCTTCTCGGCGCGTCCGCGAAGGCGCAGGTGGTCGTCTCGTCCAAGATCGATACCGAGGGTAGCGTGCTGGGGAACATCATCCTTCAGGTCCTGAAGGCCGGCGACATCCCGACCACCGACCGCATCCAGCTCGGCGCGACACCGGTCGTGCGCAATGCCATCATCGCCGGCGAGATCGACATCTACCCCGAATACACCGGCAACGCCGCCTTCTTCTTCCAGAAGGAGGACGATCCGTCCTGGAAGGACGCCGCTGCCGCCCATGCGCAGGCGAAGGAACTCGACTACGCCGCGAACAAGATCGTCTGGCTCACGCCGTCGCCGGCGAACAATACCTGGGGGATCGCGGTTCGCGCCGACCTCGCCGAGGCGAACAACCTCGCCACCCTTTCGGACTTCGGTGCCTATGTCGCCGGGGGAGGAGAGGTGAAGCTCGTGGCCTCGTCGGAGTTCGTCAACTCCGCCTCCGCGCTGCCGGCGTTTCAGGCGGCTTACGGCTTTACGCTCAACCCGAACCAGCTCATCACGCTCTCGGGAGGCGACACCGCCGCGACCATCGCCGCCGCCGCCAACCGGACCAACGACGCCAATGCGGCCATGGTCTACGGCACCGATGGCGGGATCGCCCCGTCCGGCCTCGTGGTGCTGGAGGACGACAAGGGCGTGCAGCCCGTCTACCAGCCGGCGCCGATCGTCCGCGAGGCGGTGCTCAAGGAGTATCCCCGGATCGAGGCGCTGCTGCAGCCGGTGTTCGAGAAGCTCGATCTTGCGACCCTTCAGGAGCTCAACGGCCGGGTACAGTTGGGCGGCGAGCCGGCGCCCACCGTGGCGGCGGACTTCCTGAAGACCAACGACCTGCTGCCCTGATCATGACGGCGACCGCGCCGGAAGCTGCTTCCGCCGACGGCAACCGCCGGCGTCTCGCGGTCGACAAGCTCGGGGTCGTCATCGCCGGTCTGGCGGTGGCGGGCGTGCTGCTGCCCTTCGCGATCTTCCGTGCCAATCGTATCGTGGCGGGTGAGCCGAAGACGGTTCTGGCGGCGCTGCCGGCCTGGGCGGGCGGGTTGCTGCTGCTCGTGCTCGCCGGCGCGGCGCTGGTCGCGTTCTTCCGCGCGGCTCCGCTGGCGCGCCTTGCCGGCAGCCTCGTTGCGCTTCTTGCCCTTGCGCTTGCCATCGGCCTCGCCGCCACCAATCTGACGCCTGCGGACAATACCTATGCGCGCGTGGCTGCCGGACCCGGCTTCTGGGTGCTGATCTTCGCCTTCTCGCTGCTGACAACGGATGCGCTCGCGCGTCTCGATCCCGGACCGGCCGCCCGGATCGCCGCCCTCGCCGGTATCGCGGCAGTCGTCGCCGCGCTGCTGTATTCCGGGATGTGGAGCAACCTGTCGATCCTCAGGGAATACGCCACCCGCGCCGACATGTTCTGGACGGAGGCCGGGCGGCACCTGGCGCTGGCGCTCGGGTCTCTCGCCGCCGCGACGGTCATCGGCATGCCGGTCGGCGTCCTCTGCCACAGGGTGCCGAGGCTGCGCGCCGCGGTGCTCAACGGGCTCAACATCGTCCAGACCATTCCGTCGATGGCGCTCTTCGGCGTCCTCATGGTGCCGCTCGGCTGGATCGCCCAGAACGTGCCCGGCGCATCGATGATCGGTATCCGCGGCATCGGCGCGGCGCCCGCGTTCGTGGCGATCTTCCTCTATTCGCTGCTGCCCGTGGTGGCGAACACCGTCGCCGGGCTCGGCGGCGTTGCCCCGGCCGTGAACGATGCCGCGCGCGGGGTGGGGATGACCGACCGGCAGCGGCTGCTCTCGGTGGAGTTCCCGCTGGCGCTGCCGGTGATCCTGACCGGTATCCGCATCGTGCTGGTGCAGAACATCGGCCTTGCCACCATCGCCGCGCTGATCGGCGGCGGCGGTTTCGGCGTCTTCGTCTTCCAGGGCCTCGGCCAGACGGCGATGGACCTCGTCCTGCTCGGGGCCGTGCCGACGGTGGCGCTGGCGCTGGTGGCTGCCATCCTTCTGGACGCCGTCATCGACACTGTTTCCGAACGGCGCGGTACGGGGAGACCCGCATGATCGAGATCGAGAACGTCACCAAACAATACGGCGACGCAACGGTGGTGCGGGACGTATCGCTGGTGATCGAGCCGCGGACGGTCGCGGTGATCGTCGGCACGTCCGGATCCGGCAAGACCACGCTGATGCGCACCATCAACCGGCTGGTCGAGCCCACGTCGGGCGTCGTGCGCATCGACGGGGAGGACAACCACGCGCTGCCGGCGCACGAGCTGCGGCGCCGGATCGGCTATGTGATCCAGGGGCACGGCCTCTTCCCCCACCGCACCGTGGCCCAGAACGTCGCCGCCGTGCCGTCGCTGCTCGGCTGGGACAGCGCCCGCACCAAGGCGCGGGTCGAGGAGCTGCTGGCGCTTTTCCAGCTCGATCCGGAGATTTTCGGTCCGCGCTTTCCGCACGAGCTGTCCGGCGGCCAGCAGCAGCGGGTGGGGGTGGCGCGCGCGCTGGCGGCGGAGCCGAACATCCTGCTGATGGACGAGCCCTTCGGTGCGCTCGATCCCGTCATCCGCGCCAAGGCGCAGGAGGATCTGCTCGCCATCCAGAAGCGCTTCGGCACCACCATCGTGCTCGTCACCCACGACATGGAGGAGGCCATCTACCTCGGCGACCGCATCGCGGTGATGGATGCGGGCCGGCTGGTGCAATACGCGACGCCGGCCGAGATCCTGGCGCGCCCCGCCTCGGCCTTCGTCGAAACGCTGATCGGCGCCGCCGAGCGGCCCTTCCGGCTGCTGTCGCTCGGCAAGATCGGTGCGCTCGTGGAGCCCGGCCCCGCCGATGGCGAGGCGCTGCCCGCCCATGCCTCGCAGCGCGATGCACTGGCGGTCCTGCTCTGGTCCGGCCACCGGGCGCTGCCGGTGGTGGCCGCGGACGGCACCCTTCTCGGCCGGGTCACGTTCGAGCGGCTGGTGGCGCAGGCGGCGCGTCCGGCATGAAGCTTGCCCGTACGGTCCCCTCCAAGGTCCCCTGGTCTCTCGTCCTGCGGCTGGGGGCACTGGCGCTGCTGGCGGCGTTCCTGCTCCGGCCCGGGTGGTTCGAGCCGCTGCTGCGGCCGTTCGCGCAGAACAACGCGCCGGCGATCTACAATCAGGGCAGCCTGCTGATCCTGACGCTGCTGCATCTGCAGGTGGTGGCGGCCGCCACCGCAGCCGCGGCCGTGGTCGCGGTGACGCTCGCGGTACTCGTGACCCGGCCGATCGGGGCGGAGTTCCTGCCGCTGTCGCGCAGCATCGTCAACATCGGCCAGACGTTCCCGCCGGTGGCGGTCCTGGCGCTGGCCGTGCCGGTGGTGGGTTTCGGCACCCTACCCACCTTCATCGCGCTCTTCCTCTATGGCCTGCTGCCGATCTTCGAAAACGCGCTGACGGCCTTCACCACCCTGCCGCCGCCGGTGATCGATGCGGCGCGGGGCGTGGGCATGACGGAGCGCCAGCGGCTCGTCAAGGTCGAGCTGCCGCTCGCCCTGCCGCTGATCCTCGCCGGGATCCGGCTGTCGGTGACGATCGGCCTCGCCACCGCGACCATCGGCTCGACGGTGGCGGCGAAGACGCTCGGCGAGGTGATCATCGCCGGCCTCATCTCGAACAACATGGCTTTCGTGATTCAGGGCGGCGTCATCGTCGGCGTGCTGGCGGTGCTGATCTACGATGCGCTGCTCGCCGGCGAGCGGCTGCTCCTGCGGCGCACGGGCCGTGCCGCGGCACGCGGGACGTAGGGCAGGGGCGCCGGGGCGCCTCGTCGATGAGGCCGTCGGCGTTTCATATCGATAAGCGGCATCGATCGTTTCAACGGAAACATCGATTTGATCGGCCGGCGATATGCGACTATCTATAATTGCTATAATTCATAAAAGGGGAGTGACGTTTCGCATGGACATGGACCGAGGGCCGGACCCGGAGAGGGCCGCCATTCTTTCGGAGATCCTTGCGCGGCACCGGGAGAGTGAGGGAGCGCTCCTGCCGATCCTGCACGACGTGCAGGATCGTTTCGGCTTCGTCCCGGCCGAGGTCGTGCCGGTCCTCTCGGAGGCCCTGTCCATCTCGCGGGCCGAGATCCATGGCGTTCTGACCTTCTACCACGATTTCCGCGATGCGGCGGCCGGCCAGCACGTGGTGAAGCTCTGCCGGGCGGAAGCCTGTCAGGCGATGGGGGCGGACCGGCTTGCCGATCACGCCCGCGCGCACCTCGGCATTGATTGGCATGAGACCACCGACGACGGGCGCGTGACCCTGGAACCGGTCTTCTGCCTCGGCCTTTGCGCCTGCGGCCCGGCGGCGATGATCGACGGGCGGCTGGTGGCGCGGATGGACGAGACGAGGCTTGATGCCCTGATCGAGGAGGTGGTGAGATGAGGATCTACGTGCCTCTCGATGCCGCCGCCCGCGCGCTCGGCTCTGATGGCGTGGCCGAGGCGATCCGGGCCGAGGCCGCGGCGCGCGGCCTCGATGTGACTGTCGTGCGCAACGGCTCGCGCGGCATGGTCTGGCTGGAGCCGCTGGTCGAGGTGGTGACGGATCTCGGCCGGATGGCCTACGGTCCGATGACGCCCGCCGACGTGCCCGCGCTCCTCGACGATCCGGCGCATCACCCGAAGGCGCTGGGCCTGACTGCGGAACTGCCGTGGATGGTGCGCCAGACCCGGCTCACCTTCGCCCGCTGCGGGGTCATCGATCCCCTGAGCCTCGAGGAATACGAACTGCACCACGGCCTGAACGGCCTGAAGCGCGCGTTGACCATGCGAGGGGCCGAGATCGTGGCCGAGGTCACCGACTCGGGCCTCAGGGGGCGCGGCGGCGCGGGCTTTCCCACCGGCATCAAGTGGAAAACCGTCCACGACGCACCCGGCGAGCGCAAGTATGTCGTCTGCAACGCCGACGAGGGTGACAGCGCGACCTTCGCCGACCGGATGCTGATGGAGGGCGATCCCTTCACGCTGATCGAGGGCATGGCGATCGCCGGCCTCGCTGTCGGCGCGACGCATGGGTTCGTCTATACCCGCTCGGAATATCCCGATGCGGTTTCACAGATGCGCAAGGCCATCGCGATCGCGCGCGCGGCGGGGGTGCTCGGCCCGTCGGTCCTCGGCTCCGGACGCGCCTTCGACATGGAGGTGCGGGTCGGCGCCGGCGCCTATGTCTGCGGCGAGGAAACGTCGCTCCTGAACAGTCTCGAGGGCAGGCGCGGCGTCGTGCGGGCCAAGCCCCCGCTGCCCGCCTTGCAGGGTTTCATGGGCCGGCCCACGGTGGTCAACAACGTGATCTCACTGGCCTCGGTCCCGGTGATCATGGACCGCGGCGCGGCCTTCTACCGCAACTTCGGGATCGGCCGCTCGCACGGCACGATGGCGTTGCAGATCGCCGGGAACGTCCGATACGGCGGCCTCTTCGAGACCGCCTTCGGCCTGACGCTGGGCGAGATCGTGGAGGATATCGGCGGCGGCACCGCCTCCGGCCGGCCGGTCAAGGCGGTGCAGGTGGGCGGGCCGCTCGGCGCATGGTTTCCGCCCGCGCTGTTCGACACGCCCTTCGGTTACGAGGAATTCGCCGCGAAGGGCGGCCTGATCGGCCATGCCGGCCTCACCGTCGTGGACGACACCGCCGACATGCTGCGCATGGCGCGCTTCGCCATGGAATTCTGCGCCATCGAGTCCTGCGGCAAGTGCACCCCCTGCCGGATCGGCGCGGTGCGCGGGGTCGAGACCCTGGACCGCATCGGGCGGGGCGACGCCTCGGCCGTGCCGCTGCTGAGAGACCTGTGCGAGACGATGAGGTCGGGCTCGCTCTGTGCGCTCGGAGGGTTCACGCCCTACCCGGTCATGTCGGCATTGACCCATTTTCCGGATGACTTCATCGCGACCCAGAAGGAGGCCGCAGCATGACGGATTTCGCTATTCCCTCCGTGGACGACCGGGACATGAACGACCGGGACATGGGCACGCCCGCCAGCCGGTCGAAGACCATGGTGACGCTGGAGATCGACGGCTTCGCGGTCACGGTGCCCGAGGGCACCTCGATCATGCGCGCGGCGGCCGAAATCGGGATCGGCGTGCCGAAGCTCTGCGCCACCGACAGCCTCGAGGCCTTCGGGTCGTGCCGACTGTGCCTGGTCGAGATCGAGGGCCGCAACGGCACGCCGGCCTCCTGCACCACGCCGGTGGCGCCGGGGATCAAGGTCAGGACACAGACCGGCAAGCTCAAGCAGCTCCGCAGGGGGGTGATGGAGCTCTACATCTCCGATCATCCGCTCGACTGCCTGACCTGCGCCGCGAACGGCGATTGCGAGTTGCAGGACATGGCCGGCGCCGTGGGGCTGCGCGAGGTGCGCTTCGAAGCGCCCGAAAACGGCGCGATGGCGACCCATTTCCGCGCGCGCGACACCAGCGGCGAGGCCAATCCGCAGTTCCTGCCGAAAGACGAGTCGAACCCCTATTTCACCTACGATCCGGCCAAATGCATCGTCTGCAACCGCTGTGTGCGGGCTTGCGAGGAGGTGCAGGGCACCTTCGCGCTGACCATCGCCGGGCGCGGATGGGACAGCCGGGTCCATGCCGGCGGCGTGGGGGACAGTTTCCTGTCCTCGGATTGCATCTCGTGCGGGGCCTGCGTCCAGGCCTGCCCCACCGCCACCCTGACGGAGAAGTCGGTGATCGAGACCGGCACTCCGGAGCATTCCATCATCACCACCTGTGCCTATTGCGGGGTGGGCTGCCAGTTCAAGGCCGAGATGCGGGGTGACGAGCTGGTGCGCATGGTGCCCTACAAGCACGGCAAGGCCAACCGGGGCCATTCCTGCGTGAAGGGTCGCTTCGCCTATGGCTACGCCACCCACAGGGACCGGATCCTGAATCCCATGATCCGCGAGACCATCTCGGACCCGTGGCGGGAAGTATCCTGGGAAGAGGCGATGACCTTCGCCGCGAACAGGATGAAGGGCATCCAGGCCAAGTACGGGCGGCAGTCGATCGGCGTGATCACCTCCTCGCGCTGCACGAACGAGGAAACCTTCCTCGTTCAGAAGCTCGCCCGTGCGGTCTTCCGCAACAACAACACCGACACCTGCGCCCGCGTCTGCCATTCGCCCACCGGCTACGGCCTTGGCCAGACCTATGGCACCTCGGCCGGCACGCAGGATTTCGATTCGGTCGAGCATTGCGACGTGGTGCTGGTGATCGGCGCGAACCCGCATGCGGCGCATCCGGTCTTCGCCTCGCGGCTGAAGAAGCGCCTGCGCCAGGGTGCGAGGCTCATCGTCATCGACCCACGCCGGACGGAGATGGTCGAGGGGCCGCACTACAAGGCCGAGCACCATCTGGCGCTGCGGCCCGGCACGAACGTCGCCGTCGTCACGGCGATGGCGCATGTGATCGTCACCGAAAAGCTCTACGACGAGGACTTCATCCGCACCCGCTGCGATTGGGACGAGTTCGCGGATTACGCCGAATTCGTCTCGGACCCGCGTCATTCCCCCGAGGCGGTCGAGACGCTGACCGGCGTTCCGGCGCAGGCAGTGCGTGGCGCTGCGCGTCTCTACGCCACCGGAGGGAATGCCGCGATCTATTATGGCCTCGGCGTCACCGAACATTCGCAAGGCTCGACCACCGTCATCGGCATCGCGAACCTTGCGATGATGACCGGCAACATCGGCCGCCCCGGCGTCGGCGTGAACCCGCTGCGCGGGCAGAACAACGTGCAGGGCTCCTGCGACATGGGATCCTTCCCGCACGAGCTGCCGGGCTATCGCCATGTGAAGCTGCCCGAGGTGCGCGCGATCTTCGAAAAGGCCTGGGGCGTCGAGATCGACCCGGAGCCGGGGCTGCGCATCCCCAACATGCTTGATGCTGCCGTCGACGGGGTATTCAAGGGCCTCTACTGCCAGGGCGAGGACATCCTGCAATCCGACCCCGACACCAGACACGTCGCGGCCGGCCTTGCGGCGATGGAATGCGTCATCGTCCATGACCTCTTCCTGAACGAGACCGCGAACTACGCGCATGTGTTCTTCCCGGGTTCGTCCTTCCTGGAAAAGGACGGCACCTTCACCAATGCGGAACGGCGCATCAACCGCGTGCGCAGGGTCATGGCGCCGAAACAGGGCTATGCGGACTGGGAAGTCACCCAGATGTTCGCCAATGCGATGGGCGCGGACTGGCGCTATGCCCATCCCAGCGAGATCATGGCTGAAGTCGCCATGACCACGCCCTCGTTCGCCGGCGTGAGCTACGAGCGGCTGGAGGTGCTCGGCTCGGTGCAATGGCCCTGCAACGAGAACGCCCCGGAAGGCACGCCGATGATGCACGTCGACGGGTTCGTGCGTGGGCGGGGCAAGTTCATCCGCACCGAATACGTGGCGACGGACGAAAGGACCGGGCCCCGTTTCCCGCTGCTGCTGACCACGGGGCGGATCCTGTCGCAATACAACGTCGGCGCCCAGACCCGGCGCACCGCGAACGTGACCTGGCACGACGAGGATGTGCTGGAGATCCACCCCCACGACGCCGAGGTGCGGGGCGTGCGCCACGGCGACTGGGTGCGGCTGGCCTCACGCGCCGGCGAAACCACGCTGCGGGCCGAGATCACCGACAGGGTGTCGCCCGGCGTGGTCTACACGACCTTCCACCACCCCGACACGCAGGCGAACGTCGTGACCACCGACTATTCCGATTGGGCCACCAACTGTCCGGAATACAAGGTGACGGCGGTGCAGGTCTCGCCGTCCAACGGGCCATCGGCATGGCAGGAGGAATACGCCGCGCAGGCTGAGCTCTCGCGCCGGATCCTGCCCGCGGCGGAGTGAAGGCCGTGGCTGAGGTGCACACGCTGGCGATGCCCGGCATGTCGGGTGTCGTGGATCGCAGGCGCGTCGCCTTTTCGGTCGGGGCCGACGGGGCGGTCGCAGCCGTGGCCGGCGCGAGCCGTCTGCCCGAGGAATGCGCGGTGGCGCTGTCGTTCAACGGCGCCGCGCAGGCGGTGATGATGGCGACGCCCGCCGACCTTGAGGATTTCGCCTGCGGCTTCGCCCTGACCGAGGGGATCGCCCGGCCCGACCAGATCGCCTCGGTGGAGGTGGTGCCGGGCAGGCGCGGCATCGACGTGCAATGCTGGCTCGCGCCCGAGGCCGGCGTGAAGCTGGCCGCGCGCCGGCGCACCATGGCCGGGCCGGTGGGCTGCGGGCTCTGCGGGCTCGATTCCATCGACGAGGTCCTGCGCGAGCTGCCCCCGGTTCCCCCCGGCCGGCTGCGCATGACGCGGGCTGAGGTCTGCGCCGCGATCGCCGCGCTGCCCGGCCACCAGCCTCTGCACGACAGGACCCACGCCGTCCATTGCGCGGCTTACTGGACGCCCGACGGCATCCTCGCCGCGCGTGAGGACGTCGGCCGGCACAATGCGCTGGACAAGCTTGCCGGCCACCTGATCCGCCGTGCGCTCCTGCCGGAGGGGGCCGTCCTTCTGACCTCGCGCGTGTCCATCGACCTGATTCAGAAAGTCGCGGCGCTGGGTGCGGGTCTGCTCATCGCCGTCTCCGCACCCACGGCGGACGCGGTTCAATTGGCCGAGAAGCTCGGCATCACCCTCGTCGCGCTGGCCCGGCGGGATCGCTTCGAGCTATTCTGCCACGGTCAGCGCATCGTCGAGCGGCAATAGAGGACCCTCCGTGTCAACCGAAAAGATCGCCCGCATGGCCAATCAGATCGCCACGTTCATGGAATCCAAGCCCCATGAGGAGGGGGTGGCGGGGCTCGCGGCGCATATCAACGATTTCTGGGAACCGCGCATGCGCCGCCAGCTGTTCGAGCTGCTCGATACCGGCGGCGCGGGGCTGAAGCCCCTCGTGCTGGAGGCGGCCAAGGCGATCCGCCGCCCGCCGGAGCCGGCCTGATCCTTCGCCGGAACCGCCGGCTGCGCCGATGCCTGCCGGTGGCGATCATTGATTTCCGAGCAACGGCAGCAACTGATCGCCTTGCCGTCTGATCTCCGGCAGGTAGGGCGTATCGGACAGCACGAAATGTCCGATGCCCAGCTCCCTGTATTTGTTCAGCGAACGGGCGACATCTGCCGCCGAGCCGACGAGCCACGTCGTTGCCGCCCCGCCCGCGCCGAACTTCCCGGGCGTGGTGTAGAGGTTGTCGTCGAGCACCTCGCCCCGCGCCTGAAGATCGAACAACCGCCGTTGGCCCACCGCGACAGCCTGGCGATGGTCCTGCCACCCGACGCCGGCGCTGTTCGCGAGCTGCTCCACCTTGGCCTCGGCATCGGTCCACGCTTGCTCCGCCGTATCACGGACGACTGTCGTAATCCGCAGGCCGAATTCCAGCGGCGGCAGGTTGCGGTCCAGCTTCCTGCTCAATTCCTTCAGCCGACCGATCCGCTCGCGGATATCGTCCAGCGGCTCCCCCCAGAACAGCTGGATGTCGGCCTCCGTCGCCGCCACCTGTTCGGCTGCTGCCGAGGCGCCGCCGAAATAGAACAGGGGGCGCACCCGTCCGTCCCTCACCGTGACGGGGGGCTCGACCGTCGCGTTCCGAACCCGGAAAAATTCCCCCTCATGGGTGACGTTCTCCTCGGTCCACAACCGGCGAACGAGGCGGATGAACTCCCTGGTGCGGTCATATCTGTGCGCCGGGTCTCCTTCGCTGTCGCCGTAGGCGTCGAGGTTATCCTTGCCGGACACGATATTGAACCGCACGCGCCCACCCGTCAGGTGGTCCAGCGTGGCTGCAGCGGAAGCGAAATGCGCCGGCTGCCAGTATCCGGGGCGGATCGCGATCAGCGGCTCGAAAGTCGTGGTGCGGGCAGTCAGCGCCGTCGCGACGGTGAAAGTGTCCGGACGGCCCCAGCCGGTACCCAGAAGCGCCCCTTTCCAGCCGTGCTCCTCCAATGCCTTCGCGTGAGCGGTCAGCGTGTCGAGGCTGTTGTGATTCTCGACCGTCGGATCGCCGCGATGACCCGGCTGGACTTGGTTCGGGATGTACCAGAGAAATTCGGAATTGCTACCCATGTCATAACCCCACTTCTGCCTGATGCCAGCCGACACGAAGGCCGCCGCGACTCATCGATCAAAAATATATTCCTATAAAATCGATAGATTGTATATTGACATTGTGGCAGCATTCCGTGAGCGTATCAAGCCAAGAGGTTATCTCCCCCGCCATCGGGCAACCGCATGGCGTGGCGGTTCTTTTCGGGATGCGACGGGCTCCGCGTGTCCGGCAACCGGCAACCAACACAATGGAGAGCAGTCAATGGAACGAGGGTCCGAAAAAACGAAGCTGTCCGGCGGATTCCTGATTTTTCGGGACATTTGCCGTACGCTGGCAGTGTCATCGGCACTGGTGTTGGCGCTCTCCGGCGCCGGCGCGGCGGAGAAGCTGGCGCTCGATGCCCCGCTGCCCGAGGAAATCCCGCCCGGCACCGTCCTTGCGATCGGCGATCCCGTCACGCAGAAGGCACTGGAGTTGTCGGGCGAGCTCGACAAGCTGCCGTTCGAAATCAAGTGGGCCAATTTCAGCGGCGGCCCGAGAACGCTGGAGGCTTTCCGCGCCAACGCGCTGGACGGTGGATCGGTCGCGGACATTCCGCCCATCCATGGCAAGTGGACGGGGCTCGAGGTCCGGGTCATCGCAGCAAGCTTCAGGCACGATCCCGAGAATCATCCGATATACCGGCTGGGAACTGCGCCCGGGGCCGATATCAACTCGCTCGACGATCTTCGAGGCAAGAAAATCGCCTACAGCCCCGGACAGGCGCAGGGCGCGCTCGTCTTGCGCATTCTCCAGAAGGCGGGACTGACGAAAGACGACGTACAACTCGTCGAGATCCCCAGCACCGGCGATGTGTACGTGAATGCGCTGGCCAGCAAGCTGGTCGATGCCGCGCCCATCGCCGAGGCCAATCAGCGACGCTTCCTCGCCAATTACGGGCCCGACGGCGCGAAGCTGATCCTGCACGGCCTGCGCGACGACCCCCAGTACATCTATGTGCTGGCCTCGGCCCTGGAGGATCCGGCCAAGGCCGCGGCGTTGCGCGAGTACGTCAATGCCTGGGGCCGTGCGCTGCACTGGATCAACACCCATCAGGACGAGTGGGTCCAGGGCTACTACGTCAAGGATCAGGGCCTGAAAACCGACGACGGCGTCTTCCTCGCCAAGTCCCGCGGCAATCCGGACGTTCCTGCGAACTGGGACGATGTCCTCGCCCGCCAGCAGGCAACGATCGACCTGCTTGCGAAGGAAACGGGCAAGACCGCTTTTCCTGCCGTGGAGATCTTCGACCGCCGGTACGAGACGTTCGCCGCGGAGGGCTTCAACGAGGCAGTGAAGCGTGCTGCCGCGGCCAAGGCCGAATGAAGCAGAAGCCAAGTGAAGCAGAAGCCAAGTGATCGCGCTTCCCCTGTTGTTGCAGATCCCGACAGGGATCTGCTCCGGCCATCGAAAGTGAGTGTCGGATGTCAGCGATTCATTCAATTCAGGACAACCGCCTCGGCGAACACCTCGTCGACGATCCGTCTTCCGAGGTCGCACGCGCTGCTGCGGAAGCCGGGAATGCCGACGAAAGCGGCCGCGCCCGGCGCCTGAGCCCGGGCACGGCGCTGACCCATGGCTGGGCAATCGGCCCCGTTCTGTTGCTCGCCATCTGGATGACGGGGTCCCTGACGGGGCTCATTGACCAGCGCACCTTGACCGCGCCGTGGACCGTTATCACCACCATCGGCGAGCTGTTCGCGGAAGGGCGCCTTCAGGACAACCTGACGACGTCGGCCTGGCGCGCCGGCCAGGGATTGTTCTGGGGAATTCTGTTCGGCGGCATTCTCGGCGTCGTCGCCGGTCTGAGCCGGGTCGGAGAATACGTCATCGACGGCCCGGTGCACATCAAGCGCGCGATTCCGAGCCTCGCACTGATCCCCCTGCTGATGCTCTGGTTCGGTATCGGCGAGGGCATGAAGGTCACAGCGATCGCGCTGGTGACTTTCGCTCCCATCTACGTGCAGACACACGATGCGCTTCGCACCATCGACAGCCGCTACGTCGAATTGTCCGAGACTCTCGGCATCAGCAGATGGGAATTCCTCCGCCATGTCGTTCTGCCCGCATCGCTTCCGGGCTTCTTTCTCGGCCTGCGGTTCGCGGTGACGGCGGCCTGGCTCGCCCTCGTCGTTGTCGAGCAGATCAACTCGACGAGCGGCATCGGCTATATGATCGAGCTGGCGCGGACCTACGGCCAGACGGAAGTGATCATCGTCGGCCTCGTCCTGTATGCCTTTCTCGGACTTGCATCCGACGGCATCGTCAGGGCGCTTCAGAGGAGGGTGCTGAAATGGCGCAAGACGATCTCGGATTGACCGCCTCTCCCGCGGTCAGGGTGCGCAAGCTGGTCCGCCGTTTCGGCGAGCGCGTCATCCTCGACAACATCGACCTCGATGTCCGGCAAGGGGAATTCGTTGCTCTGCTTGGGCGCAGCGGCTCCGGTAAAAGCACCTTCCTGAAGGCGCTCGCGCGGATCGACCATGGCGTTACCGGCTCCGGTCGGCTTACGGTGCCGGCGGAGATCTCCGTCGCATTTCAGGACGCGCGGCTGCTTCCGTGGAAGCGGGTACTGGAGAATGTCGTGTTCGGCCTGCGCGGCGCCGATCCGGTCGGGCGCGCCCGGGCGATCCTTGAAGAGGTGGGTCTCGCGGGGCGGGAGAAGGCGTGGCCGAGCGAGCTTTCCGGCGGAGAGCAGCAGCGCGTCGCGCTGGCGCGTTCGCTCGCACGCCAGCCGCAACTGCTGCTCGCCGACGAGCCGTTCGGAGCCCTCGACGCCCTCACGCGCCTGCGCATGCATGTGCTTCTGCGACGTCTCTACGCGCACCACAAGCCAGCGGTTCTGCTCGTCACGCACGACGTCGACGAAGCGATCAATCTCGCCCAACGCATCATCGTGCTGGACACGGGACGGCTGACCCTGGACATCGCCGTCGACCTGCCGCCGAAATACCCGGAGCGCGATCATAAGCGACGGGAAATCAGGCTCTCCTTGCTGGAGAGCCTGGGCGTGCAGTCCGAGGACGACGCCGCCTGATCCCTCAATCGAAGAAGGCGATGGTGCGGAACTCGATGCTCTCGCGCGGCAGCGTCCCCGGCGGCGTGGTCGGATCCTCGAAGCCGGTATGGGGCGCGAAACGGGCGACGGCTTCATCGGCATCCCAGCACTTGATCAGGATGGTTTCGTCGACATCGAGATCGGGAATGTAAAACCATTGCTGCGTGGGATTGTACGCGAGCGCGTAAGTCTCGCCGCGGCGGTGCGGGAAGATGAGGTCGGAGGGCAGGAGATCGTCGGGATCGATGCTGCGGGCATCGGCCACCGCCAGCGGCCAGTCGCGCGCGACATGGCTGACCGGGCGCCAGACATTGATGATGGCGGCCCGGCGCGTGAGCAGCGCCTCCGCCTCCTCGCCCATGATCTCGCGCACCCGCTGGGGGCCGGAATGCACGGTCTGGTCGGCATGCACGCGTGCGACGGGCTGGCGCGGCGCGCTGCGCGCACGGTCGGCGTCGCCCGTCCGGCGCCGCAGGGTGTGGTCGAACACGACGACGCGTGCGGCGCCGGTCGCCGCCTTCACGATCTCCGCGGCTTCCGGATGGCCGAGCGCGAGCGTCTGCGCCTCGTCCCAGAAGTCGCGGACCGCCGTGCGGTGCGGGACCACCGCGAAGCCTTCCGTATCCAGGGAGAACTGGCTCGCAATGGGGCGTGCATTCGCGATCGGCACCGTATGCGCCCTGGTCACCGCGTTGGTGGCGGGGACGCCTTCGGGTGGCTCGAACGTGTAGGAGTACAGTTTTTCACTGCCGCGCTCGGTGAAGCCGAGATTGGCGGAAATCGTCTCAAGCGCATGCGGTGCGCGCTGTGCTGTTGGGGGCGAAGTCATGATGGTTATCCTCCGGTTCGGAGCGGGCGATGCGGATGGTCCCCCACGTCCCATCCGCGTCAGGTTCAGAAGTTTTCCACCCAGGGCCGCAATTCGACTTCCCAGGTCCAGGCGCTGCGTGGCTGGCGCAGCACGTTGAGATAGGTAAGGGCGATCGCATCGGGATCAAGCGTGCTGTCCGGGTTCGCCTCGGGATCGGGGCGGGTGGCGCTGCGCACGCCGCCGTCGATGATGAAATGCGCCACATGGATGCCTTGCGGCGCCAGTTCGCGCGCCGCGCTTTGCGCCAGCCCGCGCAGGCCGAACTTGCCGATGGCGAAGCTCGACGAGAGCGCAAACCCCTTCACGCTGGCGGTGGCGCCGGTCAGCAGAATGGCGCCGTGCTTGTTCGCCAGCATGCGTCTCGCCGCCTGCTGCACCACGAGGAAACCGCCGAAGGCGGAGACTTCGATGGCCTTTCGGACCTCCTGCGGATCGAGATCGACGATGGGACCGCGCACGCGGGCGCCGGCGTTGTAGAGGACAAGGTCGGGCGGCCCCAGGCTGGCGTCCGCATTGGCGAAGAGCTGTGCCACGCTGTCCGGGTTGGCCGCGTCGGCGGCGAAGGTCTGTCCGCCGATCTCGGCGGCGAGCGCATCGAGCTTGGCGACATTGCGCGCCGCCAGCCCGACCTTGAGGCCTTCGCCGGCGAGCGCCCGCGCGACGGCAGCGCTGATGCCGGAGCCCGCGCCCACGATGAGCGCGGTGGCGTAGGGAAAGCCGCTCATGTCCTGGCCTCCGACATCATGACCTCCTCATGCTGCCCGCGCCCGGATCGCGCGGCCAAGCGGGCTAAATCGAGCCTATCTAAGATTATCGACAATGTCGACTATGATGCTTGCCGGCCGTCGGCAGAAGCGTTGCGGCGGGGGTATCCGTATCAGGTCGCGACGGATGCGCGCTCGATCAGCTCCGCCACAGGTGCGTCCGCACCGAGGGTTCCGAAGGCGAACCCGTGTTCCCCCGCCAGCCGCGAGCGGCAGAAAGCGACCGCTACGGCGTCCCGGCCGCTTCTCAGCAACACGGAGGCCTGCAGCATCAGCGCGGCGCGTTCGACGATGTGGCGGCTGCGATATTCAAGCGTTCCGACATCGTCGAAATCCTTCGGCAGCCGGGCGAACTCGGCGTCGTAGTGCCGGTCGGCCCCCTTCGCTGCGGCAAGCTCGGCAAAAAGTGCGTCGCGGGTTTCCGGCTCCTTGCGCAGCGCGCGCAGCACGTCGAGACACTGAACGTTGCCGGACCCTTCCCAGATCGAGTTCAGCGGCGCCTGCCGATAGAGGCGCGGCATCATCGTCTCCTCGACATAGCCGATGCCGCCGAGGCACTCCTGCGCCTCATTGACATGCGCGGGCGTGCGCTTGCAGATCCAGTACTTGCCGATCGCGGTGGCGATGCGGGCGAGGGCGGCCTCGTGTCCGTTCTGCGCGGCGAGGTCGATGGCGCGGGCGATGCGTAGCGTCAGCGCGATCGCTGCCTCGCTTTCCAGCGCCAGATCGGCGAGCACGTTGCGCATCAGCGGCTGGTCGACGAGCAGCTTGCCGAACGCCTTGCGCTGGCGCGTGTGGTGCAGGGCCTGGACCACGGCCTGCCGCATCTGCGAGGCGGAACCGATCATGCAGTCGAGGCGCGTCAGCGCCACCATCTCGAGAATGGTGGCGATGCCGCGGCCTTCCTCGCCGACCAGTTCGCCGTAGGCGCCCTGGAACTCGACCTCGGAGGAAGCGTTCGACCAGTCCCCGAGCTTGTCCTTGAGCCGCTGGATCGCAGCCGCGTTGCGGCGGCCGTCCGGGCGGAAGCGGGGAACGAGGAAGCAGCTCAGGCCGCCCTCGGCCTGCGCCAGCACCAGATGGGCGTCGCACATCGGCGCGGAGAAGAACCATTTGTGCCCGATAAGCTCATATGTGCCATCGGCCTGCCGCACGGCGCGGGTGGTGTTGGCGCGCACGTCCGAGCCGCCCTGCTTCTCGGTCATGCCCATACCGATGGTGCAGCCCGTCTTCTGTTCCATGGGCACGCTGCGCGGGTCGTATTCCGTGGAGACGAGCTTCGGGATCCACCTCTCGGCCAGCTTCGGCGCATGGCGCAGCGCGGGGATCGCCGCATGGGTCATCGACATCGGGCAGGCGACGCCGGCATCGGCCTGCGAGCCGACATACATGACCGCGGCGCGCGCGACATGCGCGCCGGCGCGGTTGGCGTTGCGCCAGGCGAAGCCGTTCATGCCGTACTTCATCGCCGCCGCCATCAGCTCGTGATAAGCGGGGTGAAACGCGACCTCGTCGATGCGCCGGCCATATCCGTCGAAGGGCTTGAGCCTGGGGCGGTTCTCGTTGGCGGCGAAGCCGGCCTCGACGAGCCTGCCGCCGGCGAGCAGGCCATACTCGTTCAGATGATCGGCGGCCCAGCCGGCCCCCTCCCGCGCAACCGCCTCGCGCAGCGCCAGATCGCTCGCCCAGACGTTGTAGTCGCGCAACGCGACGGGCTGATTGTCCACCTCGTGGGTCACAAACCGGCCGGTCAGGGACATGGGGCTTCCTCCACCTTGCGATATTGACTTTATTAGTTGCAAGATATGACTGAAACCGTCGATTTTGGTAATATTAAGCTATCCGGGTGGTCTCCTCAGCTTGCTCGGGGTGGTTCATGGCAGCCCCTCGCTGCCGCTGAGTGCCGACTTCCGAACGCCGGGGGCGCCGATATCAGCCGCCGAGCGGCGGCGCCGTGATCTCCTCGTGGTCGTAGTGCAATTGGGCATTCAGCCCGGCAGACAGCTCTTCCATCAGAAAGGCGATCCGCAGCCCGTCTCGTCCGGTGGCGATCTGCGGTTCCAAATCGTCGTTGTTCAGCACGGGCACCATGCGGATGTTCTTCAGCCCCTCCGGGGTGACATCGCATTTCACGATCAGGTTTTCCGGCCGGAAGTAATGATGCCGCATGTCGAAGGCGAAGTTCCCCAGGCTGTGGAAGATCGGCTTGCCGGCGTGGAACTCCACGCCCTGGAGCATGTGGGCATGGTTGCCCAGCACCATGTCGGCGCCTGCATCGATCGCGGCCCGGCCGCACTCCTGCTGATAGTCGGCCAGTTTGCCCCATCGCTCCGACACACCCCAGTGCCACGCGACGATGAGCGCGTCGGCTCTCTGGCGCGCGTCGCGGATTTCCTCCCGGACGCGCGCCAGATCTTCCGGCACGGCGGTGGTGCGGATGCCCATCGGGCTGCCGGGCTGCAGCATGAGCCGCACGTTGCCCTCGTACATCGTCTTGATGCGCACGAACGCTGCCCCATGACCGGTTTCGGTCGCCGCATAGACCGGCGGGCAGACCGACGTGTAGGACAGGAACGCGACACGCAGGCCCCCTGCCTCAAGGACGACGGGTTTGCGCGCCCGGGCGAGATTTCGACCGCCCCCGCAATAGGCGATCCCGCTGGCGTCCAATAGATCGAGCGACTGCTCCAGCCCCTCGATCCCGTAGTCCATTGTGTGGTTGTTCGCCAGGCTGACGACGTTCACGCCCATCTGCGCCAGCGCGGAAGCCGTCGCCGGCACGGAACGGATCGCGTTGGCGATCCCCGCAAGCGCGGGGTTCTTCTCGCCCCGGTCGGTAATCGGCCCCTCCAGGTTCAGATAGGTGATATCGGCGGATCGCAGGATGTCGGCAACGTGGCGCATGAGGTGAAGGGGGTCTGATCTGCCGATCAGCAAATCCCCGGCGCCGACGAAACTGGCGGATTTCATGGAATCGTCCTCCCTCGGAAAAGGCGCCGCTGCCGCGCGCAGGCGCAACGGCTGCCGATGCGTCACACCACCTTCACGTCTCACGACGAGCGGGGCCTGGCGCACAAGCCCAGCAAGGTTTCGTGGATTGCGTCGTCGACCTCGATCGTCCCCCGGGCCTCTGCCTCGGCCCGCCGTCCGATGCTGGTGCGGCCCGGCACCCGGACTCTCTCGACACCGGGCATCGGGCGCGACGCCTCGATGCGGGTCACGAGATCCGCGACGCCGGCGCGGAACTGCTCCAGCGGCATGAGGAGTTCCGGATCGATGACCAGGAAGAAGAAGCCACTGTCCGCCACGTCCTCGGCGACGATCTTGCCGCCGCACAGGATAGCCAACACCTGAACGACCAGCGCAAGGCCCGATCCCCTGTGCTCTCCCCATGGCAGGAAGGCGCCGGCCAGCGCCGCCGCCGGGTCCTGCGTCGACAGACCGGCGGCATCGACGGCGGACTCCGGTTCGAGCGGCCGGCCGAGCTTGCGCCGCAACAGAACCTCTCCCCACGTCACCTTGGCGGTTCCGAAATCCACCACCAGCGGATCGCCTTGGCACGGAAAGGCGAAGGCCATCGGATTGGTCCCGAATATCCGGTCGATGCCGCCGGACGGCGCTACCCGCGCCATCGTGTCCGCGGTGTGAAAGGCGATGAGCCCCTGCCGCGCGGCGCGCTCGACATAATAGGCGAGCCGGCCGCTGAACCACGTGTTGCGGACGCCGACGACGCCGACCCCCGTGTCGCGCGCCAAGGCGATCGCCTCGTCGACAGCCATCAGCGAGGTGACGTAGCCGTTGACGCCGCCCCCGTCGATGATCGCGGAATGCGGGCCTTTCCGGTGGACCGTGATTTCGCCTCCCGGGGGGTGGTCGCGCAGATGACCGATCAGCGCGAGAATGCGGGGCAAACCTGCGAAGGCATGACCGGCCGCGGCGGCGTCGATCAGATGATCCGCGACGATGCCCGCATGATCGGCTGGCATGCCGTGCGTGGTGAGCACCTCGACCGCCAGCCGGCGGGCGTCTGCAAACGTGATTTGCATGGTCGAACCCCTCCCATGATCGCAAGGTAAACGATTGTTGGCCTTGAGGGCATCGGCGCAATGCGACGACCATCTTTGCGCCGCGCGTTCAAATGACGGCCGGCAGGGATTGCGAACCGGCGGAAACTCATGTCAGCTTGCTGCCCGGTACGGCCCAACCCGTTGAAAACAAAGCGGGGAGAGGGGAGCTTCGGGAACATGGACGAGTTGAGCACGAATCGCACCTTCCTCAAGGTGGTGGAATGCGGCAGTTTCTCAGCGGCAGCGCGCGATCTGAACGTTTCGGTCGCATCGATCGCCCGTCAGGTGAGCAGTCTGGAAAACAGGCTGGGCGTCATGCTGCTGCGGCGTACCACGCGCCAGCAATCGCTCACCGACGCCGGGCGCGTATACTGCGAGTGCATCAGCCCGATCCTGCGGAAGTTCGACGACGTGAAGCGCGAAGTCTCGTCGTACCAGAGCAGCGTCAAGGGGCGGCTGACGGTGCATCTGCGCAATTCCGTGGGCAGCCAGTTCATCGTTCCCGCTCTGCCCCAGTTTCTCGAACAGCACCCCGAAGTGACCCTCGACGTCACCCTGACGGACGAGCGCGCGGATCTGGTGGCGCAGGGGGTGGACGTCGCCGTCTGGCTCGGTCATCTCGAAGATTCGGGGCTGGTCGCCCGCCGGTTGAGCTCCGGGAGGCGGCGGGTGTGCTGTGCCCCGTCCTACGCCCAACGTTTCGGCCTGCCTGCGGCACCGATGGATCTGGCGCGCCACAACTGCCTGATCTATCGGGCGCAGCACTATGACAATATCTGGCGGCTGACCAAGGACGGCGAGACGACGGCCGTGCGGGTGTCCGGCAATCTCGAAACCACGAGCGCGGCCGTGCTGATGTCGAGCGCGCTCAAGGGCCTTGGCTTCGTCGTGCTGCAGGAGGCGATGGTGCGAGGCGCCATCGACGCCGGCGACCTGATCGACGTCTTTCCCGATTATCTGGTCAGTTCGACGGACATCGACATCGCGCTCTACGCCGTCCATCCGGGACGGCGCCAGATTCCGCCCAAGACGCGCGCCTTCGTCGATTTCCTCGTGCGCCTGTTCAAAGGACTCTGAGGCGGCGGCTACCCCGTGGCAGGTGGCCCTGCGCCCGGCCCCTTCCGGCTGTGGTCACTCCCCCTGAAAGGCGATCTCGCGCCGCGCTCTCAGCTTGGGCAGGAGCAGGATCGCCAGCATGATCACCGCCAGCGCCAGCATCGTCGCGCTCAGCGGTCGGGAGATGAAGACCGTGATGTCCCCCTTGGACAGCAGCATCGCCCGCCTCAGGTTCTCCTCCAGCATCGGTCCCAGGATGAAACCGAGCAGGAAGGGCGCGGCTTCGCATCTCAGCCAGATGAAGACGAGGCCCATCATGCCGAATGCGGCGGCGATCACGATATGGGTAGCGGAAAGATGCGAGGTATAGATGCCGATGCAGCCAAAGAGCATGATCGTCAGGTACAGGAGGCGATAGGGCACCCGCAGCAGCTTGACCCACAGGCCCACCAGCGGCAGGTTCAAGATGACGAGAAAAACGTTCCCGATCCACATGCTCGCGATGATGCCCCAGAACAGTTCCGGCTGACGGCTGATCACCTGCGGGCCGGGCGTGATGCCCTGCACGATCATGGCGCCGAGGATGAGGGCCATGACCGCATTCGACGGCAGGCCGAGCGTCAGCAGCGGAATGAACGACGTCTGCGCTCCGGCGTTGTTTGCCGTTTCCGGTCCGGCGACCCCGGCGACGGCGCCTCGCCCGAACTGTTCGGGGTGTTTCGATATCCGCTTTTCCAGCGCATAGGACGAAAACGACGCCAGAATCGGGCCGCCGCCCGGCAGGATGCCGAGGATGGATCCGAGCCCGGTACCGCGGACGATGGGTCCCGCTGCCTCGCGCAGGTCCGCGAGGGTGGGCAGGACATTCCTGGGCTTGGCTATCAGCGTCCCCGTTTCCTGAGGGCGGCTGAGGTTCGCGATGATTTCCGAGAACCCGAAGATGCCCATGGCGACGGCGATGAACGGAATGCCGTCCGACAGGGCGTGCAGGCCGAAGGCCATCCGCTCGACGCCGGAATTGGAGTCGAATCCGACCCGGCTGAGCAAGACCCCGAGGACGACCATGCCGAGTGCCTTGAGCAGCGAGCCTCGCGCCATCACCACCGCCAGCGTCAGGCCGAGCACCATGAGCGAGAAGTAGTCCGCGGGCCCGAACTTCAGCGCCAGCGCGGTCAGCGGCACGGCGAAGAGCGCGATGACCAGCGTCCCGATCGTCCCTCCGACGAAGGACCCGATCGCCGAGAGCCCGAGCGCCGTGCCGGCCCTGCCTTGCCGGGCCATCTGGTGCCCGTCGAGACAGGTCACCACCGAACTGGTTTCGCCGGGCAGGTTGACGAGGATGGCGGTGGTCGAGCCGCCGTAGGATGCGCCGTAGTAGATGCCCGCCAGAAGGATGAGCCCGGTCGTCGGCGGCAGGACGAAGGTGATGGGCAGCAGCACGGTGAGCGTCACGAGCGGGCTGATGCCCGGCAGGATGCCTACGAGCGTGCCCAGCATGGCACCCATAAAACAATAGGCCAGGTTCATCGGTGTGATGGCGACGCTGAATCCAAGCGCCAGAGCGTCCAGCATGTCCTGCTCCTTCAGTACAGGCGGATCTGCAGGCCGAGCCCCCAGATCAACCCAACGGTGGCGATCAGCATCAGGATTCCATAGAGGATCACGACTTCGATCCAGCGGGTCTCAGGGGCGGCCAGACCGGCGATGGCGAACATCGCCGCCGTCGCCACGAGCAACCCCGCCATGGGCAGCAGAAGCGCAAAGACGACGACCGCGACCAGTACCGCGAAGGGCCGCAGTTTGAAGCTGAGCGGCTGTTCCTCACACGACCGGGACAGAACCGCGCGCGTTGCCAGCAGCCCGCCGATGCCGAGCAGCGCCCAGCCTAGGACGGTGGGAAAGTAACCGGGTCCGATGTTGCTGTTCGTTCCGTAACTGTAGCTCCGCGCCCCGATCAGCGCCAAAAGCCCGAAGGCGATGAACATGATTCCGGACAGGAAGTTTTCCGAGGTGAGGTGTCGCATGCTGCCGCCTTTCCTGCGATGCGTTTCGGGACGGCGGCCCTGGCGGTGGCCGCCGCCGGTCATGAAGCCGCCGGCCAGCCCGCGCGCGGGCTGGTCAGGCTTGCGTTCCCTAATTCTGTACCCAGGGATCGCGGGCCCAGATCTCGCCGAAATGATCATGGACGGATTGCAGGTAGGCACGGTATTCCGCCGAACCCAGGTGGCCCGGCGTGAGCGCCATGCTGCGCAGCTTGGCCTCGTACTCCGGATCGGTGGCGGCCTTCCTGATCGCGTCCTCGAGGACGGTCTTGGCATCGTCCGGCAGCCCGGCGGGGGCGATGATGCCGCGGGTGGTGTTGATCACCACGTCATGCCCCAGGTCGCGCGCGTTCGGCGCCTCCACCCCCTCGACGGGCTTGTCCGCCAGGACGAGAATGACCTTCTGCGTATCCTTGAAGTTCAGCGCGGACGTCAGGTTGACCCCCGAGGCGTGGATATGGCCGCCCAGCAGGGCGGTGCTGAGGTCGCCGCCGCTGTTGTAGGGCACGAAGATCACCTCGACGCCGGCAAGCTGGAAGAGCTCGCGCAGGCCGACATAGATGCCGCTGAAGCCGGTCACGCCGACGGAAAGATCGCCGGGATTGGCCTTCGCCCATTCGATCAGTTCCTCGAAGGATCCGAACTGCCCGTCCTTGGCGACGGTCAACGTTCCGTATTCAGAGATGAGCTGGCCGAGGTAGTCGAAGCTGTCGAGAGTGTATCGCACATCCTTGCCCTCGTGCAGGACGGCGATTGTGTTGGGCGATGTCAGGAGACCCAGCGAATAGCCGTCGGCCGGCGCCTTGGCCAGTTCGCGCAGCATGTTGGCGCCATCGGCGCCGGGCTGGTTCTCGACGATCACGGACGTGCCCCGGGGCAGGTATTTCTCGAGATAGGGCACGAACTGACGCGCCGTGATGTCGGAACTGCCGCCGGCGGCAAAGCCGAGGTAAAGCGTGATCGGCCGTTCCGGGAATTCCGCCCGCGCGGCACCGGGCACGGCGGACGCCGCAACCGCAACGGCCATCAACACAAGAACGGCTCTCAACATTCTTCTTACAGAAGCCATGGTTTCCTCCCCTGGACTCGTGTTCTTCGTGACATTCTGCCGGGCGGAACGCGCCGCCGTATCGGCGCCTTCCCGAGAGATCGCGGTCCCGGCGTGTCCGTTGCGACCGGAACTCCGGCAATTCCTGTCGCTCATACTCAGCTTATGGCGGATGTGACGGTGAACCTAGCGAAGAAAGGTTTCGGCCCCTGCCGAACACCTTAACGCCGGGTGCAAAAATGCCGAGGCCGGAGCCGCACGGCCGGCGCGGGCCATCTGACTGGAAAAACAGGGGTTTCGCCATCCCGCGCCGCTTGCCGCCTGCGCGCCGTCCGCATCATTGCGGCGAAGCCGGCCGGTTGACGCACCGGAGGGCCACGCGCAGGATCGCCCGAACGGGAGGAGGCAAGGGAATGCGCATTTTCTATCAGAGCCTGGGCGCATCGCGCGGCTCGAGGGACGGCCATTACGGCCGCTATCTTCATCGGTTGCTCGAACAATCGGCGGCGGCGGGGACGCAGGTCGACATCCATGGCCTCAGCCCCCACCGGGCGGTTGCCGATCAGTATTACCTGCTCGAACTGCTCGATACGCCCGAGATCATCGAGAACGGGCTGCGGGCCGAGCGCGAGGGCTATGACGCGTTCGTCATCGGCAACATCTTCCAGCCCGGGTTGCACGAGTTGCGCGAGTGCCTGAACATCCCCGTGCTGGGCCTTTGCGAATCCGCGGTGCATGTCGCCTGCATGATGGGGGCGTCCTTCGCGCTGATCAACGTGAACCCCAAGTTCGAACGCCGCATCGTGGAATCCATCCTGCTGCAGGGCCTGTCCTCCCGCATGGTGTCGATCGAGCGGATGACGGTCGAACGCGCGGCCGTCTTCGACCAGGCCTATGAGGACACGGCGCTGCGCGACGGGATCGTCGCCCAGTTCCAGGAAGTGGCGCGCCGGGCGCTCGACAAGGGCGCCGAGGTGCTGCTGCCCGCCGGCGGCAGCCTGATGGCGATCATCGAGGGGGCTGGCGTGACCGAGGTGGACGGCGCGCCGATCCTGAACGGCATCCGGGCTCTGCTGAAAACCGCGGAGATGGCCGTGCAGCTGCGGCGCATCGGCGGGCATTTCACCAGCAAGCGGATGACCTACGCGCCGCCGAGCGGCAAGCTGCTGGCGGATGTCCGGGCCGCATACGGCAGCGGGCTTTATCCCGGCGCCGTCTGATCCGGCAGGGCCGGCGACGCCGGGAAGGGCACGGCGTTTTCGGCGATCCCCGCGAACCCGTCGATCCGGTAGAAGCGCGCAGCGCTGCGCCAGAACAGATCCGCCTTCTCGGAAAGGGTGGCGCCGGCTGCGAGCCGCTTCATCGCGTTCCAGCCGACGACATAGCCATAGGAGGCCTTGTCTGCCGGGAAATTGCTTTCGAACATGCAGCGGGCGGCACCGAAAGCGTCGATGCAGGTCTCGACCCAGGGCCGCCATGCCGCCGCAAGTTCCTGCGAGGAGGGGGCGCGCGGCGCGCGGTCGAACCCGAAACCCGACAGCCCCATGCCGAGCCCGCCGATCTTCATCGTCACGTTCGGGCGGGCCGCAAGGTCGCGTATCGCCTTGCTCCAGGATGCGAATCCTTCGTCGCGCCGCCCTTCATAGAGCCCCGCGCCCAGCACGCCGCCGCAGTGATCGAGCACGATTGGCAAGTCCGGCATCCTGCCTGCCAGAGCGGCGAGGCGCGGAATCTGGTGCTGGTGCAGCCAGGCGTCGAAGCCGAGCCCCATCGCCGCAAGCTGCGCCAGCCCGGCGCGGAACGCGGGACTGTCCATCATGTCCTCGGTCGTCGGATAGGCCGGGTTCAGCAATCGGACATCGTGGTCCCAGGCGAGGACGTGGCGAATGCCGCGAAAACGGCCCCCGGCCGCCCGGACATGCGCCTCGAGCACGGGCCTCACTGCATCGCCCAGCGTCAGATCCGCGAAGCCGACGATCGCGGCGGCGACACCGGGCGCGCCCCTGGAGGCCGCGGCTTCACCGGCCTCGCGGGCGAACTCGGTCTCGCCGACCGGGCGCAACGCTTCGGGTCCAGCGGTGCGATAGGCCGCGCGGGCCTGCACGAAGACCGTCCCCACGACCCTGTGGCCGGCGCCGAGATCCTCCAGAAGGTCATCCAGCAGATAGCGGTTTCCGGGCCGGTCGAACAAGTGATGATGCGCGTCGATCAGCGCTTGCCCGGGCTCCAGCGCGGGCTCGTTCCGGGTGGCGAGCCAGTCTGGACGGATCGGCAGTTGGGCGATGCGCTGCGGCGGCATCATGCATCGGCACCCGCGCCCGGAAACGCCGGGTCCTCCAGTTCGGGTGCGGCGTTTTCCGGCAGCCCGAGTTCGAAGGCGTTCAGCGTCAGCGCGACAAGGCTGTAGTAGCCCAGTATCCCCACGAGTTCGACCAGACCGCGTTCGCCCAGCACCGCCTCCGCGCGCCGGTACAATGCGGCGGGCAGCCGCGCGCTCGCCAGCAGGGTCGCGGACACGGCAAAGACCGTATCCTCCCGTTCGTCGCGCAGATAGGGCGGACGCCGTGCGGCGATGTCGGCGACTGTTCTCGGGTCGAGCCCGGCCGCCAGCGCGAGCGTCTTGTGGGCCGACCATTCGTGATGCGCGCTCCAGTGCCGCGCCGAGACCAGGATGGCCAGCTCGCTCAGATGCGGCGCGAGCGTGGTCTCGAACCGCAGCAGTTCTCCCAGCTTCTGGCCGCGTCGCGCCAGTTCGGGATTGCGCAGCCAGGCGATCATCGGCGCCGGCACCTTGCCGCGTCGCCCCGCGACCGCCTCGGCCACCACCTCGGCCTGTTCGCGGGTGATCTCCGCATCGTCGGGCAGCTTCAGACGCGCCATCGGGCAACCCTCGCGCCCGCCCGCCTGCCGCTCCATCCGGTGGGGGCGCAATCGATGACGACGGCTCTGCGCATGATCGTCGGTACTCCTCTCAGCCCGGCTGTCCCGGACGCGCGGCGGTCATCCCGCCGTCGACCACGAGCTGGGTGGCGGTGATGTAGCCGGCCTCGTCGCTGGCCAGGAACAGCACGGCATGGGCCACGTCCCAGGCATCGCCCATCCGCCCCATGGGCACGCTGGCGTGGCGCTCGGCGATCAGTTTCGACGCATCCGCGTGGCCGAGCTGGCGGACCAGCCGGTTCTCGACCAGCGGCGTGTGCATCACGCCGGGGATGACGGTGTTCACGCGGATACCTTTCCTGACGTAGGCGATAGCGGTCGAGCGGCTGAACGCCACAAGCCCCGCCTTGGCGGCTGCATATCCGGCGCTCACCCGGCCACCGACCTGGAACGTCATCGCGCCGATGCTGCCGACATTGACCACCGCCCCGCCGCGCCCCTCGGCTTCGAACTGGCGCAGCATCACCGGCAGCACATGCCTGCAGCCCAGGAAGGCCGTGGTGAGGTTGAAGTCGATCTGCTGTTGCCACAGGTCCTCGGGCATCGAGACCGGGTCGCCCGGCGTGCTGCCGCCGACGTTGTTGACCAGAATGTCGATGCGGCCGAACCGGTCGAGACACGCGGCCACGGCGCCGGCCACCTGCGCGCCGTCGGTCATGTCGCAGACATGGCCGGACCAGCGCTCCGCCATCCCCTCGTCGCGGAGGATGGCCGCCGTCGCATCCAGCGCCGCCGGATCGATGTCGAGTCCGAAGACCCGCGCGCCCTGGCGGGCCATGAGAACCGCCGTCGCCTTGCCGTTTCCCCATCCGGCGCCCACCGATCCCGCGCCCGTCACGAATGCGACCTTTCCCGTCAGATCGAGCATCCGGCTCCTCCCCGATGCAGTTGCTTCCGCTTGGCCCACCCCCGCCGGGCAGGGGAGGGCCGATACGCCGCTCAGCCGGTCAGGCCCAGTTCCCGCGCCGCGATGTTCAGCGCGACGTATTTGGAATAGATCCGCGCCTGCGCAAATCCGCCCCCTGCGAACCACAGACCCTCTTGCGGGGTGGGCACGAACATATTGGCGATCTCGCCGTTCGGCGCGATGCCCCAGATCTGGCCCACCTTGTCGGCGATCCGGTCGCCCAGCAGGTCGCGGACGACCTGCTCCTGGCTCTGGTAGCCGGTTGCCGTGACGACGAGATCCGCCTGCTCCACGCGACCGTCCTGCATGCGCAGGCCGTCGGCAACATAGCGGTCGGTCTCCTCGTGCGGGATCAGCCTCACCTCGCCGCTGATGATGAGCTCCGAGCAGCCGCAGTTCAGATAGTATCCGCCGTGCCGGCGGCGGAATTTCATCTGGTGGCCGGTGTTGTCCTCGCCCCAGTCGAGCTTGAAGCCGCGCGCGGCGAGGCCGGCCAGCAGATCCCTGTCGATGACCTTCATCTTCTCGACGGCTGCCTGATAGCCGCGCACCAGCAAGGGATAGCTCGACGCCACCGCGATCATGTCGCAGTCGTCGAGCGGCAGCTCCTCGTTGTAGTAGACGGCGTGCACGAGCCCCGCCGCCTCGACGCTGGCCACGGTGGACGGGCCACGCTGGATGATCGCCACGTGCGCGCCGTGGCTATGCAGATCCTGGGCGACGTCGTGGCCGCTGGTGCCGGCGCCCACGACCAGGACGTTGCGGCCCTTCCACCGCGAACCATCGCCATAATCGTGGGTGTGCAGAACCTCGCCGGCGAAATCCTCGATGCCGGGCAGTTTAGGCGTCCACGGCTTGCCGGCCACGCCATTGGCGAAGACCAGATGCCGCGTATGCAGCACGCGCTCCGTGCCGTCGGCGCGCCGGATGACGGCGTTCCAGCGGCCGGCCGTCTCATCGCGCGCGCCGCTGACGAATTCGGTCCCGGTCCAGATGTTGCACTCCATGGCCCAGGCGTAGGTTTCCAGCCAACCCGCAATCATGTCCTTGGGGAGGTACCTGGGCCAGCTGGGCGGCCACGGCAGATAGGGCATGTGGTTCAGCTTCACCTGGTTGTGCAGCGCCAGCGAATGATACCGCTCGCGCCAGACGTCCCCGACCCTGGCGCGCCTGTCCACGATCAGCGTATCGACCCCGAGAAGCCTGAGCCGCGCGCCGATGGCGAGACCCGCCTGTCCCGCGCCGATGATCACGACCGCCGGTTCCCGGTTTTCGAAGGCCTGTTCGCGCGCCCTGATATCGCTCCAGTTCTCGCCGCCGAAGTTGCGCGAGTAGGCCGAACCGTCAGGGCGGCGCGCGCCGATGGGCTCCTCATGGCCACTGATTTCCTCCAGGGAGGTGCCTATGACCCAGGCTCTCCGGGGCTCGTCCGCCGGCAGCCGGACGAGCCCGCTGCAACGCCCGGCGTGTGTCCGGAAGCTGAAAAACGCCTCGATCGAGTCAACGCCATGACGCGACACCCGCCGCGGCGGCGTCCGCCCTTCCGCAAGCGCGAAGTCGCGCGCGCCGGTCCTCGTCCGGGCGCGCAGCATGGCTCGTATCACCTGCTCGCGGTCATCGTGGGGAGAGATGGTCCAGTCGAATGCCAGCAGGTCGCGCCAATGGACTTCGTCGGCCAGAACCGCCCGAAGCGCGTCCGCATCGCCCGACTCCAGCGCGGCCTCGAATGCGGTGAGCCAACGTTCCACATACGCTGCATCCGTCTGCATTTCTTGCGTGATTTTGTTCATCGGCTCCCGTCTCTCTTTCAGCGCCGCCACCGCTCCACGGTGGATCCGGACTCTCGGGCGATTGCATGCCGTCGGCTCAGTCAGCGGGCGGTGGAGCACTACGATAGGCGGATCGAATGGCGACAAACATCAGAACAGGCGCCAAGCATTTTGACGCGCGGCGCAAAGGTGCGCCGGCCCGCCTGCTGTCGACATCGGTCCCGGCGACGGTTTCCGCAATGCGCGGAAGGAGGCACAGCGGGCGTTGCAATGTCGCGTCGGCGTGCATTAGGGTGCTGACGTATATGGCATGAAGGTCGTGCTTGGGTTGCCGGGGGTGCACTATGGACAATACGCTCGAGGCTCTCGTGTCGGTGCTGGGAGAGACGGGCGTGATCACCGCGCCCGACGTCATCGAAAGCTACGTCGTCGACCAGCGGGATCTGTTCCGCGGAACGACGCCCGCCGTGCTGCGGCCGGCAACGACGGAACAGGTCGCCGCGGTGGTGCGCGTGGTTTCAGCGGCGGGCTTCGGTCTCGTCCCGCAGGGCGGCAATACCGGCTATTGCGGCGGAGCGACGCCGGATTCCTCCGGCAGGCAGTTTCTGCTCAGCCTCGAGCGGATGAACCGTGTGCGTTCGGTCGATCCGCACGGGTTCGCCATGGCCGTCGACGCGGGCATCGTCCTCGCCGATGCGCAGAAGGCGGCGGCCGAGGCCGGGCTCGTGCTGCCGCTCAGTCTCGGCTCGGAGGGGAGTTGCAGGATCGGCGGCAACATCGCGACGAACGCCGGCGGCATCTCCGTCTTGCGCTACGGCATGACGCGGGATCTCCTGCTCGGGATCGAGGCCGTCCTGCCGGACGGCTCCATCCTTTCGGACATGACACGTCTGCGCAAGAACAACACCGGCTATGACGTGAAGCAATGCTTCGTCGGCAGCGACGGTACGCTCGGCATCATCACGGGCGCCGTCCTGAAGCTGTTTCCGGCGCCGGTGCAGCACGCGACGGCCTGGGTCAAGCTCGCTGCCGGGGTGGAGCTGGCCGGCATTCTGGCGTTTCTGCGGCGCGAGACCTGCGATCTCCTGTCGGCGTTCGAGTTCATCACCCCGACAGCGCTGGAGCTTGTCGAGAGGCTTGGCCACGGGGCACGGTCGCCGGGGACGGGCACGGGCGGCGCTCTGATCGTCGAGCTGTCGGCCTCGTCCATGAGCGTGCCGCTGGCCGATCTGCTGCTCGCGGCGGTAGGAGCCCTGGCAGAGGACGGCCGGGCGGAGGATGCCTTGCTCGCCAGCAGCGAGCGCCAGCGCCAGGACATCTGGAAGCTGCGCGAGAGCATCCCGGAAGGGGAGAAGCTGGCCGGCGGATCGGTCAAGCACGACATTTCCGTCCCCATTTCAGCCGTCTCCGCCTTTATCGCGCGCGGCGAGGAGATCGTCAGACGGTTCGATCCGTCACTGCGGCTGTCGATCTACGGGCATGTCGGCGACGGCAATATCCACTACAACGTGCTCGTGCCGGCCGGTGCCGACCGCCTTGTGTTTTCTGCGGCGGTCGAGGCCGATCTCTCGCGCCGGCTGTATGATCTTGCGCGCAGTCTCGACGGCACGTTCAGCGCCGAGCACGGCGTCGGCCGCCTCAAGCGCCACCTGCTCGAAGCATACAACGATCCGGTGCGTGTCGATCTGATGCGGCGGATCAAGACGGCGTTCGATCCGGCCGACGTGTTGAACGCAGGCGCTGTCGTTTCCCCTTTTCCGCGATTGTGAATCCGCGACGCGCCGTCGCCGCGAGAGGTTTCAAGCCCGGGGTATGGATTTCTGGGCCTCGATGATGAGAGCGGAGAGCCGGAAGAAGCCGTGCACCATCTTGGTGAAGGGCATCATCAGGAACAGCGTCAGCACGCAGCCCAGATGCACCGCCAGAAGCGGTTGGACGCCCGCCGTTCCCGTCGCCGCGTAGAGCGCGAGCCCGGACATCGCCGTCAGGCCGAGAAGGGCTGTGAAGGCGAATTCGCCGCGCCAGACGCGCGTTGCGCCCAGTTCGGGGTCCGCCTTCAGCTTGAGCCGGATCATCTCGACCGCGCCGAGGCTGAGGAGAATTCCTCCTGAAAGTCCGAAGATCTTCGGCGGCGTGAACAGGCCGTAGGGGGCCGGCCAGTCGAAGACATAGTGCAGCACCGTGCCCGAGGCGGTCGCCAGGAAGCAAAGCAGGAAGCCCCAGAGCACCGCCTGGTGCGCATAGCGGCGGCCGTTGGAATAGCGGTCCTCCTTCTCGAAGTTGCACCCTTCGCCATGGCCGCCGGCGAGGTTCTTCATCCGCGCGGCCGAACCGAACGCGGCACGCAAATCCGCCAGGCTCGGCCACCGTCCGCCGGTGTCCCGCCAGTAGGCGCGCAGGCCGACGCCGATGATGGCGAGCGGCGCCAGGAAGGCCGGAAGAAAGATCGCCACCATCAGATTGTGGGCCAGATGGGCATAGAAGCCCGCCAACGGATCGGCGCCGGCGCGCGAAGCAAGCCAGAACAGCCCGGCGCTCGACAGCACGGCCGCCAGGGCGATGGCCAGCCCGCGCTCGTGGAAGGCCGTGGCGAGGGCGCGGGGCCGGATGTAGCTCTCCCAGCTTTCCTGCCGCACCTCGGCGAGGACCGCAGGGAGATTGAGCGCGAATTCGTGCGGGGGCGTGTACTGGCAGGAATAGTAGCAGCCCCGGCAGTTGTGGCAGAGGTTCGCCATATGGTTCAGATCGCCGGCGGCGAAGGCTTTCTGGCGCATCATCGCCGGGAAGACCGAGCAGAAGCCCTCGCAATATCGGCACGCGTTGCAGATTTCCAGCTGACGGTGAGCCTCGGCCATGGCCGGTGTCAGCGGGTCAGTGAACGTCCTGTCAAGCGACATGGGCAGCGGCCTCCCGTCCCGCGATGCGTCCGAAGACGGTTCCGATGGCCATGCCGAAGCCGGCGAGATAACCTTCGCCGAGGATCGAGCCGGCCATGATCTCGCCCGCCGCCCAGACGTTGCGCAGCGGGCCGTTCGGCCCTTCGACACGGGCGGTATCGTCCACCTTCAGCCCCAGATAGGTGAAGGTCACGCCGGGGCGCAGCTCATAGGCATAGAACGGCGGCGTGTCGATCGGACGCGCCCAGTTGGTCTTCGGCGGCGTCATCCCCTCGGTCGCGAGGCCGTCACGCTCGGTCGGATGGAAGGTCCCGGGGCGGCAGGCGGCATTGAACTCGGCCACGGCATGGGCCACTTTCCGCGGCTCGAGCCCCAGCCGCGCCGCGAGCGCCTCGATGCTGTCCGCGCGGATCGGCGGAAAGACGGAGGGCATGAAGAGGTCGATCGACTTCGAATCGATGATCGAAAAGCCTACCTGATCCGGCTGCGCCGCCACGAGCCGCCCCCAGATCGCATAGCGCTTGGGCCAGACGTCCTCGCCTTCGTCATAGAAGCGCTCGCCGTTCCGGTTGAGCACGATCGAGAAAGGCACGCAGTCGAGCCGCGTGCAGATGCCGCCGTCGAACTTCGGCGCGCGCCCGTCGATGGCGACGCAATGGCATTGCGTGGGGTCGCCGACGCTGCGGCAGCCTTGGTCGATCATGTCCTTGAGCACTGCGCCGCGGTTGTAGGGCGTGCCGCGGATCAGGAAATTCGCGGCCGCCGGTCCCCAGGCGCGCGTCAGCCATTCGATATCCGATTGGAAACCTCCCGACGCCAACACCACGGCCCGCGCCGGGATCCGCTCGGGCAACCCGGCTGCAATCGAGACATCCACCCCGGTGAAGGCGTCGTCCTCGATGTGGATGTGGCGCACCTGCGCCTCGTAGACGACGGCGACGCCGAGGTCGTGCGCCGTGTTGTAATAGGCGTTCACCAGCGACTTGCCGCCGCCCAGGAAGAAGGCGTTGGTTCTCGACAGCGACAGCGTGCCCGAGAGCGAGGGCTGGAAGTGGACGCCGTGCGCCCGCATCCAGGGCAGGCACTCCTCGGTCGAGCGGATGACCAGTCGTGCCAGCGACTCGTCCGTCTTGCCCTTCGTCACCAGCAGGAGGTCGTTGAAGTACTCTTCCTCCTCGTACGCGTCGGTCAGGACCGAGACGGGACCATGGTGCATGCAGCGGAAGTTGCGGGTATGCCGGCTGTTGCCGCCCCGATAGGGCTTCGGTGCCCCTTCGAGGATCAGGACCGAGCAACCGGCCTCCGCCGCCGTGATCGCGGCACAGAGCGCGGCATTACCGCCGCCGACGACGAGGACGTCCCACGGCTCCCCCTGCCGCGGCGTCAATTTGTCCATTGGGATCCCTTCCACGCATCACCGGCCCCGGAGGGCGCTGCCCGACATGGACCGCGGCTTCAGCCGGCGAGCCGGGCGGCCTTGTTGTGTTCATCGGGATACATTAGGATGCAATATCCGGTCAAGGGAAAACCTGTCCGGGTGAAAGGCGCAGCCGCAGCGGGGCTTCGGTCACGCGACCCACCCTCGATCGGCTCGGGTTGCGCGGCCATGCGACGGACGACAGAGAAAAATGCATTAAATCTGAATCGCTATTTTTCTCTATCCATTTGTTAACGCATTAAATTTCTCCAGAAAGTGCGCACACTTTTGGTCTGATGCTGTAGCCTCAGGGATGCGTGTGCGGCAGGGTTTGCCCCGGCCGCCGAGGGCGAAGACCGGTTCGACGCGGCGGCGGGCTTTTCGGGATGCTGGATGTCGTCGATGGCCACAGGCCGGACGGCCGTCCATGCCGGCATGAGGCAGCGGGAAGGCTGGATACTCGGGCAGGCGGGCGCGTGATCGGCCGCCTCAGCCTGCCGCTGGCCGGACCCGTCGTTTTTTCGTCCGGCTGTCAGATCGCCAGATAGCGGCGCACTTCCTTGCCGCCAAGCGCGGCGCGGTCGCCGGTGGCCACCACCTCGCCGCGCGAGAGGATGACGAAGCGGTCGGCGAGTTCCGTGGCGAAGTCGAAATACTGCTCGCACAGCAGGATGCCGATGTCCCCGCGCGCCCGCAGCATGGCGATCACCCGGCCGATGTCCTTGATGATCGAGGGCTGGATGCCTTCCGTCGGCTCGTCGAGGATGATGAGCCTCGGTTCCGCCACCAGCGCGCGGGCGATGGCGAGCTGCTGCTGCTGTCCGCCCGAGAGATCGCCCGCGTAGCGCGCCAGCATGGATTTCAGCACCGGGAACAGGGCGAAGATCTCGTCCTTGATCGTGTTCGCGCGGGCGGCGGGCTTCGTCGCCAGCCCCATGAGGATGTTCTCCTTCACGGTGAGCCGGGCGAAGACGTCACGCCCCTGCGGCACGTAGGCGATGCCGCGCACGGCGCGCTGGTGGGGGGCGAGGCGGGTGATGTCCTCGCCCTCGAAGGTGATGCGCCCGCCGGCCACGGGCAGCACGCCCATGAGGCATTTCAGCAGCGTGGTCTTGCCGACGCCGTTGCGCCCCAGCAGGCCGAGGCACTCGCCCTTGTCGAGCGACAGGGAGACGGAACGCAGGATGTGGCTGCCGCCGTAGTACTGGTTGATGGTGTCGACGTTCAGCATCTCAGCGCCCCAGATAGACCTCGATCACGCGCGGATCGTCCTGCAGCTTGTCGAGCGGCCCCTCCGCCAGCACCGAGCCCTCGTGCAGCACCGTGACCTTGCCGTCCTGCGATATCTGCTCGACGAAATCCATGTCGTGCTCCACCACCATCAGCGAGTGCTTGCCGCGCAGGTCGTTGAGGAGCTCGCCCGTGCGCGCCGTTTCGGCATCGGTCATGCCGGCGACCGGCTCGTCGAGCAGCAGCAGGAGCGGCTCCTGCATCAGCAGCATGCCGATTTCCAGCCATTGCTTCTGGCCGTGCGACAGCAGGCCTGCCGGGCGCCACACCGCGTCGGTGAGGCGGATCAGCGCGAGCGTGTCGGCGATGCGGTCCGCGATGGCGCTGTCGAGGCGGGCGAACAGCGTCGGCGCGACGCGCTTGTCGGTCTTGCGCGCCAGCTCAAGGTTCTCGAACACGCTGTGCTGCTCGAAAACGGTCGGGCGCTGGAACTTGCGGCCGATGCCCGCGTCCGCGATGGCCGCTTCCGTCAGCGCGGTAAGATCGACGTTCTGGCCGAAGAAGGCGCTGCCCGCGGTCGGGCGCGTCTTGCCGGTGATGACGTCCATCATCGTCGTCTTGCCGGCGCCGTTGGGGCCGATGACACAGCGCAGCTCCCCGACCCCGATGTCGAGCGTCAGGTCGTTCAGCGCCTTGAACCCATCGAACGAGACCGTGACGTTCTCGAGATAGAGGATGACGCCGTGCGTGGTGTCGATGCCTTCCCCCGGCAGGCGGCTGTAACCCGCATCCGCATGGGAACCGGCGAGGAGGTTGTCGGCATTGGCGGTGGAGAGGGCGGAAAGAGCGGAAACGGGCGTGGTCATGCGGATGCCTCCTCTGTCCGGCGGCGGATGCGCGCCGCGATCCGGCGGGCGAGGCCGACGAGCCCCTGCGGCAACAGAAGCGTGACCAGCACGAAGATCAGCCCCAGCGCATAGAGCCAGTATTCGGGCAGCGCGCTGGTGAACCAGGTTTTCAGGCCATTGATCGCGCCGGCGCCCAGGATGGGGCCGATCAGCGTGCCGCGCCCGCCGGTGGCGACCCAGATCACCATCTCGATGGAGTTCTCCGGCGACATCTCGCCCGGGTTGATGATGCCGACCTGGGGCACGTAGAGCGCGCCCGCGAGCCCGCACAGCACGGCGGAGAGCGTCCAGACGAAGAGCTTGAAGCCGAGCGGCTCGTAGCCGAGGAAGCGCAGCCGCCCCTCGGCGTCGCGCACGGCGGTGAGCACCCGGCCGAGCTTCGACCGGGTGACGGCGCGCGCCAGCACCAGCGAGCCGAACAGCGCCGCGAGCGTCGCCCAGTAGAGCACGGCGCGCGTTTGCGGCGCGGTGATGTCGAAGCCGAGGATGCGGCGGAAATCGGTGAAGCCGTTGTTGCCGCCGAAGCCTGTTTCATTACGGTAGAACAGCAGCATGGCGGCAAAGGTCATCGCCTGCATGATGATGGAGAAATAGACGCCCCTGATGCGCGAGCGGAAGGCGAAATAGCCGAAGACGAAGGCGACGAGCCCCGGCACGGCGAGCGCCAGGAACGCCGCGAAGAGGAAGTGGTCGGTGAAGGACCAGAACCACGGATATTCTTTCCAGTCGAGGAACACCATGAAATCGGGCAGGTGGCTGCCGTAGGAGCCGTCGGTGCCGATGGCGCGCATCAGGTACATGCCGAGCATGTAGCCGCCGAGCGCGAAGAAGAGCCCGTGGCCGAGCGAGAGAATGCCCGTGTAGCCCCACACCAGATCGAGCGCCAGCGCGGCGAGCGCGTAGCACATGAATTTGCCGACGAGAGCGACGGCAGTCTGCGAGACATGGAGCGGGTGGCCCGCCGCGAAGACGAGGTTGGCGAGCGGCAGCAGGGCGAGGGCGGCGGTGGCCAGCGCCAGCCAGCACCAGGCCCGGGCGGAATAGAGCGGCTGGCGGGCCTCCAGCAGCAGCCGTGCGGCCTGGGAGGAAATCTCGGAAGAAACCTCGGAGGAAACCCGGGGAGGAGAGGTGAGGACGGTACTCATTCGACGCTCCTGCCGCGCGGCGCGAAGAGCCCCTGCGGGCGCTTCTGGATGAAGAGGACGATCAGCATCAGGATGGCGATCTTGGCGAGAACCGCGCCGGCGAAGGGCTCCAGCAGCTTGTTGGCGCCGCCGAGCCCGATCGCGGCGATGACCGTGCCGGAGAGCTGCCCGACGCCGCCCAGCACCACCACCATGAAGGAATCCACGATGTAGCCGCGCCCGAGATCCGGGCCGACGTTGCCGAGCTGCGACAGCGCGACGCCGGCAAGCCCCGCGATGCCGGAGCCGAGGCCGAAGGCGAGCATGTCGACGCGCCCCGTCGGCACGCCGACGCAATCGGCCATGCGCCGGTTCTGGGTGATGGCGCGCATGAACAGGCCGAGCCGCGTGCGGTTCAGCAGCAGCCAGACGAAGGCCAGCACCGCGGCCGCGAAGACGATGATGATGAGGCGGTTGTAGCTCAGCACCAGCCCGCCGAGCACGGTGACGCCGCCCGTCATCCAGACGGGATTGGCGACCTCGACGTTCTGGGCGCCGAAGAGGGTGCGCACACCCTGCATCAGGATGAGGCTGATGCCCCAGGTCGCGAGCAGCGTCTCCAGCGGCCGGCCGTAGAGCCAGCGGATGACGGTGCGTTCCATCGCCATCCCGACGAGTGCGGTGATGACGAACGCCGCCGGCAATGCGGCGACGACGTAGAGATCCACGTGGCCCGGCAGGAACGCACGGAACAGCGACTGCACCACATAGGTCACGTAGGCGCCGATCATCAGCAGTTCGCCGTGCGCCATGTTGATGACGCCCATCAGCCCGAAGGTGATGGCGAGCCCGAGCGCCGCGAGCAGCAGCACGGAGCCGAGACTGATGCCGTAGAACAGGTTTCCCGCCCACTGGATGAGCGCCAGATGCCGGTCGATGCTGGTGACGGCGGCCCGCGCCGCCGCCCGCAGGCCCGCGTCCGGATCCTGCTCGCTCAGCGCGAGAAGCTGCGACCGGGCAGGGGCGAAGGTGGCGTCGCCCAAGGTGTTGATGGCTGCGAAACGGGTCGCGGTGTCGCTGCTCGCGAGATCGAAGCGCGCGGCGGCGATGGCCATGGCGGTGCGGATCTCGCCGTCCGTCTCGCGCGCCAGCGCCTCCTTCAGCACCGGCAACAGGCTCCCGTCGTTCGATCCCTGGAGCTGGCGCGCCGCCGCGAGCCGTCTGCGGCGATCCTCCGTGAGGAGGTTCGCGCCCGCCAGTGCCCCGGCAATGGCGCGCCGCAGGCGGTTGTTGATGGTGATCGCCGTTGCACCCGCCGGCACAGCCGCCGTCTCGCCGGTGACCGGATCGTAGGTTTGGCCGTTCTCACGCACGAACACCCGGCCGTCCGGGGTGGCGAGGAGATTGCCGCCGCCCAGCGCCTCCAGCACCCGCGCCGCATCGGGATTGCTCTCCCGGCCGAGGTTCGCGATCGCGTCGAGGCGCGCGTTGATGTCGCCTTTCGCCAGCGCCGACAGGCGGTCGCCGTCGAGCCCTGCCGCGCGGGCGGGGCAATCGGCAGCGAGCATGACGAGCGCGACGAGACACGCCACCGCCAGCATATGCAGCAGCGGCAGCAGGAACGCGCCCGGCCGGGACGATGGTCGACAAGCGGAAGCGAATGGCATCATCAATCTCCGCCCGCCCGGAGAAACCGGGCAGGCTCATGCGGGATACGGTCGGATGCGGGGCGGGGGAGGCCGGAAGCCTCCTCTCGGGTCAGAGCCCCTGCTTGGCCTCGTTGCCGGGCAGGAAGGGGCTCCACGGCTGGGCGCGCACCGGCCCTTCGGTCTTCCACACCACGTCGAACTGGCCGTCCTCGCGGATCTCGCCGATGTAGACGGGCTTGTGCAGGTGGTGGTTGGTCTCGTCGAACTTGACGGTGAAACCGCTCGGCGACTCGAAGCTCAGGCCGCCCACGGCGTCGATGACCTTGTCGACATCGGTCGTGCCGGCCTTCTCGACCGCCTGCTTCCACAGGTTGATGCCGATGTAGGTCGCCTCCATCGGGTCGTTGGTGACGACCGTGTCGGCGTTCGGGAGGTTCTTGGCCTTGGCGTAGGCCTTCCACTTCTCGATGAACTGGGCGTTGACCGGGTTGTCAATGGACTGGAAGTAGTTCCATGCGGCGAGGTGCCCCACGAGCGGCTTGGTGTCGACGCCGCGCAGCTCCTCCTCACCGACCGAGAACGCCACCACCGGCACGTCGATCGCCTTCAGGCCGGCGTTGCCGAGTTCCTTGTAGAAGGGCACGTTCGAGTCGCCGTTGATGGTGGAGACCACGGCCGTCGGCCCGCCGGTGGCGAACTTCTTGATGTCAGCGACGATGGTCTGGTAGTCGGCATGGCCGAAGGGCGTGTAGATCTCGAGGATGTTCTCGTCGGTGATGCCCTTGCCGTTGAGGAAGGCGCGCAGGATCTTGTTGGTCGTGCGCGGATAGACGTAGTCGGTGCCGAGCAGGACGATGCGCTCGGCGCCGCCGCCGTCTTCGCTGAGCAGATATTCCACCGCCGGGATCGCCTGCTGGTTCGGCGCGGCGCCGGTGTAGAACACGTTGCGCTCCAGCTCCTCGCCCTCGTATTGCACGGGATAGAACAGCAGGCCGTTCAACTCCTTGAACACCGGCAGCACCGACTTGCGCGACACCGAGGTCCAGCAGCCGAAGACGGCCGCCACCTTGTGCTCCGCCAGGAGCTCCCGGGCCTTTTCCGCGAACAGCGGCCAATCGGAGGCGGGGTCGACCACGACCGCTTCCAGCTTCTTGCCGAGCACGCCGCCGCTCGCGTTGATCTCGTCAATGGTCATCAGCGCCAGGTCCTTGAGCGCCGTTTCCGAGATCGCCATCGTGCCCGACAACGAATGCAGGATGCCGACCTTGATGGTTTCTTCCGTCTGCGCCGCCGCCATGCCGGCGGGCAGGGCGATGCCGACTACGGCGAGGAATCCGGCAGCCGTGAGCTGCCTGAGAACGTTTCTGCGGGTCATGAAGACAGTCCTTCAATAAGAGCGGGAGACAACGCGATGGCGGCCCACCGGTGGGCATGCGCCCAAAAGAAAAGCAAGGAGTGTGCCAGCGCTGATTCGTCCCGGTTTCACGGCCGATAGCGTCGGAACCCGCCGCGGCGAGGTGGCGCGAAAACAGGCGGATGGCGGGTGTTGCCTAAATATTGTTCAATTTTCGGGCGGCGGCATGGCATCGTTGCCCACCGGAGAGGCGGCACTCTATCGGCGGATGTCAGCCGGCCTTCGATACGGGCCGCACGTCGACCGACTGCCGCGTGACCTGCTCTCCCACGCTGCGCATGACGCCGCGTACCGGCGCGACGTCGGCATAGTCGCGCCCGGCCGCGATCACCACGTGGTCCGACCCGGCGGGCGTGGCGTTGGTGGGGTCGTATTCCATGTATCCCGCCTGCCCGCCGCACCAGGCGCGAACCCAGGCGTGCATGGCGTCCGCCCCTTCGAGGCGCGGCCTGCCCGGCGGCGGGTCCGTGCGCAGGAAACCCGACACGTAGCCCGCCGGGATGCCTAGCGAGCGCAGGGCGACGATCATGATGTGCGTGAAATCCTGGCACACTCCCCGGCGCAGCGCGAATGCGACGGATGCCGGCGTATCCACTTCCGTTGCTTCGGGATCGTAGACCATGGCGCGATGCAATGCCTCGCCCAGCCGGATCACGGCGTTTCGGACGGCGATATCGGGTCCGACGATCGACCGGGCGAATGCGGCGATGGCGGCATCGGGCCTCGCGCGGGCGGAAGGATGGACGAGATGGCAGGGCGACAGGGGACCAAGATCGTTGACCGACGCCAGGTCGCGCGCCAGATCGGCCAATCCCGTAGGGACGCCGGCGGACGCGGGAGCGGACGAGCAGGTAACGCTGGCGTCCATCTGCAGGCGCAGGCGGGAAACGGGGTCGCGATAGGCGATCTCGACCATGTCGTTGCCGAAGAAGTCGCGCCGCTCCAGCCGCTCGTCCGGGCGCGGCGTGATCGCGAGCTCGCAGGATTCGACCGACTGGCGATGCGCGATCGAAAGCGGCGACAGGCGCAACAGATGGCGTCCCGAATCGACCGGATGCGAATATTCATAGTCGACGATGAGGCGGATATCGTATCGCATCGTCCCTACTTCAGATAGGCGGCGGCCAGCAGGTCGGAAAGCGACCGGACGCGGGCGGCGAAGTCCGCCAGTTGCGCCCTGTCGAGCGTCCCGGTGTCGGCGGTGGCGACATCGGCATGCAGGCGCATCACTGCCCGTTCGAGGTCCGTCAGCGGGGCGTCGGGCCCCGATCCCGGCAGCGCGCTGATATGGGTATAGAGCTGGCGGAGCTGGAACAGCACCGCCCGCGGATTGAGCTGGTCGAGCGCGAGGAGGTCGAGGACCGTGTCGCGGTTGGTGGCCACGGTGAAACGCCGGCGGTGGGCCATGACGCTGTCGCCGACCTCGACGAGCACGTCGAGCACCCCTTCCGGCGCATCCGGCTCGGCGAACCACGCCAGGGCGTCGACCATCGACAGGGCGCGTTCCAGCGCGCGCCCCATGCTGAGGAACCGCCATCCCATGGACTGGTACATGTTTTCGTGCACGAGGCCGGAGAAGCCGTTGATCTTGCGCAGCAGCACGCCGGTCATGTGGGCCGCGTCCGCGCCGGCCTGGATGCGTGGCGCAATCTCCCGCATGGCGCGGTCGAGATCGTCGAGCGCCATCCAGCCGTCGACCGAGAACCGCTCGCGCACCTGGGCGGCGCTCGCCAGCGCGCTCCTGATGGAGGTGGAGACGCCGCGCGGAATGCCCTGATCGGGCGGGGCCTCATAGGCCGCGAGGAACGTCGACACGTGCTGCAGCAGCGCCGATTCGGGCGTGCCGGTCTCCACCAGCCGCACGTGCCATGCGCGCAGCAAACGGATGACGAATTCCGCCCGCTCGACATACCGCCCGAGCCAGAACAGGTTTTCGGCCGCGCGCGAGGGGAGGTAGGGCGTGGTGCGCTGCGCGCCGACGGTCGCGGAGGCGACGAGGGTCTGCCTGTCGGCCGCGCCCCGGCTCATGATCCACACGTCCGCGGCGGCCCCTCCCTGCTGCATGGCGAGCGAGCCGTGGCCGCCGGAGGCGCCGATGCGGGCGAAACCGCCGGGCATGACCGCCCATCCGCTCGACGTGCGGGCGAGAAACATGCGCAGCCCGAGCCGGCGCGGGGACAACCGGCCGCCGACGAAGGCGGGCGTCGTCGAGAGCGGCGCGCTGTCGGGCGCGTGGCCGCCCGCGAGCAGCAGATCCTCACGGCGCAGCGCCTCGCAGATCCGCGGCAGCAGCGCCGAGAAGCCGGGCGCTTCCACGGCGCCCGATCCGAGCGCGTTGACCATCGTCACACCGCCCCGCCGGACGACGTTGACGAGGCCGGGAACGCCGATGCGCGACGCCTCGTCGAGTTCGAGCGGATCGGTCCATGCCGCATCGATGCGCCGCCACAGGACGGAGACCGGCTGGAGGCCGGAGATGGTGCGCACCATGACCTGTCCGTCGCGCACGGTCAGATCCTCGCCCTCCACCAGCAGGAAACCCAGATAGCGGGCGATATAGGCGTGCTCGAAATAGGTCTCGTTGTGCCGCCCCGGCGTCAGGATGGCGATGCGGCCGCCGTCGTTGCCCCGCTCGCTCTGCAGGGTATCGCGGAACGTACGGAAGAAGCCGGCCAGCCGATGGACCTGCGCCCGCGTGTAGATGTCCGAAAAGACCCGCGCGGTGGCGATGCGCGTTTCGAGCGCGAAGCCCGCCCCGGAGGGCGCCTGGGTGCGGTCGGCCAGCACCTGCCATGTCCCGTCGGCTGCGCGACCGAGGTCGAACGCCACGAAATACAGGAAATGGCCGGCGCGCGGCCTTGCGCCGACGAGCGGGCGCAGCCATTCGGGATTGCCGGCGACCAGCGCCGGCGGCAGCAGGCCCCGGGCGGCGAGACGATTGCCGTCATAGAGATCGGCGAGCACCGCCTCGAGCACCTCGGCGCGCTGGATGAGGCCGGTGGCGACGTGTTCCCATTCCGCTTCGTCCATCAGTACCGGCATGTGGCTGAGCGGCCAGTCGCGCTCGACGGACTCCGCCGCGCCGTACTGGCGATGGAACATGCCGGTTTCGCGCAGGTAGAGGTCGCCCCGCTCCATGCGCCGGGCGCGCTCGTTCTCGTCCATCCCGGCGATCCGGCCGAGCAGGTCGCTCCAGATCGAGCGCGGATTGCCGCGCTCGTCCATCATTTCATCGGGAATGCCCGGCTCGGGGCGGTAATCGCGCAGCAGATCGGCGAGCGTGTCGGCGACGGGCGCCGTGGCATCGGACGCGGGCATGCATCATATCCGTCTGTTCACGAGCCGGCGGGACGGCGCAAATCGAGCGTCATCGGGAACTCCGGATGCACCGCCTCGGCCGGCGGCCAGAACAGGCCGGGCGTATGGCCGCGCGGCTCGAAGCGGGCCAGCCGCCGCGCCTCGGCCTCGTTGCCGTTGACAGGAAATGTCTCATAGCTCCGCCCTCCCGGGTGGGCGACGTGATAGACGCACCCGCCCAGCGCCCTTCCGGACCAGGTGTCGAAGATGTCGAACGTCAGCGGCGCATCGACGGGATGCGTCGGATGCAGCGACTGGGGCGGCTTCCACGCCTTGAACCGCACGCCCGCGACGGCGATGCCGTTCGTGTCCGTCGGCGACAGCGGGACGCGCCGCCCGTTGCAGGTCACAATGTAGCGTCCCGGATCGGCCGCTTCCAGCTTCACCTGCAAGCGTTCCACCGAACTATCGGCGAAGCGCACGGTTCCACCGATGGCGCCGGTTTCGCCCAGCACGTGCCACGGCTCCAGCGCCTGCCTCAGTTCAAACCTCGCTCCCTCATAGGTGACCTCGCCGCAGAAGGGGAAGCGGAATTCGGCCTGCGCCTCGTACCATTCGCCGCGCAGGTTGAACCCGTGCCGGTCGAGGTCGGCGAGCACATCGCGAAAATCCGCCCAGACGTAGTGCGGCAGCATGAAGCGGTCATGCAGCGCCGTGCCCCAGCGGGTGCACGCGCCCTTGAGCGGATGGTGCCACAGACGGGCGATGATCGTGCGGATCAGCAGCTGCTGGGCGAGGCTCATGCGCGGATCGGGCGGCATCTCGAAGCCGCGGAACTCGACGAGGCCGAGCCTGCCCGTCGGCCCGTCCGGCGAGTACAGCTTGTCGATGCAGATCTCGGCCCGATGGGTGTTGCCGGTGACGTCGATCAGCAGGTTGCGCAGCAGCCGGTCGACGAACCATGGCGGCGGCGTCTTCCCGGCATCCGGCGCGGGGATCTGCGCGAGCGCGATTTCGAGCTCGTACAGGCTGTCGTGCCGCGCCTCGTCGATGCGCGGCGCCTGCGATGTCGGACCGATGAACAGCCCCGAGAACAGATAGGACAGCGACGGATGACGCTGCCAGTAGAGGATGAGGCCGGCCAGCAGATCGGGGCGGCGCAGGAAAGGGCTGTCGAGCGGGGTCGCGCCCCCGACGACGACATGGTTGCCCCCGCCCGTGCCGGTGTGCTTGCCGTCGATCATGAACTTGTCCGCGCCGAGCCGCGAGAAGCGCGCTTCCTCGTAGATGCCCTGCGTGATGGCGACGCATTCCTCCCAGGATGCGGCGGGGTGGACGTTCACCTCGATCACGCCGGGGTCGGGGGCGACGCGGATCACGTTGAGCCGCGGATCGTGCGGCGGCGCGTAGCCTTCGAGGTGCACCGGCAGGCCGGTGCGCTCGGCCGCGGCTTCGGCGGCGGCGGCGAGTTCGAGATAGTCCTCCACCTTCGCCACCGGCGGCAGGAACACGCACAGCCGGTCGCCGCGCGGCTCGACGGAGACGGCGGTGCGCACGACGCCGTCGATCTGCGACAGATGCTGCTCGACAATCGTCTGCCCTGCTTCGGCGGCCGCGAAATGGGCCACGGCCTGCTGCCGCGGCGCCGGGGATGCCTCGTCGCCGTCGGCTTCGGCGCGCGCATCGGTGTCGGGCAGCGAGCCGCGCGGTTCCGTCGGGTCGGCGGGGATGATGTGAGGATAGCGCGCCTCCGGCACGAAAGGGAGCGCGCCGAGCGGCAGGCGGTAGCCGACGGGGCTGTCGCCGGGCACGAGAAAGAGGTGCCCGCGCCGCGTCTGCCACTTTTCCGACAGCCAGCCCGAACCCGCCTTTCCCGAAGCCGCCTTTCCCGAAGCCGCCTTGCCCTGCCAGCGCTGCACCGGCAGCACGAACCCCTTGGGGGATGTCAGGCCGTGGCTGAAGACGGAGGCGATGCGGTGGCGTTCCTCCGGGTCCTTCAGGCGGGAATCGGCCGGCGTGACGTTCTCGGGCAGCTTCGCTTCCCTGAGCAGCCATTCCGCCGGATCCTCGAAAGCCGGAGCGACGAAATCCGCCGCCAGGCCCAGTTCGCCCGCGAAGGCGACGAGGTATCGCTCGGCGTCGCCCGGCTCGAAGCCGGCGGTTTCCTTCTCCACCGCCGGCGCCTCGGGGGCGACCAGGCCGGCGTCGCGCCACACGGGCTTGCCGTCGCGCCGCCAGTAGAGCGAGAAGGTCCAGCGCGGCAGGCTCTCGCCGGGATACCATTTCCCCTGTCCGTAATGCAGCAGGCCGCCGGGCGCGAAGCGGTCGCGCAGCCGCCGGATCAGGTTGTCGGCCAGCGCCCGCTTGGCCGGGCCGACGGCGGCGCTGTTCCATTCCTCGCTCTCGAAGTCGTCGATGGAGACGAAGGTCGGCTCGCCGCCCATCGTCAGCCGGACGTCGCCCGCTTCGAGGATCGCGTCCACCTTCCGGCCCTCGGCGTCGAGCGCCTGCCAGCTTTCCTCCGGGAAGGGCTTCGTGATGCGCGGATGCTCGGCGACGCGCATGACCTGCATGTCGAAGGAAAAATCGACCTCGGCATAGCTCGCGGCGCCGGAGACGGGCGCCGCATTGCGGTAGTGGGGCGTCGCCGCGAGCGGGATATGGCTTTCGCCCGCCAGCAGGCCGGAGGTGGGGTCGAGCCCGATCCAGCCCGCGCCGGGAATGTAGGCTTCCGCCCAGGCATGCAGATCGGTGAAATCGTGCTCGGTGCCGGGCGGACCGTCGAGCGACACCAGATCGGGCTTGAGCTGGATCAGGTAGCCCGAGACGAAACGCGCGGCGATGCCCAGACGGCGCAGCACCTGCACGAGCAGCCAGCTCGAATCCCGGCACGAGCCCGTGCCGCGCGTCAAGGTTTCCTCGGGCGTCTGCACGCCGGGCTCCATGCGGATGACGTAGCCGATCTCCGATGCGATGCGGCGGTTGAGCGCGACGAGGAAATCGGTGGTGCGCGCGCGGTCACGCGGAATGGTGGCGAGAAAGGCCTCGAAAAGCCTGCCTTCGGGCTCCACCGTGAGATAGATCGACAGATCCTCCGCGATCTCCGGCGGATAGGGGAACGGCCAGTGTTCCGCCGTCTCCTCGACGAAGAAGTCGAAGGGGTTGTAGACCGTCATGTCCGCAACGAGATCGACCTCGATGCGCAATTCCCGCACCGGCTCCGGGAACACGAAACGGGCCAGCCAGTTGCCATAGGCGTCCTGCTGGTGATTGACGAAATGCGGCTGCGGCCCGACCTTCAGCGCGTGCGAGACGACCCGCGTGCGGCTGTGCGGGGCAGGGCGCAGCCGGATGACCTGCGGCCCCAGCGTAACCGGACGGTCGTACCTGTAGTGCGTCAGATGGCGGATGGCAGCCTTGATGCTCATCGTGAGCTTCCCTTTCGAGGTTGACCGGGCCGGAGCCGACCGTCTCGCTCCGGCCGTCTCATCCGGAAAAGCAAGGCGCATGCCAACAGTTGAGCATGCCGAAGTTGAGCATGCCGACACTCGGGTGAGCGTTTCCCGTCCAGCCGGGGAACGGGAAACGCGCCGGGCTGGTTAAAAGTTGGGCAGAATGCCGCGGGTGGCTAGAAATAGGGCGGGGCGGGAATGGCCTTGTGGGCCGCCCTGAGCGCGGCGGACCAGCGGTCGCTGAGATCGCGGAAATAGGGATCGTCGGCTTCGACGCGATAGGTTGTCTCGGGCGCGAGCGCCCCCCGCCGCACCGTCACCAGATCCAGCGGCAGCCCGACGCCGATGTTGGACCGCAAGGTCGAATCCATTGAGATGAGGCCGAGCTTCACCGCCTCGTGCAGGCCGGTCTTGAAGGTGATCGAGCGGTCGAGTATCGGCTTGCCGTACTTGTGTTCGCCGATCTGCAGAAACGGCGTCTCCTGCCCGCACTCGATGAAGTTGCCGGCGGCGTAGATCATGAAGAGGCGCAGGTCCTCGCCGGCGACCTGCCCGCCGAGAAGGAAGGTGACGTCGGCCGCGACGTTGGCCCGCGCGAGCGCCTCGCCCTGTTCCGCGTTGAGCTGCTGCACGGCGCGGCCGATGAGCTGCGCCGCATGGAATGTCGATGGCATGTCGATGAGCCGCTCGCGCTCACCGGTCTGCGGATGCACAAGCCCTTCCTGCAGCAGGTTGATGACGGATTGCGATATGGACAGGTTGCCGGCGGTGGCGATGATGAAGATCTTTTCGCCGGGAACCGGAAACAGGCGCAGCTTGCGGTATGTCGAGACATTGTCGACCCCCGCATTGGTGCGCGTGTCGGCGATCATGACCAATCCGTCCTCGACGCATATGCCAACGCAATAAGTCATCCTGATCGCTCCGTCGTGATGTCCTCGCGCCGAAGGGCGTGCCACGGGGCCGCTTTCGTGCGCGTTCGTTCGTGCGCCGTTTATACGTCCGGCGCGACGTTTCGGCAAAGTGCGTCCGGCCCGGTCCGGGACGGGGTCTCGTGGCGTCAGGCGGTCAGTTGCAGATATTGCTGCGCGATCACGCCGCCGAGCTTGTTGTTGCGGCCGATGAAGCCGGTGATGAACTCGTGCAGCCCCTCCTGGAAAAGCCGCTCGACGCACCGCATGCGCAGTTCGGCGAGCGTCTCCTTCGCGATCTTTTGGGAATCGCCGGATTCGTCGTACATGTCCGCCAGCAGATCGAGGTATCGCACGAGCACCTCATAGCAGCTCGCCAGCGATCGCGGCATCTGGTGGTTGAGGATGAGAAGGTCCGCGACGAGCCACGGTTTGATGCTTTCCCGATAGACCCAGTGATAGGCCGTCAGCGCCGAAACCTCGCGCAGGATCGTGGTCCACTGGAAATAGTCGAGGCCGCCGCCGACGGCTTCGTTGGCGGGAAGCAGCAGATGGTACTTGACGTCGAGGATACGCGCCGTGTTGTCGGCCCGTTCGATCGAACCGCCGATGCGCATGAAATAGTAGGCGTCGTTGCGCAGCATGGTGCGATGCGCCGCGCCCTCGAAGCTCTGCGCGACGTTCTTCACCCAGGAAATGAAGCGGACGAACTGGTCCCTGTCCATCTCCCGCCCGGCGCCGTTCTTGAGCTCGAGCCAGGCATCGTTGATGACCTCCCACATCTCGCTGGTCAGCGCGGTGCGCACGGCGCGGGCATTGTTGCGCGCCGTCATCAGGCAGTTGCTGATGGACGACGGATTGGCCGGATTGAAGGCGATGAACTCGCGTACCGTCCATTCATCGACGCGGTCGTAAAGCGTCCGGAAGAACTGCGCGCCGCCGGCCGAGGCGATGGCCCCGTCCCACGCGCTCCCCTTGCCCGCATAGCTCGCGGGCAGGGATGCCAGCCGCATGCAGGCATCCAGAATTCGGGCCTGAAAATCGGCGCGCTCCAGATAACGAGCGCTCCAGTAAATATTCTCCGCCGTTCTAGACAACATTAGCGCCACCCATGATGACAATAGTTTTGTGTATCGTTACTTTTGGCGATCAATGAACTCTATTAGTCATCAAGAATCCATGTGTCCTTGGTGCCGCCGCCCTGGCTGGAGTTGACGATGAGCGAGCCGTTCTTGAGCGCGACGCGCGTCAGTCCGCCGGGAACCACCTGGATTCCGTCCGCCCCGGAGAGTACGAACGGGCGCAGGTCGACGTGGCGCGGCGCCACGCCGGAGGCCACGAAGGTCGGACAGGTCGAGAGCGCCAGCGTCGGCTGGGCGATGAACTTGTCCGGCGCGTGCTGCAGTTTCCTGCGGAACTGCTCGATCTCGGCGCGCGTCGCGGCGGGTCCCACGAGCATGCCGTAGCCTCCCGAGCCGTTCACCTCCTTGACGACCAGTTCCGGCAGATGGTCGAGCACGTAGGACAGCGCTTCCGGCTCGCGGCAGCGCCAGGTCGGGACGTTGCCCAGCAGCGGCTCCTCGCCGGTGAAGAAGCGGATGATGTCTGGCATGTAGCTGTAGATGGCCTTGTCGTCGGCGACGCCCGTTCCCACCGCGTTCGTCAGGGTGACGTTTCCGGCGAGGTAGGCGTCCATCAGTCCGGGCACGCCCAGAATGGAGTCCGTCCTGAAGGCGAGGGGGTCGAGAAAATCGTCGTCGATGCGCCTGTAGATTACGTCGACCCGCCGCAGGCCCTGTGTCGTGCGCATGTAGATCACGTCGTCGCGCACCATCAGATCGCTGCCTTCCACCAGTTCGACCCCGAGCTTGTCGGCGAGGAACGAGTGCTCGTAGAAGGCGGAGTTGTATTGTCCGGGCGTCAGCAGCACGATCGTCGGATTGGCGGACGCCCCGGCCGGCGCGATGGACTGCAACGTCGCCAGCAGCGCTTCGGGATACACTTCCACGGGCGCGATCCGATGGCAGGCGAAAAGCTCCGGGAACAGCCGCATCATCGCTTCGCGGTTCTCCAGCATGTAGGAGACGCCGGACGGCGTGCGGACGTTGTCTTCCAGCACGTAGAATGTGTCTTCACTGACCCGCACGATGTCGATGCCGGCGATATGGACATAGAGATTGTGCGGCACGGCGCATCCGGCCATTCTCGGCGAATAGCCCGGATTGTTGTAGATCAGCTCGGCAGGAACGATGCCGGCCCGGACGCATTCGCCCGCGCCGTATACGTCCGCCAGAAACATGTTCAGGGCCGTGACGCGCTGCCGCAGGCCTTTTTCGAGGGCTGTCCACTCGGTGCGCCGCAGGATGCGCGGAATGATGTCGAAGGGAATGATGCGCTCGTTGGCTTCCGCCTCGCCATAGACGGAAAACGTGATCCCGATGCGCCTGAAGAACAGTTCCGCCTGGCTGCGGCGCACGGCGAACTGCTCGCAGGTCGTCGTCTCCAGCCAGCGCCGCAGATCCTCGTAAGGCGCCCTTGTTCCGCTCTCGCCCGGAAGACCGTACATTTCGTCGAAAGCCACCATCGCATCCCTCCATAGTGATCGCGCCGTCGCGCATCGACGGCACAGACCAAGCAAGAGGCGCGCCAGATGCCGGATTGCCGGCGACATGCCCGGCAATCCGCGCTACGCTTCATCGGTCCCTTTCAGCATCGGTCGAGAATGAATTCCGATTGTCCCCCTCCGATCCACCTGCTGCGCCTCGTCAGTCCGACCTTGCCCACCGGCGCCTTCTCCTACTCGCGCGGGCTCGAATCGGCGGTGCATCATGGTTGGGTCACGAATGAAGCACAAGCCGCCGCATGGATATACGGCACGCTGGAACACTCCTTCGCCAGGATCGACGGCCCGCTTTTCCTGTGCATGACGGCGGCGCTGCGCCGTGGCGATGCCGATGCCTTCGTCGTGGCCGACGACTGGGTGCAGGCGAGCCGCGAGAGCCGCGAACTCCAGATGGAGGACAGGCTCATGGGCGACGCCCTGCGTCGGTTGCTGGTCGATCTGGACATCGCGGCGGTTCGCCCTTTCCGGGAGCGGGCGATCAGCTTTCCGGCCGGCTTCGCCCTCGCGGCCCATCATTGGCGGATCGAACCCCGGGCGGCGCTGACGGGGCTGCTCTGGATGGTGGTGGAGGGGCAGGTGTCGGCGGCGATCCGTCTGGTGCCGCTCGGCCAGACCACCGGCCAGCGCATCCTGATCGGCGCCGTCGACGTCATCGGCCATTGCGCCCGCATCGCCGAAAGCACGCCCGATGACGAGATCGGCAATACGGCCGTCGGCATGGCGATGGCGAGCGCCTGGCACGAACACCAGCACAGCCGGCTGTTCCGCTCCTGATCGCGGCCGGCGCAAGATGTCCGGGCGCCGTGTCGCCGGGCGGCGAATACCGCTTGCCAATGCCCCGCCATCGCGTCAAATAGTCCGGAAAGTGCATCCGCTGAGGCAGTTGCTTAAAAATAAGGCATATGGAGCAGAATGTTACCTGATGCCGGCAATGGCGCCAGCCTGTGACGAAGGGTTGTTCCGGCGATGCTGCGGAAGGCGGGTTGATGGACGTCGCGTGCGATGGCGCCGTGTCGCGTCGCTGGAAGGGCGAGCTGGAACTGTGGTTCGATGCGGCGGCGCCCGGGCGGACGCGGCTTTTCCGTCGCCGCCACGAGGGGCCGCTTGCTGTCCAGCGGCCGTTCTATCCCGAGGCCGACGGCACCTGTCATGTCTATCTGCTGCATCCGCCCGGCGGGGTTGCCGGCGGCGACGAGCTGAATATCATGCTGCATCTGGATGAAGGCACGCGGTGCGTGCTGACGACGCCGGGCGCGACCAAATTCTATCGCACGGCGTCCGCGCGCGCCGTCCAGCGCAGCGTCGTCGACATCGCCGACGGCGCCGTCTGCGAGTACCTGCCGCAGGAGGCCATCGTGTTCGACGGCGCCGACGCCGCAATCGAAACGGGCGTGACACTGCATGGCGACGCGGCCTATATCGGCTGGGACTTCATCTGCCTCGGCCGCCCGGCGGCGCGGGAGCTGTTCGGCAGCGGGGCCGTCACGCAGCGCGTCGAGATCAGGCGCGGCGGCCGGAAAATCTGGTTCGAGCGCTTGCGCGTGAGCGGCGGTTCGCCGCTGCTGGAGGCCCGCTACGCCTTCGCCGGGCAGCCTGTCTGCGGCACCATGGTCTATGCCGGCCCCTTGCGCGAGGGACTGGACGCGGCGGTCCGGCGGGAGATCGGAGAGGCTGGCGGGTCCCGGTTCTCGGTCAGCCAGCTGGCCGAGGCCGTCGTCTGCCGCTATCTCGGCCCTCAGGCCGAGGAGGGGAAAGCGCTCTTCACGCGCGCTTGGCACGCGCTTCGCATGGCGACGCAGCGCAAGCCGGCAAGCGCGCCGAGAATATGGGCAACGTGATGCATTCGGGCGACATGATGGGGACCTCCTGATGGAACTGCTACCGCGCGAGAAAGACAAGCTGCTGATCTTCACGGCCGCGCTGCTGGCCGAGCGCCGCCTGGCGCGCGGCGTCAAGCTCAACTATCCCGAGGTCGTCGCCTATATCTCCGCCGCCATCATGGAGGGCGCCCGCGAGGGCAGGACCGTGGCGGAGCTCATGTCCCACGGCGCGACCCTGCTGACGCGCGACGATGTCATGGAAGGCGTCCCCGAGATGATCCACGACATCCAGGTGGAAGCGACCTTCCCCGACGGCACCAAGCTCGTCACCGTCCACAACCCCATTCCGTGAGGTGCGCCATGATTCCGGGTGAATTCTTGATCGGCGAAGGCACGCTCGAACTCAATGCGGGCCGGGAAGTGCGTCGTATCAAGGTCGCGAATGCCGGCGACCGGCCGATCCAGGTCGGCTCCCACTACCATTTCTACGAGACGAACGATGCCCTGATCTTCGATCGGGAGGCGACGCGCGGCTTCCGCCTCAACATTCCGGCCGGGACAGCGGTCCGGTTCGAGCCCGGTCAGGAGCGCAGCGTCGAGATCGTCGCGCTCGCCGGGGAGCGGACCGTCTACGGCTTCGCGGCCAGGGTCATGGGCAAGCTGGAGGGCTGAGGCATGGCGACGATCGCACGCAGGGCATACGCGGACCTCTACGGCCCGACCAAGGGCGACAGGGTGCGGCTTGCCGATACCGATCTCATCATCGAGGTGGAGGAGGATCGCACGACCTACGGCGAGGAGGTCACGTTCGGCGGCGGCAAGGTCATCCGCGACGGCATGGGCCAGAGCCAGCGCGGGGCGGCGGAAACGGTCGACCTCGTCATCACCAACGCCGTCATCGTCGACCACTGGGGCATCGTCAAGGCCGACGTGGGCATCAAGGACGGCCGCATCGCCGGCATCGGCAAGGCGGGCAATCCCGATATCCAGCCCAACGTCGACATCGTCATCGGACCGGGCACGGACGTGATCGCCGGCGAAGGCAAGATCCTGACGGCGGGCGCCATCGACACGCACATTCACTTCATCTGCCCCCAGCAGGCCGACGAAGCCCTGGCGAGCGGCACGACCACGCTGATCGGCGGCGGCACCGGCCCGTCGGTCGGCACGCTGGCGACCACCGTGACGCCCGGCCCGTGGAACATTCACCGGATGCTCGAGGCGATCGAGGACCTGCCGGTCAATGTCGGCCTGCTCGGCAAGGGCAACGCCAGCCTGCCGGAGCCCCTGCACGAGCAGATCCGCGCCGGCGTCATGGGGCTGAAGCTGCACGAGGACTGGGGCACCACCCCCGCCGCCATCGACAACTGCCTGTCGGTGGCGGATCTGGAGGACGTGCAGGTCGCCATCCACACCGATACGCTGAACGAGAGCGGCTTCGTCAGGGATACTTTCGCGGCGATGAAGGGCCGCGCCATCCACAGCTTCCATACCGAGGGCGCCGGCGGCGGCCATGCGCCGGACATCATCACCGCCTGCGGGCAGGACAACATCCTGCCCGCCTCCACCAATCCGACGCGCCCCTACACCGTCAACACCATCGACGAGCATCTGGACATGCTGATGGTCTGCCATCACCTGAGCTCCCGGATTCCCGAAGACGTGGCCTTCGCCGAGTCGCGCATCCGCAAGGAGACGATCGCGGCCGAGGACATTCTCCACGATCTCGGCGCCTTCAGCATCATGTCGTCGGATTCGCAGGCCATGGGCCGCATCGGCGAGACCGCGCTGCGCTGCTGGCAGACCGCCCACAAGATGAAGGTCCAGCGCGGCCCCCTGCCGGAGGACGGGAACGGCAACGACAATTTTCGCGTCCGGCGCTACGTCGCGAAGTACACCATCAACCCGGCGATCACCCACGGCATCGCCCATGAGATCGGGTCGGTCGAAGTCGGCAAGCGCGCCGATCTGGTGTTGTGGAAGCCGGCCTTCTTCGGCGTCAAGCCGGCGCTGGTCACGATCGGCGGCATGATCGCGGCCGCACCCATGGGCGATCCGAACGCCTCCATCTCGACCCCGCAGCCGGTGCACTACCGGCCGATGTTCGGCGTGCTGGGCCGGGCGCGAAAGACGACGGGCGTCACCTTCGTGTCGAAAGCGTCCCTCGATGACGGCATCGGCGAGAGGCTCGGGCTGCAGAAGGCGCTCGCGGCCGTGCGCGGCACGCGCGACATCCGCAAGAAGGACCTGATCCACAACAGCCTCACGCCCCGCATCGAGGTCGATCCGCAGACCTATGAGGTGCGCGTCGACGGGCAGCTCATTACCTGCGAACCGGCCGAGGTGCTGCCGATGGCCCAGCGCTACTTTCTGTTCTAGAGCGGGTTGCATAATTGTCGAACCAGGGTCCGTTGCGCAACCCGCTCTCATTTCTATCGTTTTTCGCTACTTGCGTTTAATTTGATGCTCAAATTAAACGCAAACTGCTTTAGAGGCTGACATGCTCCGGGTTACTGCACACAACCATGCCGGCCGGTATCAGGGCACGCCGTTCGACACCGTCGTTCTCGCCCACGACGAACGGCACCTGCGGCGCAAGACGCTGACCCTGCGGCAGGGAGAACAGGTGCTGGTCGATCTGCCCGAGGCGGTCGCGTTCCGCCACGGCGACGTGCTCGTTCTGGAGGACGGCCGGCTCGCCGAAATCGTCGCGGCGGAGGAAGCGCTCTACGAGGTGCGCCCGCGCGACGGGCTGCACCTCGCCGAGCTCGCCTGGCATCTCGGCAACCGCCACCTGCCGGCGCAGATCGAGGAGGACCGCATCCTCATCCTGCGCGACCATGTCATCCGGGCGATGCTGGAAGGGCTCGGCGCGCGGGTGAGCGAGATCGTCGAACGGTTCCAGCCGGTGCGCGGCGCCTATCACGGCGGCCATTCCCATGCCCATGATCATGCACATTCCCATGCGCATGATCACCATCATCGTCACGACTGAAGCGGGGAACGGCCATGACGTCACCCAACGGCCCTTTGCGCATCGGCATCGGCGGTCCGGTCGGTTCGGGCAAGACCACCGTCACCGAGGTGCTGTGCAAGGCCCTGCGCGGCCGCTATTCGGTCGCCGTCGTCACCAACGACATCTATACCAAGGAGGATGCCCTCATCCTCAGCCGTCTTCAGGCGCTGCCCGAGGATCGCATCATCGGTGTCGAGACGGGCGGCTGTCCACACACCGCCATTCGCGAGGACGCGACCATCAACCTGCAGGCCATCGCGGAACTGACGCAACGCCACCCCGATCTCGATATCGTCTTCGTCGAATCCGGCGGCGACAATCTGGCGGCGACCTTCTCGCCGGATCTCGCCGACCTGACGATCTACGTCATCTCCGTCTGCCAGGGCGAGAAGATCCCGCGCAAGGGCGGGCCGGGCATCACGCGCTCCGACCTGCTCATCATCAACAAGAAGGACCTTGCTCCCCATGTCGGCGCGGATCTCGGCGTGATGGACAGCGACGCCAGAGCCCAGCGCGGCAGCAAGCCGTATGTCTTCACCGACATGCTTCGCCGCGACGGCGTCGACGCCGTCGTCGCCTTCATCGAGCGGGCAGGGGGGCTGACAGCGGCTGCGTCAGCCTGAACGGCGGGGCGGGTCACCTTCCAAAGTGTTTTCAAGCAAAGTGGATACCGGTTTGCGTGAAGAAAACGCGTTAAATCAAAAAGCCAGAGTCTTTCTGCGGTTCATTGAAACGTAGAAAGCCTAGTGCAGGCCGAACTCGTGCAGCAACGCCTCGCGATAGCGCGTGAACGCCGGAGAACTGCGGTCACGCGGGCGGGGCAGGTCGATGTCGAGGAGCTGGGGCGCGCGGTGCTTCTCCTTCGGCAGAACGAGCACCCGGTCGGCCAGATAGACCGCTTCCTCCAGATCGTGAGTGACCAGCACCATGGTCACCTGTTCCTCGTGCCAGATGCGGGTCAGCTCGTTCTGCATGGTGATCTTGGTCATGGCGTCGAGTGCCCCGAAGGGCTCGTCCAGCAGCAGGATCTCCGGCTGCACTGCCAGCGCGCGGGCGATGCCCACACGCTGGGCCATGCCCCCCGACAGCTGGCGGGGGAACGCATCGGCGAAATCGGCGAGCCCCACGAGGGAGATATAGTGCCGCGCCTGCGCCTCGGCCTCCTTGCGCGCCACCTTGCGCAATTCCAGCCCGAAGGCCACGTTGCCGAGCACATTGACCCAGGGCAGCAGGCGCGGCTCCTGAAAGATCATCGCCCGCTCCGCGCCGACGCCGCTGACCTTGCGGCCGCTGACCCGCACGTCGCCGGAATCGGCGGTCTCCAGCCCGGCGAGAATGCGCAGCAGCGTCGTCTTGCCCGAGCCGCTGGCGCCGACGATGACGAGGCTCTCCCCGGCGCCGACGGCGACATTCAGGTTGCGCAGCACCGCGACGTCGCGCCCGGCGATGCGGAAGGACTTGGAGAGATCCCGGATCGAGACCTCCCCCCGCGCGGACGCGGGGGAAGAGCCGGGAGTGGACTGTGCGGCGGCTGTCATGGTGACCTCAATTCGCCGCCTTCACGGATGCGGGCCGGAAGATGATCTCGGAGACATTGATCTTGCCGGCAGGCAGCGTCCCCTCGCGCGAGAGCGCCTCGACCCAGAAGTCCACATCACGATCCGTGATCGGCGCGCCGGGCTGCAGGCCGAAGCCGAGCCAGAATTTCGCCAGTTCGCCGTTTTCGCCGCGCTTGTCGAGAATCTCGCCGATCAGCTTGCGCGCCTCTTCCGGATTCTCGCGCGCCCAGTCCGCCGCACGGGTCGCACCCTCGACGAAGTAGCGGGCGGCCTTCGGGTGCTTCTCGGCGAAATCGCGGCGGAACACCACGAAGCCGCCGGCGAGTTCTCCGAGCACATCGGTGTCGGAGAAAATGGCCCGCACCCCACCGTTGGCCTCGAGCTGGCCGCCGAAGGTTGTCTGCCAGTAGCCGATACCGGCCACGTCGACCTGCTTCGCGCGCAGGGTCTGCTCGAGCTGCGGGCCCGGCACCACCACCAGCTTGGCGGAATTCTGCGGCAGCCCCTTCTGGTGGAAGGCCTCGCGGATCGTATAGTCCAGATGCGCGCCCAGCGTGTTGACCGAGATGGTCTTGCCCTGCAGGTCCTCCACGGCTTTGATCGGGCTGTCCTGCAGCACGTAGAAGATGCTTTCCACTCCCTTCTGGATGCCGTTGGAGGGATAGGCGATGAGGAAATCGTTGCCGCTGGCGATGGAGTTCAGCACCGCCGAGGTGGCGGCGGAGGCGAGATCGATGCTGCCTCCGGCAAGGCCGAACAGCGTCTCCGGTCCGCCGCCCGCAAATCCCTTGTTCTCCAGCTTGATGCCATAGGGCTCGTAGTAGCCCAGCGCCTCTGCGAGCTCGTGCGGGCTGACGCTGCCGCGATTGGGCAGGTGGCGGAAGGCATAGGGGTCGGACGCATCCGCCGGCGAGGCAAGGGTTTCGGCGAAAGCGGGTGCAAGGCCGGCGGCGGCGAGGCCGGCGGCGAGGAGGGCGGCCGCACCGAGCTTGCGGAAGGAGAAGGTCATGGTCGTGCCTTTCTGGCAGGGAGGACGGGAAATCGGTTCGGATGAATTCGGTTCAGACCGGGGTATTGCTCCACCGGCACAGCCGCCGCTGCAGGAGAACGATGCTGTAGTTGGCCAGAAGCCCCAGAGCCGCGAGCAGGAAGATGGCCGAGAACATCAGCGGGATCTGGAAGTTGAACTGGGCGTTCATCACCTGGAAGCCAAGGCCCTGGTTGGCGCCGATCATTTCGGAGGCGATCAGCATCAGCAGCGCCATCGTGGCCGACAGACGCAGGCCCACGAAGATGGACGGCAGCGCCCCGGGCAGCACGACCCGGCGGAACACCTGCAGGCGTGAGGCGCCGTAAACCCGCGCCATCTCGACGAGCTTGGGATCCACCTCCTTCACGCCGCCGATGGTGGACAGCAGCAGCGGGAAGATCGTGGCCCAGAAGATGACGAACACCTTGGACAGTTCCCCCAAGCCCAGCAGCAGGATGAACACCGGGTAGAGCGCCAGCGCCGAGGTCTGGCGGAAGAGCTGGAGAATGGGGTCCAGTGCCCGCTCCACCGCCCGGATCTGCCCCATGAACAGGCCGAGCGGAATGGCCACCGCCACGGCGGCGCCAAAGGCAAGCCCGGAGCGTTGCAGAGAGATGCCCAGATCCGCCAGCAACGAGCCCCGCGTCACGCCCTGCCAGAAGGAGGCGGCGATATCGTCCAGGGGCGGGAACACGGAGGGGTTAACCCAGCTCCGCGTGCTGGCCACCTGCCATAGCAGCAGGAAGCCCAGGAGCAGACCGTAGCGGGACAGGAAATGCCCGGCCCGCTCCAGGAAGGGCTGCAGCGGCTTCTGGCCGCCGGCCTCCTCGCGATCGAGGGCGGCGACGGTGCCGTTCACATCCTGAAGGCTCATCTCGTTCTCCTTCCGCTGCCGGCGCTCATTCCGCCGCCTGGACGACGGGGCGGCTCCAGCGGTTCTCCGGTTTGGGCAGGCCGAGATTCTCGCGCAGCGTCCGTCCCTCGTAGGCGGTGCGGAACAGGTTGCGCCGCTGCAGTTCCGGCACCACCAGATCGATGAAATCCTCGAGCGCGGTGGGCAGGTACGGCGGCAGGATGTTGAAGCCGTCGGCGGCCTCGTTCTCGAACCATTCCTGCAGCTCGTCGGCGGTCTGAAGGGCCGAGCCCACGAAGGTGTAATGGCCGCGCGCCGTCGCAATCCATGAATACAGTTCGCGGATGGTGAAGTTGTTGTCGTCGGCGATCCGGCGGATGAGCACCTGCCGGCTCTTGTTGCCCTCGGTTTCGGGAGCGGGTGGCAGGGGGCCGTCCAGCGGATAGTCGGACAAGTCCAGCGTGCCGCCGCTGAAGGTGTTCAGCAGCGCCACCCCGTCCTCCGGAACGATCAGATCGGTGAGGGCGCGGTATTTTTCGCGCGCCTCTTCCTCGGTCCGCCCGACGAAGGGGGCAAAGCCGGGCATGATGAGCACGTGGTCCGGATTGCGGCCGGCGGCCTTGGCGCGGCGCTTGATGTCGCAATAGAATTCCTGCGCGGATTCGAGCGTCTGGTGGGCGGTGAAGATCACCTCCGCCGTTTCCGCCGCGAGCTGGCGGCCCGCCTCGGACGAGCCCGCCTGCACGATCACCGGCTGTCCCTGGGGCGAGCGGGAGACGTTCAGCGGCCCCTGCACCCGGAAATGCCGGCCGTGATGGTTGATGGCGTGGACCTTGTCCCTGTCGAGGAAGCGGCCGGACGCCTTGTCGCGGATGAAGGCGCCGTCTTCCCAGCTATCCCACAGGGCCGTCACCACCTCCACGTATTCGCGCGCCCGCTCGTAGCGATCCGCATGGGAAGGCTGGCGGTCGAGGTTGAAGTTGCGGGCGGTGTCGTCACCCACCGTGGTCACCACATTCCAGCCGGCGCGGCCGCCGGAGATCAGGTCCAGCGAGGCGAACTTGCGGGCGGTGGTGTAGGGCTCCTCATAGGTCGTGGTGGCGGTGGCAATGAAGCCGAGATGGGTGGTGAGCGGCGCAAGCGCGGAAAACAGCGTCAGCGGCTCGAAGCCGGCTGCCTTGGCGTTGCCGCCTTCCTTGCCGCCGATCGCGACGGAAAGACCGTCGGCCAGGAAGTAGGCATCGAACAGGCCGCGCTCCGCAGTCTGGGCAAGCTGGCGGTGGAAGTCGAAGTTCACCGCCCCATCGGCCGGCTGGTCCGGATGGCGCCAGGAAGCGATATGCTGGCCGCCGCCGGGGAGGAAGGCTCCAAGTCTGATTTTGCGCGACATGTCAGGTCCTTATAACACCGCGTGCACTGGATCCCCGGACGGGGAAGCCGGGATCTACGGAGCGGGCCGGCACAGCCGGCGCTCCCGAGCTTCGGACGAGTGTTACAAAGCTGCTTCTCTTATGTCAATTAAATCTATGGACTAAATCTTAAATCGAGAAACGGCATTCCGAAAAATGATGTTAAATGATTGATATAAAAATAGTTATAGGCGATTTTGGCTGTACGGACGCCGGCGTGGCTGGTGCGCCTCTCGACGCGGGATCGCGAGGCCCGCAGCAAATGAGGCGTCAGCGCCGATATCGGCTAAGGACCAGGGCCGCGTTGACGCCTCCGAAGCCGAAAGCATTGGAGAGCACGTGCTCGACCGGAGCCCGCCGGGGCCCTCCCGCAATTAGGTCGAAGCCTTCCGCCTCCGGCATGGGGCTTTCGAGGTTGAGGCCGGGAGGCAGCGTCTGGTCCCGGAGCGCGAGGATCGAGAAAACCGCTTCGATGGCTCCAGCGGCGCCCAGCATGTGTCCTGTTGCGGACTTGGTGGAGCTGACCGGAACATTCCCGCCCCGAGGGCCGAAAACCTGTGTCAGCGCGGCGAGTTCAGCAGCATCGCCCACGGGCGTCGAGGTCGCATGGGCATTGACGTAACCGATTGCTTCCGGGGCCAGACCCGCCATGGCCAGGGCCATTCTCATCGCTCTGGCCGCCTCGCGCCCGTCGGGCCACCCGGCGGTGACATGATGCGCATCCGTCGTCGTGCCATAGCCCGCAATGACGGCCAGCGGTGTCGCCCCCCGCTTCTCGGCATGGCTCAGCCGTTCGATCACGAGCATGGCGGCACCCTCGGACAGGACGAAGCCGTCATGCGCCGTGTCGAAGGGACGGGAGGCTCGTGCCGGCGTGTCGTTGAAGCCGAAGGACAGGGCGCGAGCCGCCGTAAACCCGCCGATGGCGACCGGATCGACACAGGCTTCGGTCCCGCCGCAAAGCGCGATGTCCGCTTCGCCGGAGCGGATCAGCCGCATCGCGTCGCCGATCGCCTGGGCCGAGGCCGCGCAGGCGGTCACCGGCGCGCCGGAAGGGCCGTGGAACCCGTAGCGGATGGAGACCTGCCCGGTCGCGAGATTGGGAAGAAACGAGGGGACGACGAAGGGCGAGAGACGGCGGACGCCCGCGGTGCGGATGGTCTCGGCGGCGGCGGTGATCGCCGGGACGCCGCCGACGCCGGTTCCGATCACGGTTGCGGTGCGGCTTCCGTCTGCCGGGTTGCCCGGCCGCCAGCCGGCCTGCGCCAGTGCCTCGTCGCTCGCGGCCGTCGCGTAGTGGATGAAAAGGTCGCTCTTGCGCAGCTCTTGCGGCGACATGGCAGCTTCGGGATCGAAACCGGACGGATCATCGCGGCGGGAGGGCACGAGGCCCGCGATACGGCATTTCCAGCCTTCGGTCTCAAAGCGGGTGTTCCGTCCAATGCCGCTCTTGCCTGCCAGAAGGCGCTTCCAGCTTGCTTCGACGCCTGCTGCAAGCGGGGTGACCGCGCCCATGCCTGTCACGACGATCGGGTCCTGCATGCAAACCTCCAAATGTGAAGCCTTCAAGTGTAAAGCACCCAAGTGCATCTGCACTGTGCATATACACATTACAGGCGGCATACAAGCCCGGCGAGGCGGAGTTCACCCGTTGGCCAGGTGCCTGACGACGCGGAGATAGCTCTCCGTATCGTCCTCGGCGAGACCGGTAAGAAGCCCGGCTTGCGCTTTCTGCCACTCCTGCAGCAGGCGATCGAGCAACTGGTCTCCCGCCTCGGTGAGCTGGCAGAGCCTGACGTTGCCGCTCGAGCTCTCTCGGCGCACGAGACCTTTTCCCTCGAGCAGGTCGAGGCTTCTGGTCAGGCTGGTCCGGTCAAGCGAGACTCTCGCCGCGAGGTTGGCCACCGATTCCTTTGGATGGAAGCGGATCGCGGCGAGCAATGCGAATTGTTGAACAGTTACACCATAGGGTTTCAGCTTGGTGTCATAGCGCCGCAGGAGTGTCCGTGCGGCAGCCACCGTGTTCAGCACAAGGCATCGGGAAAGGGCGTCGGGCATGTTCATGGGCCGACCATGCGAGCGCTCTTCGCCGGGGTCAAGCGGAAGAGCGGGCGATCGGCCCCGGCTTCGAACGCGCGGTTCCCGCTGGCGCCCGACGTCGGCGAGTTGACCGGCGACCAGTTCGCCGAGATCCCGGCGCCGTCCGTCACGTGTTCGGCAGTGTGTCGGATCGCACAAGCCTGCCGCAGGGTTCCATGGCCGCGCGACTGGGGACGCCGGTGACGCGCGCAAGGCGCGCAATGGTGACCGCTGCGAGGCGCAGCGCTGGATATAATATGATAAGTAAGGATCAACCCACGCAGCGTGCGCAATCGCGGCACGGAGGCGACAATGGCTGAAGCAATATCCCGGCAGGCGCGAACCTATAGCGACTTCAAACGCCTTCTCGACTACGCGGCTTATGACGCGCTTCCCGACGATTGGCTGATCGGCGTGACCGACGTGGTCGATTCGACCGCTGCCATCAAACGGGGCGCGTATCAGGATGTCAATTTCGCGGGCGTATCGGTGGTTGCCGCCCTCGGCAATCTGCTCGGCAGCTACGACTTTCCGTTCACCTTCGCCGGCGATGGAGCGGCATTCGCCGTGCCGTGCCGGGCGCGCGCCGTGGCGACGTGCGCGCTGGAACAGGTCGTCGCATCGGCCAGCGCGGACCTCGACCTGGTCCTTCGCGGCGGACTGGTCCCGGTGCACGATATTCGCGCCAACGGGCACGATGTCAGAATCGCAAGATACGCTGTTTCGGACCATGCGGCCTATTCCATGTTCGCGGGTGGCGGGCTGAAATGGGCGGAGGCGGAACTGAAACGAGGGCGCTACGCGATCGTCCCGCCCCCCGATGCGTCGAAGCCGGACCTGACCGGGTTGTCATGCGAGTGGATGCCGATTCCCAATCGTCATGGCATTATTCTTTCCCTGCTGGTGGAGCCGCTGGAAGAGACGGTCAGCGCGATATTCACCGCCCTGGCGCGGCAGGTGCTCGCGGTGTTCGACGAGGACCTGCGGAGCGGCCATCCGCTGCCGACGACGGCGCCCGCGCCGAAAAGCCGGGACATACAGGTCGAGCCGGAGGAATGGCTTGAAATAGCCTCCCACTCCGACTTCCGGAAGTACGACGACGTTCTGCGGCTGACGCTCGACTGTACGGAAGAGCAGGCGAACATGGCCGAGGACATTCTGCGCGATGCGGCGGCGCGCGGCCATGTCAGATACGGCGCGCATCGCCAGACGCATGCCCTGATGACATGTTTGGTGCCGTCGGGCGATCCGAAGGCGCACCTGCATTTTCTGGACGGCGTGGACGGCGGATACGCGAGGGCAGCCGAGATGCTGAAAGCGGCGACACATCGTTGAACGGGACGAGCCTGCATCGCGCCCGCGGTCACACCGGCGGCCATGGTTCCCATTGACCATCCGCCGCTCTAGACTGACGGCCGATACTTGAGCCAGGGCCATCGAAAGATATCTTCATATGTCCAATCGGTATACGTCCGCCGCGCGGATCGAACAGACGGTCGATCCGCTTCGCAGCATACTTCTGTTCGGCGCGCCGCTTCTTGTGCTCGCGCTCGGGCACATGCTGTCCAACCTGTTGCGGACACTGCCGGCGATCGCCGCCGACGTGATCAGCGCCGATATCTCGGTTTCGCCGGAGACGCTGGCAATCCTGACCGGCGCCTATCACCTCGCGTTTGCCGCCGGACAGATTCCGGTCGGCATTGCGCTCGACCGCTATGGGGTGCGGCCCGTCGCGCTGACGCTCTTCGCCATCATCACTCTGGGCGCGACCCTTGCCGCTCTGGTCGGGGGCGCCGCCGGTTTCCTGATCGCGCAGATCATCCTGGGGCTTGGCTGCTGCGGCATGCTGCTTTGCCCGATGACGCTGGCAGCGAAGATGCTGCCGTCGACGCAGTTCGGACTGTGGTCCGGGTTGATTCAGGGCGTTGGCAACTCCGGCATGATCCTGTCGGCCAGTCCCATGGCCTGGCTCGTCGAGCAGCACGGCTGGCGCGCCGGATTCGGGACGTCTGCCGTGCTCGCCATCGTCATCGCCGTGCTGGTCCTGCTCTTCGTTCCGAACACGTTGTCGGATCGCACCGGCGAGAAACCCACGCTGCGGGCCGAGGTGCGCGAGGTCGTCCGCATCGGGCTGCTGCCCCGTCTGCGTGGGGTCATCATCCTCGCGTTCGTTTCGTTTGCCGCCGTGATCGCGATCCGCGGGCTCTGGGGCGGTCCCTGGCTGATGGAGGTCAAGCATCTCGGCCGCGTTGCCGTGGGCAATACGCTGATGCCGCTGACCCTGGCGCTGGTTGCCGGCCCGATGATCTACGGTATCCTCGATCGCCGCATCGGCCACCGCCGGGCGTTGATCGCCGCCGGCCACTGTATGGCTGGTCTTGCCCTGCTGCTCGTCGCCGCCGGCGGGCCTTCCGGCATTCTGTCCGCTTCCGTCGGGATCCCGGTGTTGCCGGCCGGCTACGACATGGCCGCATTCCTGGCATTTGGCGCCGCCATTGCGGTGCAGCCACTCCTTTTCGCGATGGGACGCGCCGCGGTTTCGCCCGACAATGCCGGCAAGGCGCTCGCGGCCGTCAACCTGTCCTTCTTCGGCGGCGCGGCCATCATTCAGGCTCTGACCAGCCCGATCGCGATGCTCTGGGGCCTGTCGGCCGTCATGATCTTCCTGGCCGCAACCCTGCTGGCCGCCACTGCCGCGTTTCTCGTTCTGACCAGAGGCGCGAAAGGATGAAGCCCTCGCGCCCATCGTCTATCGCGCCCATCGTCTATCGCGCGTTCCGGAGACAGCAGTGAACCATCTTTAGCTGGCCATCTTGGGCTGCTTCGGCTCCATGGTTTCAACGCGCAGCAGACCCGGGAAGAGCCTTACCCATAGCAATGCGACGGCCACCGTCCCCAGCCCGCCGATCACGACGGTGGGAACAGCCCCGAGCATCGCGGCAAACGTCCCGGCGCGGAATGCGCCGATCTCGTTGGAGGCTCCGAGAAACACGCCGTTGACGGCATTGACGCGCCCCCGCAGGCTGTCGGGCGTCCAGACCTGTAGCAGGGTGTGGCGGACATAGACGCTGACCATGTCGGCGCCGCCCGATACGACCAGCGCCGCAAAGGACAGGATCGGGTTCGTGGAAAACCCGAATACGGCGATGGCGGCGCCGAACACGGCGACCGACACCAGCATGATCTTGCCCACACTCCGGCGCAGCGGATGGGCGCTGAGGAGTATCGCGGTCGAGATCGAGCCTATCGCGGCGGCTCCATGCAGGACGCCGAGGCCAACCGGACCGACGTGGAGTATATCGCGGGCATAGACGGGCAGCAGCGCGGTGGCGCCGCCGAGCACCACCGCGAAAAGGTCGAGCGAAATCAGGCCGAGAAGCAGCCGTTCGCGCCCGATATGCACGAACCCGGCCAGCGCCTCCTGCCAGCCGCCCGAGACCGGCGCTCCCTGACGCGGCACCGGCGGAATCTTCAGAACCGAGAGACCCGCCAGCACGAAGAACGCAAACGACATGCTGTAGGCCAGCACGCCCGATATCGCATAAAGCGCACCGCCGATCATCGGCCCGGCGATAACGGCAAGCCGCACCGCGACCGAATTCAGCGCCACCGCCGGCCCCAGTTCGTTCTGCGGCACGAGATTGGGGATCAGGGCAAGCTGCGCGGGTCCGATGAACGCGCGGGTGGCCCCGAATATGACGAGGACGAGAAACATCGGCCAGGTGACGGACATGCCCGACAGCGCGAAGGCACAGAAGATCAGCGCGCACCCTGCCTGCGCAGCCGCGCACAGCAGCATGATCGCGCTGCGGCTATGGCGATCGGCCACCGAGCCTGCCGTCAGCACGAGCGGTATGTAGGGCAGGAACACGGCGAGCCCGGCCAGCCCCAGGTCCAGCGAGTTCCGCGAGATGTCATAGATCTGCCAGCCCACGGCGACGGTCTGTACCTGGATCGCCGCACCGCTGAACATACGCGAGAGCAGGAAATGTCGAAATCCGACGTGGCGGAGGACCGGAAACCTGCTCATCTCGCGTCTGCTTCTGACTGTTCAAGGCTGGATGCGGAACACCAAAAAAGTGGGGCCTCGCGCGCGGTCCCACTTCTCACACCTATGCATGGTCTGGACCAGATTCAGTGGTCCACAAGTTCGGGCTCTTCGTCGGGGTTGAGCCCCCTGTAGAGCGGGCGTTCCATAAACGCGCGCATCTTGCGGTATTCCGGCTCATAGGGCTTCCTGAACCGGTTGACGCGGCTGACCGGCTCGATCCCGGCACGCAGGCGCAGATCCACCATCATCTCGCAGGTCTTGAAGCCGAGCGCGAGCGCATCCAGCAGCGGAACGCCGTTGGCAGCGACCGACGCGTTCGTCGCGTTGGTGTACATGCTGGCTGCCAGCGTGGCGGTCAGGATGATGACCTCGGCGCCGTCCTCCTTCACGCAACGCTCGGCCATGGCATTGACCGTGTCCACCACTGTCTGCGGGGCCGTGATGTTCTCATAGAGCTTGCGGCCGGGAATGTTGAGCGCGCGCACCGACGCGAGCTTGTGACCATAACCGTATTGGCGCGCCACCGTCTCCATTCGGGGGATGGTGTAGTCCGTCGCCGTCACGATGGAGAACTTATGGCCCATGGTGCAGGCGATGTGGCCGGCGGCTTCGAGGGTGCCGCTCACCGGAATGTCGACCAGCTCACGCGCTTCGAGCAGGCCGGGGTCCGAACCGCAGGCGATAAGGACGCCGTCATACCCCTTTTCCTCCGCAGCCATGATGCGCTCGAGGGCGGCGGAAATCGCGTGATGGCGAAAGAACTCGTGATGGACGTGGGTAATGGGATAGTCACCCTCAAGGTTCTCGAAGTCCACCTCGGTATCCGGCCGCGCGATCTTCCGGCAATGCTCCAGTTCCCGCGATTTGCCCGCATAGGGCTTCACGATCAGTATTCTCAAGTCATTCTCCCCTTGTATAATAATATTAGATAGTCAACGAGCAAAGGCGTGACAGTTTTCAGGCGCCACTTGCAGATCAACCGGCGCGCCCTTGCCGAGCACGTCGCCGATCGATCCCTCGACCTTGATTTCCTGGCCCCCGGCTCCTTGGACGGTATAGTCGATAAACGAGCCCAGGAAGGCCGCGGTACGGACCTCCCCGGTAAAGGCGTTGTCTCCATGCAGCTTGCCGGGCGGGGCGATCGTGACCTGATCGGCGCGGAATGTCACGGCGCAGGCGCCGTCCTTTGTCGGACTTTGCTCCGAGCGCCATTTCGCCTTCAGCACCAATCCGCCCGGTCCCTCGATTTCGACCTGCCCGGGTTCGGGTATCGATCGGACATGGCCGGTGACGACGTTCGAGTAGTTGAGGAAGGTCGCCGTGAATTCCGTCCTCGGGTTCAGGAACACCTGCTTGGGCGATCCGGTCTGCTCGATGTCGCCGCGGTTCATGATGATCACGTCATCGGAAAGGGCGAGCGCCTCCTGCTGATCGTGTGTCACGAAAATGGCGGTAAAGCCGAGCTTTGCCTGCAGGAGCTGCAACTCGGTCCGCATCCTTTCACGCAGATTGGCATCGAGGTTCGAGAGCGGTTCGTCGAAGAGCACGATGCTCGGCTCGTGCACAAGGGCGCGCGCCAGGGCGACGCGCTGCTGCTGCCCGCCGCTCAGCGCCGCCGCCGGCCGCTTGGTCAGCTCGCCGAGCCCGACGAGTTCAAGGACGCGCTGCGTCCGCTGCTCGACCTCGGCCCTGGGCATGCCGCGGATGGCCAGAGGGAAGCCGACATTGCCGCCCACCGTCATGTGCGGCCAGATGGCGTAGGACTGGAACACCATGCCGATGTTGCGCTTTTCAGGCTCCACGAACCGGTTCGCCTCGTGATCGTACACAACCTCGTTGCCGATGACGATGCGGCCGCCCGTGGGCACTTCGAGCCCGGCGATGCAGCGCAGCGTCGTGGTCTTGCCGCAGCCGCTCGGACCAAGCAGCGTGACCGTCGTTCCTTTCCTGACCTTGAAGCTCACCTCGCGCACGGCGACCACCGAGCCGTAGGCCTTGGCCAGTCCTTCGACCCGCACCGGATAGTCGACCAGGTTCTGCGCAGCGTCCGTCGAGACGCCGCCTGCGGCCTGCTGATGGTTTGCGCCCCGGGCACGCCTGTCCCGCACGGGATCAAGCGTGGTGTCCTTGATAGACATTTCTGGTTCCTCCGAAATCAGATCCGGCTACGCCGATCTTCCCAAATGTTTGACAGGGTGCGAATGATGGCCACGCAACCGAGCAGGAACACCGTCTGCATGATGCCGAAGGCGCTCGACACCCCGTAGGCCTCGTAGTCCATGAGCCGGATCAGGGCGATGGAGAGCGTTTCCGTGCCATAGGTGAAGAGCATCATGGAGGCGCTCACCTCCCTGATGAATGCGACGAACATCAGCAGCCACGTGGCCACCATGCCCGGCGCGACGAGCGGAAGCATGATCTTGACCATCGCCTGGCGCCAGTTGGCACCGGACATGCGCGCCGACTCGTCGAGCTCCGTCGACACCGCAAGCACCTGGGACTCGAGGTTGCGGAATCCCGTCGGCAGGAAGTTCACGATGTAGGCGATCATGATGATCCATAGGGTGCCGTAAAGCGGTGACTGCAGATAGGCGATGAGGAAGCCCAGGCCCAGCACGATCCCCGGCACGGTGAGCGGAAGAAGCGTGAGCCAGACAACGCCCTCGCGCCCCGGCAGACGCGTCCGTCGCACGACCAGCGCCATGATCAGGCAGATGAACACGGATATCGTCGCCCCCACCGGCGCGATGAACATGCTGTTGAAGAAGCCGCGCTGCGCCGTCTCGTCGACGAAGAGCACGCGGTAGTAGTTCATCCAGGTAAACCGGCTGAAATCGATCGTGCCGGTCCACGCGTCGGCGAACGACACGATCAGCAGTGCAACGAAGGGGCCGAGCACCAGCAGGAGGTAGAGGCCGTTGAGGCCCACGGCGAACCAGCCGAGCATCCCGAGGTTGATGAGCCGCGGCTTGTAGCCCTTGCCCGTGACGGTGGTGAAATGCCGGCCTCTGAGGATCCGCATCTGCAGGATCGTCAGGATGACGACGAAGATGAAGAGCGCCGCGCTGAGGATGGCTGCCGTGCCGTAATCGGTGGGGTAGTCCGAAACATAGCGGTAGATGAGCGTCGAAAGCGTATGCACGCGGCCCGGAGTTCCCAGCAGCAGCGGCACGCCGAAGATGCCGGCGGCGGTCATGAACACCAGCATGCACGAAGAGGTGATGGCAGGGGCGGACAGCGGTATCGTGATGCGGAGCGCGGTCTGCAGAATGGAGGCCCCCGACGTGCGGGCGGCCTCCTCCAGCGAGGCGTCCATGCTCTTGAGGCTGCCGAGCGTGAAGAGATAGATGTAGGGCGTGTAGAAGATGCCCAGAACGAGGGCCACGCCCCAGATGCTGTAGATATTGAACACCGCTCCCCCCGTGATCGGGGCAAGGAGCGTATTGAGCATGCCGCTTCGAGGCGCCGCCACGACCTGCCAGCTCAGGGCGCCGACGACGCTGGAAAGATAGAACGGGATCATGTTCAGCGGCTCGAAGTACCGCTTGAACGGCATGTCCGTTCTTGCGTTGAGCCACGCGAGGCTCACGCCCAGGAACGCGGCCAGGACAACGGCCATGACGCTGATGGCGATGGTATTGTAGATCGCCCTGACGATGAGCGGAGACGTGAACACATTGCGCAGGTTCTCTACGTTCACTCCCGGCCCGTGAAAGAAGGCCTGCACCAAAACCGCGAGCAGCGGAAACACCACCGTGGCAGCCAGGCCGGCATAGATGATCGTCATCACCAGCATGCCCGACGCATGGTTCGGCGCCAGCCGGGAACGCGGTTTCGCGTATGTCATCGACGCTGTGCTCACAAATTCCTCCCTTGCCGTCCCCTCTGGCGGAACAACCGCAAGCAAAGGGCGCGCAAACGTTGGCGCGCCCTCTTGCGTTCCTATTCGCCGAGCCCTGTTCGGACGAACATGTCGCGGAACTTGGCCAGCGTTTCCAGCGAGCCGTCGACATCCCAGTCGAACTCCGCGACGGGTGTCTCTTCCCAACTGGTCAGCAGTTCGCGGTTGATCGATTCAATGCCCGGGCGGCCGTAGAACATCAGTACACCCGCATCCATGCGGATCTGCGCGCCGCGCGCGGAGGCCGCAAAGTCGATGAACAGTTTGGCGGTGTTCGGATTCTTCCCCTTCTTCATGATGACCGGCGCGAAGGGCAGCATGACGATGCCTTCCTTCGGATACATGACCTTGACGTCCACGTTGCGCTCCCAAAGTGTCTGGGCGTCCTTGGCGTGGCTCATGAGGCTGATCGGGTATTCACCCGAGCCGACCCAGTCGCGGCCCTGGGCCGAACCGCCGCGCAGCACCGGCTGCACCACTTTGGCGAGCTCGAAATACCACTCTTCGCCCATCGCCTTGAGCCAGCCGATGCCGGCGGGCGAGTTCGAGGTCGAGCCGGGGATGTTGGGAATGGACGCCAGGCCGCGAATGCGCGGATCGATCAGATCGGCGAGACTCTTGGGCTCGAAGTTCTCGACGCCGTGCTTGGCAAGCCCGGAGGGGCTGTAGATCGGCGTAAAGAAGTGGCCGTCGGAAACCCAATAACCTTCCTTCGACAGTCCTGCCTGCTTCGAGAGCGTGTATTCCGCGTGATATGGCGAATGATATTCGAGCAGTTCGCCGCGATTGAGCAGATCGGTATACCACGCCCACGCGACCGTCCAGATGATGTCCGGAACGTCGCGATTGGCGGACAGGAGCTGCTCCGTCTGCGTGACGATGAGGCCGGAATCCTGATAGGAATACTCTATCACGTGATCCTGCAGGCCGTAGTGTTTCTTGAAGCCCTCGATCAGTGCCTGACCGTGCTGGGGCTCGATGAAAAGGCCCAGCCATGACAGCCGGCCCTCTTTCTTGGCACCGTCGATCAACTGCTGCACCCGCTCGATTTCGGCGGGATCCTTCAGCTCGGCAATCGCCGGCGGCACGTTCTGCGCGAATACGCCTCCGGTCGATACGCCGAATATGCAAGCCGCTGCGAACAGCGACAATCGCCAACTCCTCATGAGTTCCTCCTCCCGTTGTGATTAGCTTCCAATTGCGCCTGTGCCGTTGTTCCACCGGCCTTCTGACGGCTTTGACGTTCGATATCTTGCTGCCGCAGGCACGCAGCCAACGCTGCGTTCATCGGGTCGCCTCTGTCGGGTCCAACCCTTTGCTTGCCCAAATGCCCAAGATTACTTTGTAAGGCGCACCTCCTTATGTCAACTATTTTGTCAACAATAATGGCGTCAATCGTCGTGCCCCTTTCGGAGCCAGACTATCTGGTCTCCACTTTGGCCGGTGCAATGATCTCGACATGCCGTTTTTCAATGAAACCCGACGAGATCTCGCGCCAAGTCTTCATGTGCGGCTGGTTGAAATGGGCGGCGAGCGCATCGTTATCGGCCCAACGCTCGACGAACTGCCAGCGTTCGGGGTCGCTCAGGGAGACGAACAGCTCATAGGATAGACATCCCGGCTCTGCCCGCGTTGCGGCGACGACATCGGCCGCGGGAGCGGCCAGCGCCGCCGCGCCGCCCGGTTTCAGATCAATACTGGCGATTACATACAGCATCCTGACGCTCCTCCTTGACGGACCGCGCAGCCGGTCCCCACAGGCCGATGGGCCAGCGCTCCCGCCAGCCCAGTCCTTCCATCGTCGTGTTCACCGGGCGATATTCGCATCCGATCCACCCCGCATATCCGAGCCGCGCAGTGGTCGCGGCCACGGCGGTCCAGTCGATGACGCCGCTGCCGGGCTCTCCCCGACCTGGCGCGTCCGAGATCTGAAGGTGAGCGACATCGGGAAAGACCGCGTCGAGGGTTTCCCCGACGTCGAGGCCGGACATGTGGCAGTGATAGACGTCGAACAGCAGCCCGACCGATTCCGGGCGTGCGGCGCGCATCCTGCATTCCAGCAGCAGGTCGTGCGCCGCCCGGTAGTCGGACAGGACATAGCCCGGCACGTCCGACCGGTTGATCGCCTCGATGAGGATCCGGATATTGTCCGGCGCAGCCTGATCCGCCGCCCAGGCGAGGCTCTCCGCCAGGCTTTCGAACGCCTTGTCCTGCGCATCGCCGGCAACACGCCCGCAAAGGATATGGATCTTCGGACAACCCGTCATCCGGGCATACCCGATGGCCTCCAGCACGGACCGGCGGTAGTCCTCCCGCCGGTCCGCGAGGCAGGCAAGCCCCGCCTCGCCCCCCTGCCGATCCCCGGACGGGGCGTTCAGGAGAACCAGGGAAACGTCGTGGTCCCGCAGTATCCGCCCGAGTTGCGCAGCCGGCACCTCATAGGGGTACTGCACCTCGACTGCTGAAAACCCCGCCCGGGCCGCCAACCCGACCCGCCCCTCGAGCGCAACCTCCGTGAACATTGTCGAGATGTTGGCGGCAAAAGCGGGACCATTGCTCATACGTGAGAGACCTCTCCCATTTTGGCGACTTCGTTGGCGATCATTTCGCCGATCGGCATGGCCGACGTCGCCGCCGGTGAGGGGGCGCTGCCCACATGGAGCGTCCGCGGCGACTTCAGGAACAGGAAGTCGTGAAGCAGCGTGCCGTCTGCGAGAACCGCCTGCGCCCTTATGCCCGACCGGTAGGGCAGCAGATCCGCCATCTGCAGCTCGGCGCAATATTTCCGGCATTCGCGCAGGTAGATGTGCTTGAAGAGCGAACTGGACATCTCGCCGATCGCGGATTTCCAGTGGTTCCTGGCCACCCGCCAGAAGCCGGGAAAGGTGACGAAGCTCCGGACATCGCCGGCGTTGAAGGAAAACCTGCCATACCCCTCGCGGGCGAACGAAAGAACGGCGTTCGGGCCGATGGTCAGTTCGCCGTCTATGGTGGGGGTCAGATGGATGCCGAGAAACGGCAGCGACGGATCGGGCACCGGATAGATGAGGTGATGCACCAGGTCTGCCTTTTCGGGCCGAACCTTGTAGTATTCGCCACGAAACGGAACGATCCGGAAGTCGACCTCTATCCCCGAAAGCTTGGCCAGCCTGTCGGCTTGCAGGCCGGCGCAGAGCACGAGCTGCTGCGCCACCCATCGGTCGTTTCCGCATCCCACCTCCACCCGGTCGGGCGTCTCGGCTATGGCGTCGACCTCGACGCCGAGAACGATCTCGACGCCGGCGGCGGCCAGAAGCTCTCCGAGCACCGCGCAAACCTGCGTGTAGTCGACAATGCCGCTGCCCGGCACCAGCAGGGCGGCCTTGCCGCGAATAGTGGGTTCGAGCGTGCTCAGTTCGCGACTGCTGATCCTCCTGACCGCGATCTCATTCTTGCCGGCGTTGACCTCGAGCGCATCGAGGCGCTCGACCTCGAGATCGTTGGTCGCGACCATGAGCTTGCCGCGCAGGTCGTAGGCGATGCCATGGGCGTCGCAGAATTCCCGCGTCACCTGCGCGCCGCGGCGGCACAGCGTCGCCTTCAGGCTTCCCGGCTTGTAGTAGATGCCGCTGTGAATGACCCCGCTATTGTGCCCGGACTGATGTTGTCCGAGCGCCTCTTCCTTTTCGAGCAAGACGATGCGGGCGTCGGGATGACGCTTCACCAGCTCGTAGGCCGTCGACAGGCCGACGATCCCCCCTCCGACAACGCAGAAATCATAGCTCATATTGCCTGGAACCTTTTTTGCGCCCAAAGAAGATGAGCTGCAGAGCCGTCCCTCTCGACCGTTTCATCCGACGGCCCGAAAGCACCCTTCTTCTTTCAGGATTTCGTGTGTCGCCAAAATTGTCAACAAATTTGTTGACGAATATATTGGTGTTGTGAAATGTTAGCGCATACTAGGCTGCAGCCAACCCGCAAGCTATCGCCAGCCCGAAGGAGAAGCCATGGCACTCTACTACGCACCATCCGGCGACAAAGCCCGGCCCGAGGAGATGGTGATCGCGGAACTGCAGCGCGACATCATGTTCGGCAGGTTGCGCCCGAGGGAGCGGCTGGTCGAGGCCGATCTCGCCGAGCGCTTCGGCGTCGGCCGCCATGTCATCCGGACAGCTTTCGATCAGCTGGTGCGTGACGGACTCGTGGAGCGCCGCGCCAACCGCGGGGTCATCGTCTACGACCGCAAGACCGAAGAGGTCGAGCAGCTCTACGAGATGCGCGAGATTCTCCAGCGCGCTGCCGCGGAGCGCGTGCCGCTGCCCGCCGCCCCCTCGCTGATCGAGAGGCTGAAGGAGATCAACGCCCAGTGCCGCGCTTATCTCGCCGACGGCGCCCTGACCGACGTGGCGGCCGCGAACGACAAGTTTCACAACACCATGTTCGAGGCCTGCGGGAACAAGTTTCTGGCCCAGAGCATCGAGGAATACTGGCTGAAGACAGCGGCCACCCACTGCTATGCCATCGGCGTTCCCAATCTGGCCCAGCAGTCGCTCGACGAGCATGACGGCATGATCGAAGCGCTCAAGTCGGATGATCGAAAGTTGCTGGTCAAGCTGTGCATCGATCACATGTATCCGGCGCTGAAAGCCTACAAGGCCGCCCACGGCGGCTGGGGCGCCTAAAGCAATTTCAGCAAAATCGGGAACCGGTTTTGCGTCCGGAATTGCGTAAAAACAAAGAGATATAGAGTATTTCCCCGTTTCAGCGAAAAGGAGAAATACTCCAGTCACCAACAGCCTCTGGAGCGCTTTACGATCAAATGGAATCATTTGATCGATAAGAATTCGCTCAAATGAGAGGGGCAAGAATTCACTTTGTCGGGAGGACGAGAATGGCGATCAAGAAAGTCGTCAAGGTTGCGGACGTCAGGCAGATCGATCGGGGAGGGGGCATCACCACCGTGCCGCTGATCACGGTGCACTCGACGCCGGGCGCCAAGATTACGACGGGCATGAGCACCTATCCGCAAGGCCAGGGCGCGCCGTTTCATGTCCATAATTGCGATGAGCAGGTCACGCTGCTCGAGGGCGTGGGCGAGGTGGAGATGGACGGCGTGATCACGCCGCTCGTACCCTACGATTCCACCTACATCACTGCCGGCGTGGTCCACGCCTTCCGCAACACCGGCTCCGAACCGATGCGCATCCTGTGGATCTACAACACGGATCGGGTCACCCGCACCTTTGCGGGCAGCGATGAGGAAGTCGAGCACCTGTCCGCCAGGGACCTGATGGGCTGAGGCCCGATGGCAGAAAAGAAACCCGCCATGCATACCCCCACAATACTGCTGACCGACCCGCTTGTGGCGTCGGTCATGGATCTGGTTCGATCGCAGGCGCGCATCATCGAATGCAGCGTGGGCGACGCGGCGGCGTTCCGATCCGCTGCGGCTGAAGCCGAGGCGATCATCGTGCGCTCGCCGTTGCCCGACGACATCTTCGACCATGCGCCGAACATGCTGGCCGCCGTCCGGCATGGCGCCGGGTTCGACATGATCCCGGTCGAGAACGCGACGCGCAACGGCGTGGCTGTCGCCAACGTGCCGGGCGCCAACAGTTCGGCCGTCGCCGAGCATGCCATCGCCCAGATGATACGCTTCAGCCGCCTGCTGCCCCTGCTCGAAGGCAAGGTCAGGGACCGGGCGTGGAACGAGGGGCGCCGGCTGGCCGCGGGCGCGCGCGAGATCGCCGGGCGGACGGTCGGCATCGTCGGCGTGGGTGCGGTCGGCACGGCGTTGGCGCGCATTTGCAGCCAGGCCTTCGGCATGAGCGTGCTCGGCTACCGGCGCAACCTCGCCGACATGCCCGCCTTCGTCGAAGGCGCTCCGCTCGAGGATCTGTTCGCCCGCAGCGATTTCGTCGTCCTGTGCTGCCCGCTCACCAGCGAAACGCGTGGCCTCGTCGACGCCGGCCTGCTGAACCGGATGCGTCCGGACGCGGTGCTGGTGAATGTCGCGCGCGGCGCCGTCGTCAACGAGGCCGACCTCATCGACGCGCTCACCGCCGGGCGCATAGCCGGAGCCGTGCTGGACGTCCTGGCCGACGAGCCGCCGGCGAATGACAATCCCCTGCTCGATCTGCCGAATGTGATGCTCACGCCTCACTCTTCCGGTGTTTCCGTTCAAAGTGCGGAACGCCTGGGAAGGGGCGCGTTTCATGAAGTCATGCGCATCCTGTCCGGGGAGAAACCCACGAACCTGGTCAACCCCGATTGCTGGCCGCAACTGGAGCGGCGGCGGCGGACGATACTGAACGCATAACCTAAATGTCAGTTGGAAAAGGGAGGAGAAGTGACATGACCGAGAGTCCCGCTGAAGTTGCCAAGCGTTTGGGCGGCGACCGTGGCTATACCTACCCCGAATGGGAGTTCCTTGCGGAGAAGGATCCTGAATTCCTCGATGCCTACAATCGCCTGTCGGGCCTCGGGCTCCTGCATGCGGGCGTTTCCCGTGACGACAAGGCCCTGCCGGCGAAATATCGCGAACTCGTCGCCATCGCGGCGATGATCGGTCAGGCGCGCATGTGGGGCGTCAAGCCGCACATGGAACGTGCCCTGCGCGAGGGCGCGACGGAAAAGGAAATCCTCGAGGCGCTCGAAGCCGCGCTCATCCCGGTCGGCTCGCCGCCGTTCCGTCAGGCCATTAATATCCTGATGCAGGTGACCGGCTGGAAGCCGGTATCGGAACGCACGGGCGAGAACACCGCCGCCGAGTAGCCCCTTCCACCGGGAGCGGCGTGGCAATGACGCAGCTCCCGGTCATCACTCCCAAAGCATATCCATAGTCACTAGCTGGCTCTAACCGCTGTCGAGGCGCACGTTCGACAGGCGCAGCCGGAGTGCGTCGACCGGCACATCGCCCGGTTTTCTCTCAGTCAGGCCGAGGACGTGCCGGCATGTAGGCGGCGAGGAAGACCCTGACGGCGCTCGCCACCGCGGCGTCGATCGTCTCCTGGGCCGGCATCGCCGCGCCGCCGAAGAGCAGCGCCTTGACGATGTTGCCCTGGCACAGGTTGAAGAACTGGAATGCGGCGGTCTCGCAATCGTCGATTTCGAGGCGACCCAACCGGGTCTGGTCGGCGAGCAGGTCGGCAAGACGCCTGCCGCCGGTGCACGGGCCGGTCTCGAAGAAAGCCTGGCCGATGCGCGGAAACTTTTCCGCCGCGCCGATCACCAGACGTATCAGCCGGATATGGTCCGGCTGCACCATCATGGTCATGAACGACGTGCCGATCCGGCGCAGCAGGCCCTCGACGTCGGCGTCCTTGGGATCGAACTCGAACAGCCGTTCCGCCGATTTGCTGCGGTCCGCCTTGACGAGCGCCTGGAAGAGCTCCTCCTTGCTGGCGAAATGAGCGTAGATCGTCGCCTTGGACACGCCGGCGGCGCGGGCGATCTCATCCATGCTGGAGCCGTCGAAGCCCCTGTCGAAAAATACACGTCGCGCGCCGTCGATGATATCGCGGCGTTTCCTCGACTCCGTCTCCGCCCGCCCGTCCGTCGCAGGGGGCTGATCAGCGGTGCTGCCCTCAAGTGTACTCATCGATGCCTCTCCGCCTCCGAATAAGGCGCCATGAAGGCCCTGTCAAAATATTTGACTAAACCGTTCAGTTTGATATTGTCGCCATGATCGTAAAACTGAACGGTTTAGTCAAGCCCACTTTGAAGAGAACGAACAGATGGTCCAGGCAGGCAATGCACACGCGCAGCCGCAAGGGGGCAAGGTGACGTCCCTGCGCGGAAAACCACAGGTCGAGGCCGTTCCGGATTCGGTTTCGGACGCGGTTTCGCCCGAACCCCCGCCTCCAAGGCGCGGTCGGCGGCGGCTTATCGTGTTCGGCGTTCTGGCGGCGCTGCTCGCCGCCGGCGCGTGGTACGGTAACGAGTGGTGGCATGTCGGGCGTTTCCAGGTTTCGACCGACGACGCCTATGTCGGTGCCGATACCTCCGTGCTCGCCGCCAAGGTCGGCGGGTATGTCGTCGGCGTGGATGTCGCCACCAACCAGTGGGTGAAGGCGGGGGAGGTGATCGCGCGCATCGACGACGGCGATTACGGCCTCGCGCTGCGTGCGGCGCAGGACAAGATGGCCACGCAAGAGGCGGCGCTCGGCCGCTTCGATGAGCAGATCAGGGCCGGGCAGGCCGAAGTCGATCGGGCGCAGGCGCAGCTCGTCGCGGCGAAGGCGGAACTGACCCGCGCCAGCGTCGAGTTCGACCGCCAGAGTCAGCTCGCGCGCTCCGACTACACCAGCCGCGCGGCGCTCGACAATGCGCGCGCCGCGCGTGACAAGGCGCAGGCGAATGTGGACGAGGCGACCGCCGCGATCGCGTCGGCGCAGGCCGCCATCGCGGTGCTCGAGGCGCAGCGCAACGAGGCTGCCCGCCTGCTCGATGAGTATCGTACCGCGCGCGACCGGGCGCAGCGCGATCTCGACTTTACCGTGGTGCGCGCGCCGTTCGATGGCGTCGTCGGCAACCGGGCGGTGCAGGTGGGCCAGCTCGTGCAGCCCGGCAACCGCCTCGTGGCGCTGGTGCCGCTCGATGCCGTCTATGTCGACGCGAACTTCAAGGAAACCCAGCTCGGCCGCATCCAGCCGGGCCAGAAGGTGCGCATCGTGGTCGACGCCTATCCGGAGGAGGATTTCGAAGGCACGGTGCAGAGCATTGCCCCCGCTTCCGGCTCCGTGTTCAGCCTGCTGCCGCCCGAGAACGCCACCGGCAATTTCACCAAGATCGTGCAGCGCATTCCCGTGCGCGTCGCGCTCGACCCGGCGGCGACGGAGAAGCACGAACTGCGTCCCGGCATGTCGGTCACCGCGGTGGTCGATACCCGGACCGGCGGTCACTCGTGACGACCGGGGAGGGGGTCGTGTCCGACGCTGCGGCGAATCCGGCCAAAGCAGCAACGGCCCCGACGGACGGAAGGCGGATGCTCGCCTTCCTCTGCATGGTGGTTGGCATGTTCATGGCGATCCTGGACATCCAGATCGTCTCGGCTTCGCTCGCCGAAATCCAGGCGGGGCTTGCCGCCTCCGCGGACGAGATCTCATGGGTGCAGACCTCCTATCTCATCGCCGAGGTGGTGATGATCCCGCTGTCGGGCTTCCTGTCGCGGGCGCTGTCCACCCGCTGGCTGTTCGTCTCCTCGGCCGCGGGCTTCACCTTCATGAGCTTCATGTGCGCGACCGCGACCTCGATCGACCAGATGATCGTCTACCGCGCGCTGCAGGGCTTTCTCGGCGGCGGCATGATCCCGACCGTCTTCGCCTCCGCCTACGCCGTGTTCCCGCGCGAGAGGCAGCATATCGTCGCGCCGATGATCGGCCTCGTCGCCACGCTCGCGCCGACCATCGGGCCGACGGTCGGCGGCTATCTCACCGATCTTTTCTCCTGGCACTGGCTGTTCCTGGTGAACATCGTGCCCGGCATCTTTGTCATCGTCGCCACGGCCACGCTGGTCGATTTCGACGAGCCGGATTTCGCGCTGCTCAACCGCTTCGACTGGTGGGGGCTCCTGTTCATGGCGAGTTTCCTCGGCAGTCTGGAGTTCGTGCTGGAGGAAGGGCCGACCAACGACTGGTTCGCGGACGAGGCGATCGTCCTCTTCACCATCGTCTGCGTGGTGTCGTCCATCGCCTTCTTCACGCGGGCGCTGAGGGTGGCGGAACCGGTCGTCGACCTGCGGGCGTTTCTCAACCGCAACTTCGCCACCGGTTCGGCCTTCAGCTTCGTGATGGGCATCGGGCTCTACGGCCTGACCTATCTCTACCCGCTCTATCTCAGCCGCGTGCGCGGTTATTCGGCGCTCATGATCGGCGAGACCATGTTCGTCACCGGTATCGCCATGTTCCTCTCGGCGCCGATCGTCGGCCGGCTGACGACGAAGGTCGATCCGCGCGTGCTGATCGGGATCGGCTTCGCCGGTTTCGCGCTTGGCACCTGGCAGGTGACGGGCCTCACCAAGGACTGGGATTTCTGGGAACTGCTGGTGCCGCAAGTCCTGCGCGGCACGTCGCTGATGCTGGCGATGGTGCCGATCAACAATCTCTCGCTCGGCACGCTGCCGGTCGCCCAGCTCAAGAACGCCTCCGGCCTGTTCAATCTGACGCGCAACCTCGGCGGGGCGGTCGGGCTTGCGCTCATCAACACGGTGCTGAACAACCGGTGGGATCTGCACCTCGTCCGCCTGCACGAGCATGTGCAATGGGCGAACGCCGCCGCCGTCGAGCGGCTCGACAGCATGACCGCGGCCTTTGCCGCGCTCGGTTCGAACGCCGGCTCCGCGGCCCTGCAGCAGATGGCCGGTCTGGTGCGCCGGGAAGCGCTGGTGATGGCTTTCGCGGATGTGTTCTTCCTGCTCACCATCCTGTTTCTCTCCCTCGTGCTCGCCGCGCCGCTGATGCGCCGGCCGGCGCATCCGCCTTCCGGCGGCGGGGGGCATTGAGGCGGGGCGCTCCCGTCTGCCGTCAACGACGGCGCTTCGCGTGCCGCCGCTTATGGACGGTGAATTTATGGGCGAAGAACCGGTGCTTCATCGCTTCGGCAGCCATGAGATAGGCCAGCGTGATCGCGATCAGGCCGAAGACGATGGGCGCGGGCAGCGGCACGAAGCCGAACCAGTCCGCGCCGGGCAGATAGGGGATCGCGACGGCGAGCATCCCCACCATGAGCGTCAGCCATGACAGCAGGGCGCTCGGGCGGCTTTTCCAGAACGGCTTGCGGGTGCGCACGATCATCACGACGGCAAGCTCGGTGATCAGCGATTCGACGAACCATCCGGTCTGGAAGACCTGCTCGGTCGCCCCGGCGACGAGGATGAGAAAGGCGAAGGTGACGAAGTCGAACACGGAGCTGACGAGGCCGAAGGCCACCATGAAGCGGCGCACGTAGCCGATGTCCCAACGGCGCGGCCTGCGGGTCTGCTCGGGATCGACGTTGTCCGTGGCGATCGCCAGCGACGGCACGTCCGACAGAAAGTTGTTGAGCAGGATTTGCGGCGCCAGCAGCGGCAGGAACGGCAGGCCGAGCGAGGCGAAGGCCATGGATATCATGTTGCCGAAATTGGCGCTCGTCGTGGTGGCGATGTATTTCATCGTGTTGGCGAAGGTGGCGCGGCCGTCGTCCACGCCGCGCAGCACCACGCCGAGGTCGCGCTTGAGCAGGATCATGTCCGCCGCCTCGCGCGCCACGTCCGCCGCGCTGTCGACGGAGATGCCGATGTCCGCCTCGTGCAGCGCGGGCGCGTCGTTGATGCCATCGCCCAGATAGCCGACGACATGGCCGCGCCGGCGCAGGGCGGCGATGATGCGCTCCTTCTGGTTGGGATCGATCTCGGCGAAGACGTCGGTCCGGGCCGCGCGGGCGAGCAGTGCTTCCCTGGTGAGCTTGGCGAGTTCGTCCCCGGTCAGGATATTGTGGCGGGGCAGGCCGATGGTCTTGGCCAGATACGTTGCGACGTAGCGGTTGTCTCCGGAGATCATCTTCACCCGGACGCCGCGCGCCGCGAGCGCCTTCAGCGTCTCGGCCATGCCGGGTTTGGGCGGATCGAGGAAGAGCAGGAAGCCGGCAAAAGTGAGGTCCGCCTCGTCCTCGCGGGTATAGGCATCCCGGCGCGGGAAGCGACGCACGGCAAGGCCCAGCACGCGAAATCCCTGCATGCTCCAGCCGCGCACCCTGTCGTCGATGGCCTTGGCCGCGTCCACGCCGAGCGGTCGGGCCACGGTCCCGTCGAGCACCGACGAGCAGGCGTCGACCACGTTCTGCACCGCGCCCTTGCAGATCAGCAGGTCGTCGCTTTCCCCCTCCCGCCTGACGACGACCGACAGCCGCTTGCGGATGAAGTCATAGGGGATTTCGTCGGCCTTGGCATAGCGCGCGAGGTCGTCTCCGGGATCCCGGCCCGCCGCGATGGCCTCGTCGAGCGGGTTCGCCATGCCGGTCTGCAGCGTCGCGTTGAGGAGTGCCCACAGCCGCACCTGTTCTGATGCCGTGCCTTGCGGATCGGTGCAGGCGTCGAGGCGGATGACGCCTTCCGTCAGCGTGCCGGTCTTGTCGGTGCACAACAGGTCCATGCTGCCCAGGTTCTCGATCGCCTCGAGGCGGCGCACGATGACGCCGCCCGCCGCCATGGTGCGCGCGCCGCGCGCCAGCGTGACGCTGATGATCGCCGGCAGCAGCTCCGGCGTCAGGCCCACCGCCAGGGCGAGCGAGAACAGCAGCGAATCGACCGCCGGCCGCTCAAGCAGCAGATTGGCGAAGAAGACGAGGATCACGATGACCAGCATGACCTCGGTCATGAGGTAGCCGAAGCGGCGGATGCCGCGGGCGAACCCCGTCTCCGGCCTGCTGCGCGCGATCGTGGCCGCGATGGCGGCGAACTCGGTGCGTTCGCCCGTGTGCACGGCAAGCATCGTGGCGGTGCCGCTGCGCACCGACGTGCCTGTGAAGACGACATTGCCGCGCTGGCCGAGCGGAGCGTCCGGGGAAGAGATACCCGGCGCCTTCACCACCGGGAAGGTCTCGCCGGTGAGCGCCGCTTCGCTGACGTTGAAGTCGCGCGCCTCCAGAAGCACGCCGTCTGCCGGGATCAGATTTCCCGCCGACAGCCTGACCACGTCGCCCGGCACGATCTCCTCGACGGCGACGGCTGTTTCCCTGCCGTCGCGCAGCACGGCGGCCTTGCGCGCGATGCGCGCCGTCAGCGCCTCCATGGCCCGCGACGCGCCGTATTCCTGCGTGAAGGACAGCATGCAGCTCGCCAGCACGATGAAGGCGATGATGGCCGCCTCGCTGCCTTCGCCGACGAAGGCCGAGACGACGGCGGCGAAGATGAGGATGAGGACCAGCGGACTGCGGAACTGCCGCGCGAAGGCGACGGCGGCGGAGTAACGGCCCTTGCGGCCGATTGCGTTCGCGCCGGCGGAGCGCAGCCGCGCCGCAGCCTCCGCCGAGGACAGGCCGTCCCGCGCCGGACCGAGCGCCTCCACGAGCTCTCCGGCCGGCTTCGCCCAGTAGGCGTCGCTGCCGGCGGCAGAATCCGGGGCCAGGGTGCGCTCCATGCATTTCTCCAGCTCAGGCGACCCGGCCCGACACGGATAGCGGGAAACGAGATCAGGTTATCGCGTTGCTCGCCGCAGTGCACGCGCCGTGCGGTCCCGGCCGCTCAACCCTTCGCAACGACGCCGTGGTGGACCTGGAACAGATTGTCGGGATCGTAGGCGGCCTTTGCCTTTTGCAGGCGGCGATGGTTGCCGCCCCAGAAGGCTTCTTGCCAGTCCGCCTCGAAGTAGTCGGCCTCGGCGACGTATGATCCTTCTGCCGGCACGCGGGCCTTCAACGCCTCCATGGCGGCGCGGACCCGCCCGGCCTGCCGGCGGGCGAGCCCGACGTCGGGCTCGAAGCCGGGAACGCCGGGATAGGCGGGCCTGCCTTCCGCGCCGCAGATGGCGAGGGCGAAACTGTCGGCCACGGCGGGGTTGGTGGCCGTTTCCCCGCGCACGCGCTCGCGGACAGCCTCGGGCGCGCCCGCAAGGCCCTTGTTGGTGTGAAGCGTGATGTTCCAATGCCGCGACGCCTCGAACAGGCCGGCGGCGAGCGTTCCCCGTGATGCCGGTTCGAGCGAGGCAGCCGGCACCCACGCGGATGCGTAGGCGTGCAGGATCTGCCCGGATTCCTCCCTGTTGCCGGCCCAGTAGATCCGGTCCCCGTCGGCGCCGGGCTGCTCGTCCGTCAGCACGACACCCGGCAGCGTCTTCAGGAAATCCGGATCCCAGAACTGCCGCCCGTCGAGAACGATGACCGTCGGGTCGGCAAGCTCATAGTCGTCCGGACGGTCGCGCAGCCAGGCCCAGAAGGGCGCCCACAGCTTGTCGGCCTGCTCCTGGCTCAGGCCCTGGCAGAGCATCGATATCCTGAGCCCGTTGTTCGGCCGGAAGCCGATCTGCTCGCCCCAATGCGGGTTGTGGAGAGCTTCGGCGTAGAACTGCAGCATCCGCGCGATCAGGATGCGATAGGCCTCGTCCGACCGCGCGGAAACCTCGGCGAACACGGCGCCGATCGTCGCCGGCATGTCATGGGTCCGCAGGGTCACGCGCGTGACGACGCCGAAGGTTCCACCGCCGCCGCCCTTGAGCGCGAAGAAAAGCTCGGGATCCTGCACGGCGTTGACGGTGCGTATGGCGCCGTCCGCGGTCACGACTTCCGCCTCGATGAGACCGACGGCCGCCGTGCCGAAGGCCTTGGAGAGGCTGCCGAAGCCGCCGCTCTGGATCAGGCCGGCGACGCCGACGGTCAGGCAGCCGCCACCCTGGACATAGCGGCCGGCCGCGGCGCAGACCTTTTGATAGACCTCTCCCCATATCGCCCCGGCTCCGACGGACACGGCCGGCACCGGTGCCCCGTCGCTGCCCGCCGGCGTGAACGCGTCGTGCACGTCGATGGCGTTCATCCGGCGGGTCCAGATCAGCAGCGCGTCCGCCGCATTGGAGCCGCCCGTATAGCTGTGGCCGCCACCCTTCACGACGAGGCGGATCCTGTGGTCACGCGCGAACCGGATCGCGGCGGCGATGTCGGCTGCTGAAGCGGCTTCCAGCACCCTGTCGCTCGGCCCGTTGAACCAGGCGTCGACCCATCCCAGCGTCTGGGTGAGGGCCGGGTTGTCGCCGAGAAAATAGGGGTTTCGGGCCGATGCGAAGAAGGCCGCGCAGTCCTCGCCGCCGGTGCCGGCAAGGCAGCGCTGCAACGGCCATTCCACCCTGGCAAGCCGGCCTTCCACCCGGCTTGCCAGCGCCGCCCAGTCCGGCTCGCGGCCGCCTGCCGGCAACGGCAGAAGGCCGGTGGCGAGTCCCGCCCCGGACAAAAGCAGATCGCGTCTGTTCATTGCCATGCCGGTTCGCTGCCGTGTCATCCGCTCAGGCTCCGGGACAGGAGCGGCCGCAAGGACCGCCGGCCGAAAGCGATGTCTTCGAGCGATATTAGAGCATGTTGTCTTTTCACGGAAACGACAACATGCTCTAACTTTTTGATTTTGAGCGAATTCTTATCGTTCAAATGATTCCGTTTGAATGGAAAGCGCTCTAACCGGCCATGCCGGGTGCTGCATTCATGAAATCGGCAGGATCGGGGGCCTTCGTGCCGCCGGGCGCGTCACAAAGCGCTCACTCCAGACGTCATGTACACGTAGGACAGAATTGTCTGATGCCACGGCTGCGCGCCGTGCGAACGAAGGAGACGACTGATGAGCAAGAGCGCCCTTTTCATCCGGCACACCACCAAGCCGGGCAAGCGCGACGAGGTACGGCGCATTTGGGAAAAATATGCCCGCGACTACGTCGCCGGCAGCGACCGGCAACCCGCCTACTACTACTGCTATGACGACGGCGATCCCGATACGATCGTCGTCTTCCAGCTTCATGCCGGCCGCGACAGCGGCGACGACTTCACCCGGCAACCCTGGTTTGCCGATTACCAGCGCGAGACGGCAGCCCTTCTGGCCGGGCCGTCGGAGTTCCGGGCCGCAACGCCGCAGTGGGTGAAGGGCTCTGCGGCCTGACCCCCCGGCACAGCGCGGCAGGCCGCCGACATGGCGCGCGGCCTGCTGCAGCGGCGGGCAAGCGGCCGCCGGGTCGTGCCCGGAGCCGGTCGGCCTACTTGTAAAAACCCTCGCGAAGATTGAGGCCGTGCTCGAGCCATACCTTCATGGCGCAGAGCATCCCCGTCCAGCCTTCGCAATTGCCGTAAGAGGCGGCGAGCCCTTCCGGCGTCTCGGACCAGCCGTATTCGGAAATACGGACCAGCGTGCGGCCGTCGTCGAGCGGCTCGAAGGTGATGGTCACGGTGGTCTCGCGCGCCCCGGAAGCGTCCGGCGCGGCGGCGTTCTCGGCGGTGTCCCAACGAAGGACGATGCGCCTGTCCTGCTCCACCTCGATCACACGGACCGGGAAGGCGCCGGGAAAGTCGTGGAAATCCCAGGTCACGACCGCGCCGCTCTCAAGGCGCCCCCTGGCCCCACCCGTCGTGAAGAATTGGGAGAGATGGTCCGGATTGACAACCGCCTCGAAGACCTCGCTGACAGGCTTGGAAATCCGACCGCCGACTGTGAATTTCAGTTCCATGCGTGCCTCCTCCTGTTGATGGGAGACACATTATGTTATAGAAATATAACATGTCAACGCACGATAAGACAGACGACAAGGACGATGCGCTGTTCAAGGCGCTGGGGCACCGTGCGCGGCGGCGCATCCTCGATGCGTTGAAATCCGGCTCGCGCACGACGGGCATGCTGTGCGACCTGATGCCGGAGTTCGACCGATGCACGGTCATGCAGCACTTGAAGGTTCTCGAAGATGCGGAACTGGTCGTGGTCGAGCGGCGCGGACGGGAGCGATGGAACCACCTCGACGCTCTTCCGATCCACGCGATCCACGAACGCTGGATCGGCCCTTATGCCGCCTACGCCGCATCCATGCTCAGCCGGCTCAAACAGGCAAGCGAGCAAGGGGAAAGTACAGGTACGCCCGCCGCGACAGCGACGGACGAGACGGAAGGCTGAAGAAGCCCGACCCGCGCCGGTCTGCCCAGCTTTGCGGGTCAGCCGTTCCGGTCGTGGCCGTCTTCCGTGCCGACGTGATGACCGGGCTGGAACGCCACCCGGACCGTGGTGACGGGGCCGAGATCGTTCCAGGTGGTGCGGTGCAGGATCAGCAAGGCCTGCCCCTGCCGCGTCTGCAGCAGTCGCGCATCGCGCCGGTTGGCGTTTTCGGCCGAGAAGGTCAGCTCGGCCCGAAGATAGGGGGCATTGCGCACCAGCCATTCGTTGGCATTCAGATGGCGGAAATCGGCCTGCTCCAGCCCCGGCGCCGCCCTGGGATTGATCCAGCGGTCCTCGAGCTGGAAGGGCTGTCCATCGCCGTAGTGCACGGCCCGCAGGTGAATGAGGATCTCGCCCTCGGCAAGGCCGAGCCGGGCCGCGACCTCTGCCGGGAGCGGGCTGCGCCGTTGCGCCACCACGCGATGGCTGTAGGTCATGCCGGCCTGCTCGATCTGCTCGCGCACGATGGGGATCGAGAACGTCGCCTTGCGCACCGGATTGACCGCCACCCGCGTGCCCGCGCGACGCCTGCGGTCCAGCAGGCCCTCGTCCGCCAGCAATTGCAGCGCCTTGTTGACGGTGGCCCGTGCCGCGTCGAACTCGACGGCGAGATCCGCCTCGTCCGGGATTCTGTCGCCCTGGCTCCATTCCCGTTCGATGATGCGGCGCCGCACTTCATTGGCGATGCTTTGCGCCTTGGGCACGCTCACGCCGGGTTGCTTGTCGGTCACATCTGCTCCTTCACTCTGCCGATCGCGGCCAGATAGTCGGCGACGATCCGGTCGCGATCCACGTGGCGTCCATCGCGAACGACATGACGCCCCGCCGCCCAGACGTCGCGCACAAGCCCGTCGCCGCCCGCGAAGATCAGGCTGTCCAGCATCTCGTCGCCTGTGCGCGCGAACATCACCGGATTGTCGAGCGACACGGCGCAGAGATCCGCCCAGAGCCCTTCACGGATCGCGCCGGTTTCGCGGCCGGCCGCCGACGCGCCGCCGTCGAGCCCCGCCTCGTAGATCACCCGTCCGGTGGAGCGTTCCGGCTCGGCCAGGATGGCGCGGGCCGTGTCGCGCAGCCGCTGGCTGTATTCGAGCGTGCGCAGTTCCTCGATGAGCGAGATACGGATATTGCTGTCCGAGCCGAAACCCAGACGTCCACCCGCATCCCTCCAGACCGTGCCGTTGAAGATGCCGTCGCCGAGGCTCGATTCGGTGATCGGGCAAAGTCCTGCGACCGCGCCCGTCGCGGCAAGACGCCGGGTTTCGTCCGCGGTCATGTGGGTGAGATGGATCAGCGTCCAGCGCCGGTCGGGGGCGTGGTTGTCCAGGAGCCACTCGACCGGCCGGCGGCCATAGGCGGCGCTGATTTCCTCGACCTCGGGGATCTGCTCGGCCAGATGCATGTGCAGCGGGCGGGCGGGGCGCAGGCCCTCGCACAGCGCCAGGGCCTCGGGCGAGACGGCGCGCAGCGAATGGGGTGCGACGCCGATGCCGGCATCGGCGGGCAGGGCGCGCAGCGCCGCCTCGGCGCCGTCGAGGAGGCGGCCGAACTCCTCTGGCGTGGTGCCGAAACGGTTCTGGCCGGGGCCGAGGGGGCGGCGGTCCACGCCGCCGAACTGGTAATGCACCGGCAGCAGGGTGAGGCCGATGCCGGTCTTCGCCGCCGCCGCCGCGATCCGTTCGGACATCTCGGCGATATTGTCGTAAGGCGCGCCGCCGGGGCGGTGATGCAGATAGTGGAATTCGACATTGGTGGCGTAGCCCGCCTCCAGCATCTCCATCTGCACGAGCGCCGCGATGGCCTCGACGTCGTCGGGCGTCAGGTGATCGAGGAAGCGGTACATGATCTGCCGCCATGTCCAGAACGTGTCACGCGGATGGGGGCCGCGCGCCTCCGACAGGCCGGCCATGGCGCGCTGGAAGGCATGGGAATGAAGGTTCGTCATGGCGGGCAACAGCAGGGCGACCCGCCGGCCCTCGGGTGCGGCCCCGGCCTCGACGCGTGCGATTCGGCCATCAGAATCTATCTCGATGCCTACATTTTCTGCCCAACCTTTCGGCAGCAGCGCGTGTTCTGCCCAAAGTGCCGTCATTCTCGTCCCCTTGTTGCCCATCGTGGCATCCGCTGAAGCAAATTGAGACATAGCACGTAAATAAGTTTAGACATATATAAAAAATTATGTTTAGACTTATATCGCAGCAAGATTGATCCAGAAGGTGCGCCGGATGCAGGTTTTCAGCAATGCCAGAGTTGCGGCCATGGATGACGCGTCGACGGGTTACGGTCTGCTTGATCACGCCTCGGTCGTGACCGCGGATGGCCGGATCGCCTGGGTCGGTGCCGAGGCGGATCGTCCGGCCATCCATGGCGACGCTTCCGTCCACGATCTCGGGGGGCGGCTGGTGACGCCCGGCCTGATCGACTGCCACACCCATATCGTCTTCGGCGGCGACCGCGCCCGCGAGTTCGAGATGCGGCTGGAGGGCGCGAGCTATGAGGAGCTCGCGCGCGCCGGCGGCGGCATCCTTTCCAGCGTGCGCAGCACGCGCGAGGCGGATGAGGATGCGCTGCTGGCCTCGGCCCTGCGGCGCGTGGACACGCTGCTTTCCGAAGGGGTGACGACGCTGGAGATCAAGTCCGGCTATGGGCTCGATGTCGACAACGAGCTGAAAATGCTGCGTGTTGCGCGCCGGATCGGCGAGGTCCGCAAGGTGACGGTCCGGACCACGTGGCTGGCCGCCCATGCCGTGGCGCCGGAATACGCGGGCGACCGCCAGGGCTATATCCGCGATGTCGTGATCGCCGGGATGGAGCGCGGGCATGCCGAGGGGCTGATCGACGCAGTGGACGGCTTCTGCGAGGGGATCGCCTTTTCGCGCGAGGAAATGGCAGCGGTCTTCGACCACGCCGCCAGGCTCGGCCTGCCGGTCAAGCTGCATGCCGAGCAGCTTTCCGATCTCGGCGGCGCCGCGATGGCGGCGCGGCGCGGCGCGCTGTCGGCGGATCACCTCGAATATCTGGGCCGCGACGGCATCGAGGCCATGGCCGCATCTGGCACCGTCGCCGTGCTGCTGCCCGGCGCGTTCTACACGCTGCGCGAGACGCAATATCCGCCCGTGCAGGCGCTCCGCGAGGCGGGGGTGGCGATGGCGCTGGCGACCGATTGCAATCCCGGCACCTCGCCGCTGACCTCGCTCCTGCTCACCATGAACATGGGCGCGACGTTCTTTCGCCTGACCCCCGCCGAATGCCTGACGGCCGTCACCCGCCACGCGGCCGGGGCGCTGGGCCTGTCGGATCGCGGCCGCATCGCGCCCGGCCTGCGCGCCGATCTGGCCGTCTGGGACGTCGCGCATCCGGCCGAACTGACCTATCGCATCGGCTTCAACCCCCTGCATGCCCGCATCGTCGGAGGCGAACTTGTCTGAACTGGTCCTCACCCCCGGCGAAACCACGCTCGCCCAGTTGGAGCGGATCTGGCGCAACGGTCTTGCCGTCCGTCTGGCCGACGGCGCGCGTCCCGGCATCGCCGCTTCGGCCGCCCGCATCGAGGCCGCTGCCAATGGCGAGACGCCGGTCTATGGTGTGAACACGGGTTTCGGCAAGCTCGCCTCGATCAAGATCAGGGCCGAGGACACGGCGACCCTGCAGCGCAACCTGATCCTGTCGCATTGCTGCGGCGTGGGTGAGCCGGTCGAGCGGGAGACCGTGCGCCTGATCATGGCGCTGAAGCTGCTGTCGCTGGGGCGCGGCGCTTCGGGCGTGCGCCCCCGTGTCGTTGCGCTGATCGAGGCGATGCTGGCGAACGACGTTCTGCCGGTGATCCCGTCGCAAGGATCGGTCGGCGCCTCGGGCGATCTCGCGCCGCTCGCGCATATGGCGGCCGCCATGCTGGGCGAGGGCCGGGCGACCTGTCGGGGCCGCGAGATGTCGGGCGCCGAGGCGCTCTCCGCCGCCGGTCTCGAGCCCGTCGTCCTGGCCGCGAAGGAGGGGCTCGCGCTGATCAACGGCACGCAGGTTTCCACTGCCTTTGCCCTGGCGGGCCTGTTCGAGGCTTTCGCCTCGGCGCGGGCGGCGCTGGTGACGTCGTCGCTGTCGACCGATGCGATCATGGGATCGACCGCGCCCTTCTTCGAGGAGATCCACGCCCTGCGCGGCCATCGCGGCCAGATCCTCGCGGCCCGCGTGATCCGCGGCCTGATGGAAGGATCCGAAATCCGCGAAAGCCACCGCGAGGGCGATGCCCGCGTGCAGGACCCGTACTGCATCCGCTGTCAGCCGCAGGTGACCGGGGCCTGTATCGACCTGCTCTGGCAGGCCGCGCGCACGCTGGAGATCGAGGCGAACGCCGCGACCGACAACCCGCTGGTGCTGAGCGAAACCGGCCTGATCGTCTCGGGCGGCAACTTCCATGCCGAGCCGGTCGCCTTCGCCGCCGACCAGATTGCACTCGCGGTCGCCGAGGTCGGCGCCATCGCGCAGCGCCGCGTCGCGCTGATGGTGGACCCGGCGCTGAACCACGACCTGCCGCCGTTCCTGACGCCGGACCCGGGCTTGAACAGCGGCCTGATGATCGCGGAAGTGACCAGCGCCGCGCTGATGAGCGAAAACAAGCACCTCGCCACACCCTGCTCGACCGACTCGACGCCGACCTCGGCGAACCAGGAGGATCACGTCAGCATGGCCGCCCACGGCGCCCGCCGCCTGAAGCGCATGAACGCGAACCTGGCGCAGATCCTCGGCATCGAGGCGCTCTGCGCCGCCGCGGGCGTGGAGTTCCGCGCGCCGCTGAAGACCTCGGCCGCCCTGCAGCCGGTGATCGCGAAGCTGCGCGAGACCATCCCCGCGCTGGGGCAGGACCGCTATCTCGCCACCGATCTTGCCGAAGCCGCGCGGCTGGTGCGCGAGGGCGTGCTGACCGGCGCGGTACCCGCCAACCTGATCGAAGAGGTGCGCGCATGAACCCCGTCCACGTCGTCCCGGGCGACAGTCCGGTCATTCTCGGCCTGCCGCATACCGGCACCGGCCTGCCCGACGATATCCGCGCGAAGCTGAACCCCCGCGGCCGGCTGCTTGCCGATACCGACTGGCATATCGAGCGGCTCTACGACGGTCTCCTGCCCGGTGCGACCACGGTGCGGGCGACGTTTCACCGCTATGTCATCGACGCGAACCGCGGTCCGGACGACGCGAGCCTCTATCCCGGCCAGAACACCACTGGCCTCGTCCCCGTGACCGATTTCGACGGCGAGCCGATCTGGACCGAGGAACCGGCCGCCGAGGCCATCGCCGACCGCAGGCTGCGCTTCCACGCGCCCTATCACGCCGCGCTCGCCGCCGAGATCGAGCGGGTGCGCGCGAGGCACGGCGTGGCGATCCTCTACGACTGCCACTCGATCCGCAGCCATGCCCCGTTCCTCTTCGAGGGCACGCTGCCGGACTTCAACATCGGCACCAACCTCGGCGCGACCTGCGATCCTCGCATCGAGGCCGCCGTGCGCGAGGAGGCCGCGGCGACGGGCCGCACGTGGGTCGTCAACGGCCGTTTCAAGGGCGGCTGGACCACGCGCCACTACGGCCGGCCGGGGGAGGGCGTTCACGCGATCCAGATGGAACTGGCGCAATCGACGCATCTCGCGACCGAGGCCCCGCCCTTCGCCTATGACGAAGCGAAGGCCGACGCGCTGCGCGTGACGCTGCAGGCGATTCTCGTGCGCCTCGCCGCTCTGGCGCCGGAGATCCGGGCATGAGCGGCCCGCTTGCCGGCATCAGGGTGCTCGATCTCTCCCGCGTGCTGGCGGGGCCCTACTGCACCGCGCTGCTCGCCGATCTCGGGGCGGACATCATCAAGCTGGAGCCGCCTTCGGGTGACGATTATCGCCATGTCGGGCCGTTCCGGAACGGGGAAAGCGCACTGTTCACGCTGAACAACCGCGGCAAGAAGAGCCTCGCGCTGGATCTGAAGAAGCCGGAGGATCTGGCGATCGCGCGGGCCATCGCCGCCCGGGTCGATGTCGTGGTCGAGAACTTCCGTCCCGGCGTCGCGGCCCGCCTCGGACTGGGGGCGGAGGCGCTGCGCACGGCCAATCCGCGGCTGATCTATTGTTCGATCTCGGGCTTCGGCCAGCAGGGGCCGTTCAGGGATCTGCCCGCCTACGACCTCGTCGTGCAGGCCATGTCCGGGCTGATGGCCGCGACCGGCGAGGAGGGCGGCGCGCCGCTCAAGACCGGGGAGAGCATGGCCGATCTGGTCGCCGGGCTGTTCGGGAGCTGGTCGATCATGGCCGCCCTCGTGCAGCGCAACGCCACGGGGAACGGCGCCACGCTCGACGTCGCCATGTATGACGCGCTGTTCTCCATGCTCACCACCAGTCACGCCCAGCATCTTTTCGCGGGCGAGCTTCCGCAGCGGGTCGGGAACCGCCATCCCCTGTCCACGCCCTTCGGCTGCTTTGCGACGAGCGACGGGCAGGTGGTGATCGCGGTGCTGAACGCCCGGCAGTTCGCGGCGCTGGCGCATCTGATCGGCGCGCCCGAGGCGGCCGACGATCCGCGTTTCGCCAGCGATTCGAGCCGCACCGCGCACGAACCCGCGCTGAAGGCGCTGATCGAGAGCTGGTCGTCCGGCCTGACGACCGAAGACGCCGTCGCCGCGCTCTCGGCCGCCGGCCTGCCGACCGCGCCGATCTGGGACATCGCCCAGGCGGCTTCGAACGAACACGCGGACGTGCGCGGGCTCGTCAGCCATCTGCCGCATCGGGTGCTGGGCCGGGCGCCCGCAATCGGCCAGCCGGTGCGCTTCGACGGCGAGAAGCCCGTGGCCGCGCATTCGGCCCCGGCGCTCGGCGGCGATCTCGATGACGTGCTGCGGGAATTTGGACTGGAGACGACCGTATGAACGACGACTGGACCATGCTGTCCGAGGAGGAGCAGCTGTTCTGCGAGGTATTGACCCGCCTCTGCGCCGAACGGATCGCCCCCCGGGCCGCGGAAACCGACGAGACGTCGGCCTTCGTCCATGACCAGCTCGGGCGGCTGGGCGAGGCAGGGATGATGGGTGCGAACCTGCCCGAGGCATACGGCGGCAGCGGGATTTCCGCCCCGGCGCTTCTGCGGGCGGTGGCGATCGTCGCGGGTGCCTGCGGCTCGACCGCCTCGGCGCTGACGGCGCATTATCTCGCGACCGACTCGATCCTGCTGGGCGGCACCGAGGCGCAGAAGCGGGAATGGCTGCCGCGCGCCGCAACCGGCGAGGCGCTCGGCGCCTTCGCCCTGACCGAGCCGACCGCGGGCTCCGATCCCGCCGACATGAAGACCCGCGCGCGCCGCACCGATACGGGCTGGCACGTCACGGGCACGAAATGCTTCATCTCGAACGGCGGCGTGGCGGATTTCATCGTGCTCTACTCCGTCACCGACCCGCAGCAGGCGCATCGCGGCATCTCGGCCTTCATCCTGCCGAAGGGCACGCCGGGGCTTGAGGCTGGTCCGGCCGAAAGGACCATGGGGCTGAGGGGAGGCCATGTCTTTACGCTGAATATCGACTGCAACCTTGCGGAGGACGCGCTGCTCGGCGAGGAGGGCAGGGGCTTCCGCACCGCGATGCAGGTGCTGGACAACGGCCGGATCGAGGTTGCCGCCCAATGTCTCGGCATGGCCGAGGCGGCGATGGCCGCCGCCATCGCCTATGCCAGGGAGCGCGTGATCGGCGGCGAGCCCCTGAGCGGCCGGCAGGGCATCCGCTGGATGATCGCCGATATGGGCGTGGCCTATCGATCCGCGTTGCTGCTGGCGCAGGATGCGGCGCGGCAGCGGGAGGCAGCCCATGCCCGGGGAGGGCGGTTCTCGCTCGCCTCGGCCATGGCGAAGCTGGCGGCGTCCGAAGCGGCGGGCAGGATCGCCGACACCGCGCTGCAGCTGCACGGCGGCTACGGCTATACCCGCGACTTTCCCATCGAGAGGATCAACCGCGATCTGCGCATCATGCGGATCTACGAAGGATCCAGCGAAATCCAGCGCAACATCATTTCCGGCAACATGCTGGCCTGATCATCGGAGCGAGACATGGATAACCCCCGCCACAATACCCGTGACGTCTTCCCGCCGACCGGCCCCGAGATCACCGCGAAAAGCTGGCTGACCGAAGCGCCGATGCGGATGCTGATGAACAACCTGCACCCCGACGTGGCCGAGAATCCGCATGAGCTCGTCGTCTACGGCGGCATCGGCCGCGCCGCGCGGACGTGGAAGGATTTCGACCTGATCGTCGACAGCCTGAAGAAGCTGGAAGGGGACGAGACGCTGCTGGTGCAGTCGGGCAAGCCCGTGGGCGTGTTCCGCACCCACAAGGACGCGCCGCGCGTGCTGATCGCGAACTCGAACCTCGTGCCGCATTGGGCCACCTGGGACCACTTCAACGAGCTCGATAGGAGGGGTCTGGCGATGTATGGCCAGATGACCGCGGGCTCGTGGATCTACATCGGGTCGCAGGGCATCGTGCAGGGCACCTACGAGACGTTCGTCGAGGCGGGCCGCCAGCACTACGGCGGCGATCTGAAGGGCAGATGGATCCTGACCGCCGGGCTCGGCGGCATGGGCGGCGCCCAGCCGCTGGCGGCGGTGATGGCCGGCGCCTGCTGCCTTGCCGTCGAATGCGACGAGACCCGCGCCGATTTCCGCCTGCGCACCCGCTATGCCGATGAAAAGACCCACAGCCTGGACGAGGCGCTGGCGATGATCGACCGCTGGACCGAGGCGGGCGAGGCGAAATCCGTGGCGCTGATCGGCAACGCCGCCGACGTCTTCCCGGAACTCGTCAGGCGCGGCGTGCGGCCGGACATCGTGACCGACCAGACCTCGGCCCATGACCCGGTGCATGGCTATCTGCCCACCGGCTGGACCGTCGCCCAATGGCGCGAGCGTCAGGAACCCGACCCGAAAGGCGTCGAGAAAGCCGCCCGCGCCTCGATGAGGGTGCAGGTCGAGGCCATGGTCGCCTTCCACGGCATGGGCATTCCGACCGTCGACTACGGCAACAACATCCGCCAGATGGCGCTGGAGGAGGGGTTCGAGAACGCCTTCGCCTTCCCCGGCTTCGTGCCCGCCTATATCCGTCCGCTCTTCTGCCGCGGCATCGGCCCCTTCCGCTGGGCGGCGCTGTCGGGCGATCCGGAGGATATCTACAGGACCGACCGGAAGGTGAAGGAGCTGATCGACGATCCGCATCTGCACACCTGGCTCGACATGGCGAGGGAGCGCATCAGCTTCCAGGGCCTGCCCGCCCGGATCTGCTGGGTCGGCCTCGGCCTGCGCCACAAGCTGGGCCTCGCGTTCAACGAGATGGTGCGGAGCGGCGAACTGAAGGCGCCGGTCGTGATCGGCCGCGACCATCTCGACTCGGGTTCGGTCGCCTCGCCCAACCGCGAGACCGAGGCGATGCGGGATGGCTCCGACGCCGTTTCCGACTGGCCCCTGCTGAACGCGCTGCTGAATACCGCCTCGGGTGCGACATGGGTGTCGCTGCACCATGGCGGCGGCGTCGGGATGGGCTTTTCGCAGCATTCCGGCATGGTCATCTGCTGCGACGGCAGCAGCGACGCCGATGCACGCCTCGCCCGGGTGCTGTGGAACGACCCCGCCACCGGGGTGATGCGTCATGCCGATGCAGGCTATCAGATCGCCATCGATTGCGCGCGTGAGCACAATCTGAACCTGCCGGGCATTCTTTGACTTCTTCACGCGTCGCTGATTATCTGCGGCGCGTGTCGAAATGTACAATAACGAAACAACGAAATCAGTCCAGTAAGGAGAACGACATGACTATCTTCAGAGTTATCAAGTCCGCCGTGTTCGGTATGGCCGTATTCGGGCTGGCCGGGCCTGCCCTGGCCGACCAGTTGGCGGATATCCGGGCGGCGGGCAGGATCGTCACCGCGACCGACATGCACTATGCGCCCTTCGACATGCTGGTGAACGGCGAATATCAGGGCATGACCAAGGACCTGTTCGACGAGGTCAGCAAGGAGATCGGAGCCGAGCCGTTCTATCAGGACATTCCGTGGACGGCCGAACTGCCGGGCCTCGAAGTCAAGAAATTCGACATCGTGATCGCCCCCGTGACCATTACGCCCGAGCGGCTCGAGCGCTACACCTTCACGCTGCCGATCGCGGATGCGACCGTCTCGCTGGTCAAGTCGGCGAGAAACGAAGAGCTGCAGAAGCCCGAGGATATCAAGGGCAAGGTCGTCGGCGTTCAGCAGGGGACGGCGCAGTTCCGCCAGCTCGAGGCCTATGGCAAGGAGCTCGGCGGCATCACAGTCAAGGAATACGGCACGACCGACGAGGCGTATGCCGATCTCGCCGCCGGCCGTCTCGATGCGGTCGCGGGCTCGCTGCCGAACCTGACCTATCTGGTGAAGAACCGCCCGGAGACCTTCGCGCTGTTCGAGCCTGCCTCGTTCGGCCAGCCGACTTACTTCGCCTGGGTTCTGCGCAAGGAGGCGGACAGCGAGAGCTTTGCCTAGGCCATCAACGACGCATTGCTGAAGATGACCGATGACGGCCGCGTCAAGGCGATTCAGGAAAAGTGGCTCGGCGGCTATACCGAACTGCCCCGCGAGGTTCCGACGAACTGAGCTGCCTGCTGCGGGCGGGCCTTGTCCCGCCCGTGTTCTCCGGACCCAGGCGAGGAGCGCATGTTCTCGATTCCGGTCTTCATCGAAAGTTTCGCGCCGCTGTTCTGGGCGGCGCGCTATACGCTGCTGATTTCGGTGCTGGGCATCGCGCTCGGGCTGGTGATCGGGACGCTGATCTGCGCGGCCCGGCTGTCGCCTTACCACTGGCTGCGCCGCTCCGCCGTACTCTGGGTCAGCTTCCTGCGCGGCGTGCCGCTGCTGGTGCAACTGCTGGTGTTCTACTACACGCTGCCGATGATCGGGCTCCACGTGCCCGCGCTGGCTGCCGCGGTCATTACGGTCGGCATCTGCGCCAGCGCCTATATCTCGGAAATCTGGCGCGGTGCGATCGCCGCCCTGCCGAAGGGGCAGGCCGAGGCCGCCGTCGCCATCGGCATGACCCCGCGCGATGTCTGGACCCGGGTGATCCTGCCGCAGGCGGTCACCCTGTCGCTGCCCGCCCTCATCAACGAACTGATCCTGCTGGTGAAGGCATCGTCGCTGGTTTCGGTCGTCGGCATCCTCGAGATCACCCGCGCCAGTCAGGCGCAGGCCGCGACCACTTTTCGTCCGCTTGAGGTCTATATCGCGGCGGCCTGCATCTATCTGCTGATCAACCTGTGTCTTGCGGCACTGGGGCGCTACCTCGAACACAGGACGGCCGTCTGATGGATTGGAGCATCCTGCAACAATACGGGCCCGCGCTGCTGAGGGGGTTCGGCAACACGATCCTGTGCTGGCTTCTGGGCACGATCTTCGGCATGGCGCTGGGCCTCGTGATCGCGCTCCTGCTGCGCTACGGCCCGCGCTGGCTGGGCTGGGTCATCCAGGCCTATATCGAGATCATCCGCGGCACGCCCTTCCTCGTGCAGCTGTTCGTGCTCTATTACGGCGGCCCGCTTGTCGGCCTGCGGCTCGACGCGCTGCCGGCCGGGCTCCTGGGCCTGACCATCTACGGCAGCCCCTATTTCGCCGAGATTTTCCGCTCGGGCTTCCGTGGCGTGCCGCTCGGCCAGATCGAGGCCGCCCGCGCCATCGGCATGACCGAGCTTGCCATCGTGCGCCGCATCCTGCTGCCGCTCGGCCTCGTCTCGTCGCTGCCGGCGCTGGTCAATTTCTCGATCATCCTGACCAAGGAAACGGTGATCCTGTCGATCATCACGGTGCCGGAGCTGATGTATCAGGTCCAGCGCATGTCCACCGAGACTTTCCGCTACGTTGAAGCCAATCTGGTGCTTGCGCTGTTTTTCTGGGCGCTGGTCGAGGCCATCTCGCGCGTCGGCCGCAGGCTTGAGACGCACATCACGAAACATCTGATTGAAAGGGCGTAAGATGCTTGCCGCGTCATCCGTCGAGATTCGCCAGGTCAACAAGCACTACGGCCATTTCCATGCGCTGAAGGATGTCGATCTGACGATCCAGCCGGGCAAGGTGACGTGCCTGATCGGGCCTTCGGGCTCCGGCAAGTCCACGCTGCTGCGGTGCATCAACTTCCTTGAGGAATACGAGTCGGGCGAGATCCGCATCGACGGCCAGCTCATCGGCTACGATGCGCCGGGCAAGAAGATGTCAGGCCGCAGGCTGCGCGAGATGCGGCGCTCGATCGGCATGGTGTTCCAGCAGTTCAATCTGTGGCCGCACATGACCGCCATGGAGAACGTGGCCGAGGGGCTGATCCGTGTGCGCGGCATGTCGAAATCCGTCGCCTACCAGCGCGCCGCCGACGCGCTGACGAAGGTGGGGCTCGCCGACAGGATGGCGAACCATCCCGCGCGCCTCTCGGGCGGTCAGCAGCAGCGCGTGGCGATTGCCCGCGCCATCGCCATGGAACCCCGGCTGATGTTGTTCGATGAGCCGACCTCGGCCCTCGACCCCGAGCTGGTGGGCGAGGTGCTGAACGTCATGAAGACGCTCGCCAGCGAGGGCATGACCATGGTGGTAGTGACCCACGAGATGGGCTTTGCCGCCCATGTCGCCGATCGGGTGGCTTTCATGGAGAAGGGCGAACTGGTCGGCGTGGATGTCCCCGACCGCATCCTGCATCAGCCCGAGGATGCGCGGATCCAGTCCTTCCTGCGCACCTATCACGAGCGCAACAATTTCTGACCGTCGGCCCGGATCGACCCGAAACGCGATGCCGGTTTTCGGATAGGCCGCGACAGGGACGTGCGGCTATGCTAAAGTTGTAAGATAAACGACGTTGATAAGCTGACGTCATTTTAATATCCGTCAATTGTTTATATGCGTCAATTGTTTACGCATCAGAATATGCATCCAAGGTCTTTAGTGCGGCTTTCGTCGGATCGATGGCGGTCTGTGGGGCTGATGGTGCTTGCGCCGAAGAACCCCCTTGCGCCGTCGGAAGGAGCGGGCAATGGGTTTCAGCCTGTATACGTTTGGAGGCGTGCGACTCAAACGTCCCGACGCGAGCGAAGCTGAAGTTCCCACCCGCCGCGCGAGGGCGCTGCTGCTGTTCCTGGTCATGCATCGCAACAGGGCCGTCCATCGCGAAGTCATCTGCGCAACGCTCTGGCCCGATGCCAGCGAAGCCTCGGCTCGCTCCCAACTGCGCAAGGCGCTGTGGCGGATCCGCGTTGCCGCCGGGCCGGACGAGGCGCAGATCCCGCTGATCGTGAACGAATACCAGATCGGGCTCGACCCCAGGCGGCTGCAGGTCGATGCCTGGGATTTCACCGATATGCTGGGCGATCTGGAGCTCAAGGGCGACGGCAGCCTGACCGATGGCGATGCGCGCAGGCTCTTGCGTGCGCTGGAAATCAGCCAGGGGCTGTTCGGCCAGGGGATATTCGACGACTGGCTTCTCGCCGAACAGGAAAGCCAGGCCGAGGCGCGCATCATCGTCATGGAACGCCTGATCGCCTACCACCGTGTCCAGGGCAATCTGAACCAGGCGATAAGCTGGGCGCAGAAGGTGCTGAAGATGGATCCGCTGCGCGAGCATCTTCACGCCTCGATCATCGAATGCCGTCAGGCGATGGGCGACAGGGCCCTGGCGATCAGGCAGTTTCGCGAATGCGCCGAGGTCCTGAAGCGCGAAGTCGGCGTCGCCCCCTCGGCCCAGGTCCGCGCGCTCTACGAACGGCTCGTGCGCGAAGTCTGACCATTTCCCCATCCCCATTTATCCGCGTTCAGGAGGAACGGCATGTCGTGCCGCTCGGCGGGATCTGCCGCGCGCCGGCCGCCGGAACGGCGTTGCATGCTGGAACGCTGGCAGAACGCGTGCGGAGCGCGGACGGACCGGTCGCGGATGGGCAACGGTGCGGATCGGGCGCGTTTGCGGTGCGGAAGCGGCGGCGCGACAGAACGCGCCGGACAGGAAGACGGAACGCTGGCAGGACCGGCTTCCGCTAGGCTCGACGAGCAAGTTTTCGGAAGGCCGATGTCCTCATGCCGTTTCAGCTCGTCGACGATTTCGATGTGGTCGCCCCCTGGCAGGCGTTGACCCCGGCTGCGGCGCCGTCCGCCGAGATCGCCCTTGCGACGGTCGACGAGGCGCATCCGCTTGCCGTAAGCCAGGGCGCGCTGAGCGCCACTTTCTCCGGCGCGGCGGCGGGCCACCGGATACGGCGCGCATTCGGCCCGCTCGATCTCGGCGCCTTCGACCGGCTGACTTTCTGGTTCCGCCCGGATAGCCCGCTGCGCGGGTTGGCCGAGGACCCGTTCCAGGTGCGGCTGCGTCTGGGTTCGGCGGCGTTGCCGCTCGATGACGGCGCGAATCTGTGGGGCCGGTATGTGGCGGGGGGGAACGGCCGGGGCTGGAATTTCATGGTCGTCAGCCTGTCCGATCTGCCGCCCGCCATTGCCGCCCAGGCAGGCGAGATCGAGTTCCAGCTTGCCGCGACCGACGGCACCGCCCACCACGTCACCTTCGACGCCATGGAGCTGGCGCGCCCGGCGCTGGCGCAGGACGTCGATGCCGCGCTTCTGGCGCGGCTCGACAACGTGCTGGCGATCGGCGGCAATCCGGTGCCCGCGCGGCTCAGCCCCGAGATCGCGCCGCGTCCCTATATCGCCATCACCCAATTTGGAGCCAGGCGCGCCCGTGCCCGTGATCCGCAGGGTTTTCGGCGCGAGGAGCGCGACGACGAGGGCGTGCTGCAATGGCCCGCGCCAAGGGCGTGGGACCTGTCCTATCGCTTCGAGCCGGCGGCGGACAGCCGCGCCGAGCAGGCGGCGATCCTCGATTTTCTTGCCGAGCGGCTGGATTCGGACTGGCTGCCCGTCGGCAACCGCGCCTTCCGCCTGGAAAAGGACGAGGAGCCGGACGAGGACGACAAGGACCTGCCGTTGCCCCCTCTGCGCTATGTGGTGTCGGCGTGGGCGGAATCCGGCGTGCCGTCGCGTGCAATCCCGGTCAGCACCACCCGCGTGAGTTTAGACCAGCGGAGCCAGGAGGCCTGAGATGAAAGACTACCCCTGCCTATACCGCAACATTTCCGGCCGCCCGCTGGAGCTTCACGGCGGCGCGGCGGTCCGCATCCTCGCGCCGGACGAGATCATCGTCGCCGAGGCTCCGGATGCCGAGCTTCTGGCGCTGGAGCGGAAAGGCGCGCTCAGCCGACACGCGCCGCCGTCCCCGCCGCCGGCGCCCCCGCCCAGCCCGTCCGCCTCCACGCGGAAAACCAAAGCTGCCCCCCGGCATGCCGCCAGAGCCACTACCCATAAGGGAGACAAGGCATGAACTACAATATCGGCCTCAATGTCATCGAAGTGAACGGATCGGGCGCGCCGGCCATCGCAGGGGCGGCGACTTCGGTTGCGGCCTTCAACGTCCTCACCCGGCGCGGCATCCCCAACCAGGCGGCGCGCATCACCTCGATGGCCGATTTTGTGCAGCGTTTCGGTGGCCACTTCGCCGGCGGCTATGGCGCCTATCTGGTGCAGGGCTTCTTCGACAACGGCGGCGCCGTCGCTTATGTGAACCGGGTGGCGGGGGCCGGGACGACGGTGGCGTCGCTCCAGTTGGCGGATTCGGCTGCCAGTCCCACCCTTCGGATCGAGGCCGGTTATCGCGGCACCGCCGATCCCGGCTCCTGGGGGCGCGACATCTACGTCAGGACGACGCGCCGCTCGATCACCACCGGGGTCAGGCTGTCCGAGACGGCACCGGCGACCATCACCTCGGCCGCCCTTCCGGCGGCGACCGATCTCGTCGCGGCGGGCTTTCCCCCTCTCATTGTGACCATCGACAATGCCCCGACGCCCACGCAGATCGATTTCGCGGCCGGGCAATTCGCCGATCCCACCGCCGCGACGCGGGAGGAAATCGTCGCCGCGATCAATGCCGGAACGGACGATCTAGTCGCGTCGCTGACGGCGGCGGACGAATTGCAGCTGACGTCGACGGGGAACATCGCCCTGGTGCAGGGCGGTTTCACCCGGCTCGAGGTCGCGGCCAACGCCGACCTTGGCTTCGCCGCGGCGACGGCGGGCGATGCCACGACATCGGCCCTGGGCGCCACGGGTGCGACCCTGGCCGACGTGTCCAGGCTGAAGGTCGGCGATGCGGTCGAATTCAGCGACGGCGCCACGACCGAGCAGGTCAAGCTGATGTCGGTCAACCTGACGACCCGGGCGGTGTCGTGGTCTCCCGCCCTTGCCGCCCCCGGCGCCTATACCACGACCGACCTGCGGATCGCGACGCTGGAGTTCGACATTGAGATCTATCAGGGCGGCACCCAGCCCGAGGATCAGGTCGAGGTTCGCGAGGGCCTGTCGATGGAAAGCGACGTGGCGAACTACGCCGTCGCAGTGCTGAACGATCCGCTGACCGGATCGACCTTCGTCCGGGGCATCGACGAGAACTCGGCGACGGGTGTCGGGGAGGACCGCCCGGCCGACCTGCCGCTCGCCCTGGCGCTGAGCACCGGCGGGGTCGACAGTGCGCCGACCGCGCCCGACTTCATCGGTGACGCCGCCGCCGGCACGGGCTTTTACGCCTTCGATGCCTTTCAGGTGCAGATCGTCACCAGCGAGCGCACCGATGCGGCCATCGCCCAGGCCGGGATCACCTATTGCGAGGGCCGCGACGACGCCATGTACGTCGGCGCCGTGCCGGAGAACGCGATCGCGGGCGGCTCGGCCATCGCTTACGGCCAGGCGCTGATGGGGATGAAGCGGTACGGCGCGCTCTACGGTCCGTGGATCGTGGTGTCCGACCCTCTCGGCGTCGGCGACAATCCGTTGAAGACCATCCCGCCGACCGGGCACGTCATGGGCGTCTACGCCCGGATCGAGAGCACGCGCGGCATCTGGAAGGCGCCGGCCGGGGACGAGGCGCAGGTTCGCGGCGCCATCGACGTCACCACCCGGTTTTCGGACGTGGACCACACCGCGCTGGTCAAGGAAGGCGCGATCAACGGCATCCGTCCCATGCCGCGCGCGGGCATCGTCATCGACGCCTCGCGCACGCTGTCCACCGACAGCCGCTGGTTGTTCGTCAACGTGCGGCTGCTGTTCAACTTCGTGAAGTCCTCGCTGCGCGAGGGGCTGCGCTGGGTGCGGCAGGAGCCGAACAAGGACCGGCTGTGGAGCCTCATCAAATACGATTCGGTCATCCCCTTCCTGACGCAGCTCTGGCAGCAGGGCGCCTTCGGCACCGGCAAGCCTTCCGAGGTCTTCACCGTCATCTGTGACGCCTCGAACAATCCGCCTGCCCAGGTCCAGCTGGGCTTTCTGAACGTGGACATCACCTTCTACCCCTCGGTTCCGGCCGAGACCATCGTCGTCCGCGTCGGCCAGCAGCCGGGCGGTTCCAGCGCATCCGAAGCATGAGAGGAGCAAGCCAATGCCCGACGTAGGCGGCATCATCGAAGGCTACAAATCGACGGAATATGTCCTGATCGTCGATGCACAGGAAAGCCCCGGCGTCACCAAGATCTCGGGCCTTTCCGAAGGCTCCTACGACATGATCGAGCAGCCCGACGGCGGATCGACCCAGATCTACAAGATCTCGTCGACGAAGGTCAAGTTCGAAACCTTGGTCATCGAGCGGCGGATGGACGGCTCGCAATATGACAAGATGTTCCACGACTGGTGGAAGGAGACTTTCAATTTCGCCGACAAGCTCGGTCAGGGCTCGCGCGTGCGCAAGAACTTCCGCATCGAAAAGCGGGACAACGGAGTGGTCGTGCTGACCTTCCTGATTAAAGACGGATGGATCAAGTCTTCCAAGTTCAGCGATCTGGAGGCGGGATCCACCAACTTCTTCACGCAAACGATCGAGATCGAGCACGAAGGGCTTGAGCGGATCGACGCAACAGGAGGGGGCGCATAATGAACGCACCGATACGCGAAGCGGAATTCGTCCTGCCCATCGGCTTCGAGGGAACGGACGGCGTGGTCAGGCGCCGGGGCGCCGTGCGCAAGATGACCGGGCGCGAGGAGGCGATCCTCGCCGAAAAGTCCAACCAGGGCAACGGCGGCAAGCTGGTGACCGAACTGATCCATTCCTGCGTGACGCAGTTCGAGGGCAGCCAGTCGCTGACCAAGCAGGACGTGGCGAACTGGTATTCGGCCGACCGCAACTACGTGCTGATCCGCCTGCGGGCCTTCACGTTCGGCCCCGAACTGCCGGCGACCTACACCTGCACGTCCTGCGGCGAGAAGCTCGAAGTCGTGGAGAATCTCGACGAGCTTCCGGTCAAGGTCCTTGGCGAGAACGAGGAACTGGCGGAGGTCGTGGTCGAGCTGCAGGACGGCTATTGGGACAAGGACCAATGCCACACGTCGATGTCGCTGACCTTGCCCAAGGGCATCGACGAGACCGTCGTGGCGCCGCTCATCCGCAAGAATCCGTCGAACGGCAAGAACGCGCTGCTGGCCCGCTGCCTCACCCGGCTCGGCGACATGCCCAAGCACCGGCTGGAGCAGCTCGGCTCGCGCATCTTCCAGGAGCTGACGCTGACCGACCGGCGGCTGATCGACCGGGCGCTGAACCAGGCGGCGCCGGGGATCGACCTGTCCCGCGACTGCATCTGCCCGAGTTGCGGCAGCAACATCCGCACCAGTCTGGACATGACCCATTTTTTGTCGCCGGACTGAGCGCTGAGGCGCTGCGCCAGGAAATCTTCTTCCTAGCCTATCACCTGCACTGGTCGCATGGCGAGATCATGGACATGGCGAGCCCGGAAAGACGGGTCTTCGTCAAGCTTCTCGCCGAGCAGATCGAACGCGAGAACGCCCAGATCAAGGCGGCGCGGAACGGATAGGTTCTGCGCCGAGATGGAGAAGACATGCCCATCGCCCTGTTTCCCGAACTGTCGAAGGCACTGACCCAGACGGCCGGGCGGCTGGCGGCGTGGGAGCGGCTGGTGCCGCTCGAGGAGCAGCTTCTGCGCCGCGCGCGAGGTGCGTTCCTCGTCAGGTGGTTCGGGCCGCTGGTGCCCGAGCGGCGGCTCAATCTCTACATCGCCATCGACAATATCGACGCGCTCAGGGCGCGGCTGGAGCAGGCCCAGGCCTCCATGCCGGGACCGGCGGCCGAAATGAGCCTGCTGCGGCCGCTCGCCACCTATTCGGGCGTGCTGCTGGGCTCGGTCTTTTCGGTGACGGGCGGCTTCATCGCCGGATACATGGTGCTGGAGTTTCTGGAATTGCTCGGCACCGCCTGGTACGAGGAAGTCCCCAAGGTCCTGATCGGCCTGATCGGCGGCCCGCTGATGGGCGCGCTCGGCCCGGGGCTGTCGCTGTTCCTCGGTCTGCCGGTGCTGGTGGGCTTCGCCGTGGCGAGCGCCATGAACGCCGACCAGACGACGCGCGCCGTCCATGACCTGCTGGGCGATCTGGCGGCGATGCTCGACGCCTTCTTCCGCTTCTGGGACCAGCTGACCGGGCCTGTCGACGAAATCCGTAATCCGGTGCTGCGTGGCCTCGTCCTGCTCATGAACCGGATCGCGCATCTTTTCGCGCAGGTCCTCGGGTTCGTCTCGATCGTGGTGGTCAAGTTCCTGCCGCTGATCCCGTCGCTGGTGAACCAGTGGCGCGCGATCAAGGCGCTCGGCCTTGAGACGATCGAGGTCGCGAAGGAGGCCGCCGAGGGCATCAAGGACGCGCTGCTCGCTCCCTTCCGCGGCGGGTCGATCAGAGGCGCGATCCTCGGGCTGTTCACGGCCCTCATGGCTCTGCCCGGCAAGATCGTGGACAGCGTGAACCTTCTGATCGAGAGCATGAAGGTCGAGCTTGGCGCGGCGCTCGATACGCTGAACACCCGGATCTCGACCTACATCGACGGGCTCTCCGAGCGCATCGTCGACGCGTTCAAGGCGACGCCCCTGGGGCAGCTGATTCAGATGATCACGGATTTCATGGCGCTGATGCCCGCGATCACATCGGCCTTTTCCGGGCTCGGGGCGGGGACCTCCCCATCGGGCGGCGGGCCGAGCAAGGCGGCCCAGATCGAGGAAAGCCTGCGCAGCTTCTGGACGATGTTCGGCTTTGCCGTGGCGGATGAGATCGGCGAGGCCCTGCCGGGCGAGAGGGCAGGCGAGAAGATCGGCCCCCAGACGGCTCTCGCCATCGCCGACGTGATCGGCGCGGCGCGGCGTCTGTCGCTGCCGGATCTTCCCGATCTCGAGGTCCCGGACCTTCCCGGCGTGCCCGTGCTTCCCGATGTGGAGACCCTGCGGGCGCAGATCGGCACTCCCGCGCATCGCGACCTGGGCAGTGACGCGGCCGAAATGCTGCGCGCGGCGCGCGAGGCCGAGGGCGCAAGACGCCTTCCCGCCGCCATGATGCGCCGGCCACGTTCGGCCTTCGCCGACCTCCTGCGCGAGAACGCGGCGCCGACCGCGCCCTCGCCGCGGCAGCTTGCCCTGCGCGACGCGATCTACGCGGCGGTCGGACGTGTGCTTCCCGCCGCGTTTCGGATCTATGCCCCGGAACTGCGCGACATCTTCGACAGTATCGACCGCGAGATCTACCAGGTCGAGCCGACCGCCGGGCCGCTTCCCGAGCATCCGCAGCTCGTGCTGCCCGACTCCGGCCGCTTGCAGCCGGTGGTGGAGGTGTTGGCGATCCATGCGCCGCAGGGCGCCTATGCGCCCGACCTGCGCGCCTTCCGCGATATGGTGACGGCCGCGATGCTCGCCGAAACCTATCGCGTATCCGACGTTCCGACGGGAGGGTGACATGCCGATCATCCTGCTCTGGAACACGATCGCCCTGCCGCAGGCACCAACCCTCAAGCGGATACTGGGCGACATGAACTACGCCTCGGCGGCGCTGCAGAAGGGGCTGTCGCGCCGCCTCTCGGATGCCGAGAAGGCCGAGATGCTGACACGCGCCTATCCCGTCTTCCGCTTCACGGACGAGGCGGTCTCGGCCTATGTCACCCGCGCGCAGGCGGGGGCGGCGCTGTCCGTGCCGTCGCCGGGCTGGGGGGCGCGGTTGGCGGGGCTCGGCCCGGCCTGGAACCTGCCCGGCCAGATCGCCGGCCGCGTGCACGAGGCGACGCTGCTCCCCCGCCTTGCCGCCATCCTCCATGAGATCACCGGCACGGTGCGCGGCTCGGTGGCGCGCTTTCGCGAGCCCTCGGCGCGCATGTTCGAGGAGGGCGCGGTCTCGGCCGTCGACATCTTCGGCATGGGGGCGCTTGCCTTCCGTGCGATCGGAGCCGGCAGGGCGGGCATCTACGTGCGGATGAAGCCCGTCGCCCGGGCGATCATGGGGCCGGACACCTCCGCCATGTCGGCGGCGGCGGGCGCCGCCCCCTTGTCCGATCTGCCGCTCGACATGCGCCTTGACGAATGGACGCGCGACATCGCCGGGGCCCTGATCCTGCTTCCGGCCGTCAGCGCACTGGCGATGATCCTGGGTCCCGACGTCATCCAGTGGCTGCGGCACGAGACCATCAGCGAGCTCGCCGGCATCGAATCCGCCGTCTTCGACATCCGCAGCCGCTTTCTTGCCGGCCTGTCCCATGCCGTGACCACCTTCAGCGAGGCGGGCATCGCCTTCCTCATCGTCGCGAGAGACTATGCCATCTCCCATCTGGACCACTGGGTCCGATTTTCCAGCGCCTATCTGTTCGGGCTTCACGGCGGACTGACGGCCTTCGTCGGCCAGTTGTCGACCTTCTGGGAGGGGGTGCGCAACCTGATCGCCGCACTGATCGGCTTCGGCAATCAGATCATCGCGATCGATCTCACCGAACTGATCCACCGGGCGCTGGTCGCGATCCAGCATCTGTGCGATTTCATGATCCATTTCGCCTACAACAAGGACGAGAAGCCCGCGCGCTATGTCGCGCCGGGCTCGTTTCCGGTCACGGTCGAGCAATTGCTGCTGGGCGAGGGCAACGGCCAGCGTGCCCGCGACGAGCTGGCGCGCGGCATGACGCGGATGCGCGCGCTTCTGGCGGGATCGATCAAGCTCAACCTTGCCGGCGCCATCGGCGGCATCATCAAGGACTTCAACTTCGCCGGCCTGATTGCCGGGCTCGACCTGCTGGGTTCGCGCCTGAACCGTGAGGTGCGGGAGCTGGGGGAGCAGCCGGTCCTGCGCTATACGGAGGACAGCGAGCCCGATCTCGCGGCGCTCGTTGTCCGTCCGGCGCGCGAAGGCCTGTCGCAGATCGTCGACGATCTGGGCAACCGGTTGAACACCGAACTGCAGGCCACGGCCAACGGCATGGTCACCATGCTGGACAATGCCGCCGGCGAATTCGACCTCGCGGGCGCGAGCGCGGCGCGCTCCAGCCTGCATCGCGTCTATCGCCAGCTGGCCGAAGGCACGGATGCCTTTGCCGCGCGCGCCTTCCCGCCGGAGACGCGCGGCCCGTCGGCCCTCGCGCCTGTGGCCGAAGCCTTCGCCATGGGCGTCGCTGGGGCCTTCCGTACGATGGAGGCGGCGCTCGGCGGTTTCCTCGGCTTCGTCATGGCGCAGTGGCGCTCTCATCTGGAGCGCAACGTGGACACCCCGGTCGAGGTCAACGCGACCTCGCCGCGCATCCTGCTGGAGCGGGCGAGGCTCGGCCGCGTCCACATGCCGGAAATGGTGATCCGGCTCCGGGCCGCGGAGCTTGATCAGGCCACCGCGCGCAGGATCGCGGCGCAATTCGCAAGCGAGGTGCGTTCGGCCTACGCCCGGGGCGAGGATCGCCTGTCTTCCTGGCGCACCGCCGCCAGCAGCCCGGCTCCGGGCGGGTAGGGAGGGCGCGATGGATCCGGACAGCATGGTCATCGGCGCTCTCGGGGTGCTGCTCACCGAAGTCAGGGTCGCGCGGCGCGCGCTGGAGGAGGTCGAGCGCGCCTCGTCCCGCTACATGGGGATCGAGTTCAGCAAGGCCTTCGCCGAAGGGGCGAGCTTCGGCGCCCCGCCGATGTACCAAGGCGCGCTGCGCGTCCACGTCATCAACATCAACGACCTCGCGCCCGGAAACTCCATCGCGGATCTGCTGATGGGGCTTCTGGGCGGGGTCGGCCATCTCGTCGGCGGGATCATCGGCGGGGCGATCGGCGGCACGGTCGCGGCCTGGGGCCTGCCGATGATGATCCGCGACCTGCGCCGCACGGTCGGCGACATCCGCGAGATCATCCGGATGCTGGGGATCACCGCGCCGCAGAACCAGCCGTCCGCCGAAGAGGCCAATCCCGTGACCCAGGCCGAGACCGGCGAGACGCTGCTGACCACGGTGGATGGCATCCAGGGGCTCGTCCGGGGGCTGACGGCACTGTTCACCACCGCCTCGGAAGGACCCGGTGCGGGCGATCGGGCCGGGCGGATCGCGCCGGAGGTGCTGACGCCGGAGGGCCAGAAGTGGATGGAGATCCTGAGCGGGGTCAACCGGCTGCTGGAACGGGCCATGCATCTCGTGGACGGGCTGATCCTGCTGATCCCGAGCCTCGTCGGCGCGATCGCGCTGCTGGTCACGAGCCTGCCCGAGATCCGGCGCGAGCTGCTGCTGACCTTCCAGTTCATCCTGCGCAACATCCTCGTGCTGCGCGGGGTGGTGCTGACCACGATCTTCGAGATCATGGCCACGGCGGCGCGGCTGACGGCGTCCATCGTCGGCATCATCGGCACGGTGCTTGAGGGCATTCTCGGGTCCATCGTCAGCGTCATTTCCTCGATCCTCGACAACGCCTTCGCCGCGCTCGAGGTGATGACCGGCGCGCTGACCGCCATCGTCAAGGCGCTGCTGCAATGGCTGGTGAACGGCGTCTTCAACACCCTGCGCGAGATCGGCAACCTGTCGGTCTTCCGCACCATCGACCATCTCGTGCGGATGCTGCCGGGGCTCATCGAGCCGATCTTCATGATCACCGTCGCGGTCATGTCCGATTCCGCCCAGCGCCTGCCGGAGGACCTCACCCAAAGGCTCAACACCGCCTTCGACGCCGGTTTCGCCGGCATGTCCGCCGGCGTGAGGGGGACCCTGCCGGGCGCTGTCGCGGGGACGGGCGCGGCGCCCACGACCGAGCAGATCATCGGCGATTTCCCCAAGATCGACGACATTCTCGACCCGCTTCACGACGCGCTGTCCGCCGGCATAGCGACGACGGGGGCCGAGATCACCACCGCCACGCGCGATGCCTTCGACACGGTGAACGGTGCGCTGACCGGGCTCGGCGGGCGCTTCGACGCCGCCATCGCGCACGAAGGCGATCTGTCGCGCCGCGTGCTGGAAGGACACAGGGCGACCATCACCGCCAATGCCGATGCGCTGGCGAGCGCCATCGCCGCGCCGCTCGCCGCCGAAAGCCCCGCGACGGGGCTCGAGGACATCGCCAGCGCCTACCAGACCTGGCTGACCTCGGAAGGCACGATCGCGGCCATTTTCGACCGGGCGGTGCAGCATCTGACGCGCCGTCCGGAAGCGGGCGAGCCGCCCCCCGGCGCGCTCGACCTGATGCGCGGCGCCTATGACCGGCCGCATGCCTCGGTCGAGATCGAGAGGGTCGAGATCGTGCTCGACCCGCCCGAGACGCCCTACCTGACGCCCATTCCGCTCGCGCCCGAGCCGCCGATGTCGGACGAGGATATCTGGACGGCATGGCATCGCCACGCAATCGAACTCGACGAACGCGGGATCCGCGTCGACGACCCCCGCGCCCTGATATCGTGAAGGAGACTGGACATGACCCTGGCCCGTGGAATTCTTGCCAATATCTACCAGATCCCGCCGCTGATCTTCCGCTTCCAGTACAACCCGACGCTGCTGCAGGAGCGCAAGCGCTACAAGTGGCAGCAATCGAACGCGACCGGGCAATGGATCTTCGACCAGGCCGCCGCCGCCTCGGGTGCCTTCGACACGCTGAAGGGGATCTACGAGGACCTGAAGGAGTTCGGACCCCTGCTGACCGCGACCAAGCCCTACGAGGCGCTGGAGGGCGAACCGCGCAAGTTCACGCTGGAATTCAAGCTGGACGCGCTGGAGCCGGGCCCGCGTGAATCCGGCAGCCATTTCGGCGGCTCGATCGAGCCCGACCTCGCGGTGCTGCGGTCGTTCATGTACCCGTCGTGGGACGCGCTCGACATCCTGTCGACGCTGGCCAACGGGATCTTCACGCGCGAATGGAACCTGCCCTGCTGGAACGCGCCGCCCATGGTGACGCTGGTCTACGGACCTCTGTCCTATGACTGCATCATGGAGGACCTGGACATCAAGATCACGGAATTCCAGGGCGATCTGTCGCCCGCCAGGGCCGAGGTCAAGGTGTCGCTGGCCGAGCAGACCCATTCGACGACGCCGTTTTCCGACTTCGTGATCCGCAAGCTCGCGGCGGGCCGCGCGCTCGGCCGGCCCGATATCGGACGCGATTTCGCAGCCGCCACGCCGCTGGGCGTGCCGATCTACACCAGCCTTGAAAACGTGTTCTAGCAGGAGGAGATCATGCCGGTTTCGACCCGTTCGCGCTATTTCGTCCTGCCGGCGGAAAACGGCCCGTCCGCAGCCGACGGGGATGCGCCCGTCACCTACCTGCCGATGCGGCCCGAGCCGCCCGCGACCTCGACCCAGACGCGGCTCCTGCTGACCGGGGACGACAGCCTCGAAAGCCTGGCGCACCGCTATTACGGGCGTTCGGACGCGTGGTGGTTCATCGCCGACGCCAACCCGCTGGTCTTTCCGCTCGACTGGCGGCCGGGGCAGAGCGTGACCCTGCCGCAGGGCACGGGCCTCGGGCGCGTGCTGAGGACGCGGAGGTTCTGACATGCCGTCCGACAGCAACGTGTACCTCAAGGTCAGGCTCGGCGCGCAGAAGCCGTTCGCCGACATCGCGCCGCAGGTCATCTCGGTCGATGTCGAGGATCTGGACCGGGGCACCGACAAGGCGACCGTGGTCGTGTCCGATCAGGCCCAGGTCAATGGCGAGGTCATCCGCGAGGGCATGGAAGTGCGCATCGAAATGGGCTGGGAGAGCGAACACGCGCTGCTGTTCATGGGCGTCATCAAGCGCACCGAAGCCGTCGCGCCCTCTGCCGGCAGCACGACCGGCCGGCTGCGGTTCATCGCCTACGATTTCTCGGACAGGCTGCAGGTGATGCCTCCCAACGAGCAGCGCCAGCACGTCGGCACGCTCGATCAGATCCTGACCGCGATCGCGCAACGGGCGCAGATCCCCGTCGCGGATGTGGTGATCGACCCGATGCCGCAGTGGAGCGAGGACCGGAAACTCGAGCAGTTCAACCGCACGGACTGGCAGATGATCCAGGATCTCGCCGAGCGCTACCGTGCCCGCGCCTTCGTCGAGGTCAACGCGGACGCGTCCGACAGTCCCGAGGAACTGGCCGAGGGCGGGGCGTCGCGGCTCTATTTCATATCCGAAACCGCGCTGCTGGCGCAGCCGAAACTCGGCACGCTGAACTATTGCCGGGGCTATTCCTCGCTGATCGAGTTCCGGACCCAGCGCATCGGATCGGGGGCGGCGCCTTCGGCCAGCGTGGTGACGATGAACCCGGAAACCGGCGCGGTCGTGCAGGAGGCCGGCGCCCCGCATGCCCCCGAGCCCCCCGCCGCGCTCGGCGCGAACCAGGTCGAGGGGCTAGAGGCCGCGGTCGGCGCTGGACGCGCCGCCGGAGCAGCGGCGGCGGTCGATTTCGCCAATGCCCAGCCCGTCACGCCGGAGGCCATGCGCCCCGTGACCGAGCGGGCGGGCGTGCCCTCGGACCCGGCGCTGGCGCGCGGCCTCGTGGAACGCGACAAGACCCGCATCCGCGGCCTTTTCGGCACGGGCCTCGCGATGGGCACGGTCTTCCTGCGCGCCAAGGGGTCGGTCGAGATCACCGGTCTCGCCAACGGCGCCTCGGGCATCTGGTACGTGCGCAAGGTCAACCACCTGTACGAACGCGAGGACACGGCGCGCACGCGCAACTGGTTCACCGGGATGCGGGAGGTCGTCGACACGCGTCTGACCTACCGCACCCGCTTTGAAGCGACATGCTGAGGAAGGGAGCCGAAGATGGTTGCCATGTTGGATATGGGCCGCCAGGGAACGAGGTTCTACGGCAAGTACAGCGGCACCGTCGACGCCGCCTCGGAGCCGGACGCGCGCGGGCTCATCAAGGTTAGGGTGCCGTCGATCTTCGGCGTCGGGGGCGCGGTGTGGGCGCGGCCCTGCCTGCCCTACGGCCATTTCTACCTGCCGCCGCCGGGCACGCACGTCTGGGTCGAATTCGAGGCCGGCAATCCGGAATACCCGATCTGGGTCGGCGTCTGGTATCCCGAGGGCAGCGCCCCTCCCGAGACGCAGGAGACACCGCAGACCGAGCGTGTGATCCAAACCCCCTTCGGCCATACGCTGCACATCTCCGACAAGGACGGCGAGGAAAAGATCACCCTGCGCCACGGCGCCAACGCCTTTCTGGCGCTTGCCGATGACGGTTCGGTCATCCTGTCGAACAACAAGGGCGCGAATCTGTTCCTCGACGCGGACGGCACGGCCGCGACGCTGCAGAGCGAATCCGGCCACCTGATCACCATGAGCGAGGACTCGATCCTCATCGCCGGCAAGGACGGCGCCTCGGTCGAGATCAAGGGCGACACGGTCAACGTGCTGGCGCCCAAGGTGAACATCTCGGGCACCTCCGTGGCGCTCGGCGCCGGGGCGGCGGAGCCGACGGTCATGGGCAATCAGTTCAAGATTCTCTGGACGCTGCTGCAGGGCCACGTCCACCCGACGGCGATGGGGCCAAGCGGCCCGGCGCCGACGCTGGCGGTTCCGCTGCTCGACGGCGTGCATCTGTCCAGCGCGGTGGTGGTGAAATGAAAGGGCAGGGCCATGACCTCACGTTGCAGTTTCCCGCCGCTGCCGCA